>JAGIAQ010000057.1 GCA_017744795.1 Niabella sp. | reverse complement strand
TTTCGGGACTGGAAGTGCTGACAGCTGTTAAATCGATGCAGAAACGGATCCCCGTAATTGTATTTTCCGCAATGGGACAGGAAAAAGCGGTGGAAGAAGCTTTTCAACTGGGCGCTGATGATTATGTTGTAAAACCCTTTGGTTTGAAGGAGCTGGAGGTGCGTATTAAGCGGTTTGCTCCTTCGATCAATATCGGGCCGGGGTTATAGGCCGTTCAAATTCATCTCTAACAGCATTGCATTGACACTTTTATATTCATTCTTCGATTTGCTAAGGCCGGATACCCTTTACCGGACAGCCTGGGCTTTTGTTTGCCTGATCCTTATTTTATTGCTGTTGATCTATTGGAGTCTTTATAAAAGGAAACGGGTTTTTTTTCAGCAAAAATCCTTTCGTGATGGATTTGAGGAATGGCTGAGTGAACTGATGATGGAGGAAGAGGAGGATGAAGGCAGCGCGGAACTGCCTGCCATCCCGGAAAAGTTCACCAAACATTTCAAGAACCCTGTGAAGCGGCAGTTTGCTGTGGATATTTTGATGGATCTGAAAAAAAGTGTTTCGGGAAGCCTGGGAGATAATATAATTAACCTGTATCTGCAATTGGGCTTTAAGGACGAGTCCGTGCGCAAGCTGCGCAGCCGTAAGTGGTATGAACAGGTAAAGGGGATTAATGAGTTGTCGGTGATGAAACAGGAGGATTCCTATTCCCGGATATTTAAATTTACAAATGATCGTAACATTTATGTGCGAAGGGAGGCTCAGACGGCACTATTCAGCTTCTCCGGATTTGGCGGTCTGCGCTTTCTGAATGTACTAACTTACCCGATGTCTGAATGGCAGCAATTGAACCTGATAGAACAGCTGCGCCCTTTGAATCCCGAACCGATGCCGGGCATCCCGCGGTGGCTACGCTCTGATAACGACACGGTAGTGTTATTCGCATTAAAGCTGGCCGAGATCTATCAATGCTTTGAAGTGCACGATGATGTGGCGCATTGCCTGCAGCATAAAGACGAAAAAATAAGGAATCAGGCAGTGAAAACATTAAGGGAAATCTCAAACGAAACAACTGCGGCTCTTTTATGCGATCATTACCCCACAGAATCGCTCAGAAATAAAATCAATATCCTTAATAACCTGAATGCTATTGCAGGTGATGAGCAATTGCCCTTCCTGGTAAAGGAACTGGATAATGAAAATGAATTTTTAAAACTGGGGGCCGGCCGGGTAATGATCAATTGCTGCAGCCAGGGACTGGAAGTGCTGGAAGCGAAAGCCGCAGAACAGCCTGTACCTTTTGGCGATATTTATAACCATTTAATTTATGAGATCCAGAGATGAATTGGGTTATTGACATAGTACAGATATTGGCGCTGGGTGTCTTTATTTACTCCCTGCTGCTTTTTGCATTTTATGTATTTATTGGAGTGATCTCCATCGGAGAAACCAATAAATACATGCATCAAAATGAAGTAACGGATTATCGGGTTATTGCGTCCTCGGTGCATGCCCCTTCAGTAACTATTATAGCGCCTGCTTATAATGAGGGATTAACGATTATCGATAATGTGCGGTCGCTGTTGTCTATCTATTACTACAATCTGGAAGTAATTATTGTCAACGACGGAAGTAAGGACGACAGCCTGCAGCAGCTTATTGATACTTACCAGCTGGAAAAGACCGAATTCTTTATACCGCATCAGATCCCGACTAAACCTGTTAAAGGCGTTTACAAAAGCCGCAGTTCCGTGTTCAGAAAGCTCGTGGTCATTGATAAGGAAAACGGAGGCAAGGCTGATGCGTTGAATGTGGGCATTAATATGGCCAGTAACGACTATGTTATTTGCATTGATGTCGACTGTATATTAGAACAGGATGCCATTTTGAAAATGGTGAAACCGTTTATGGAAGGGGTCAGCGAACGGGTGATCGCCTCCGGCGGTGTGATACGGATCGCCAATTCCTCGGTGGTGCAAAACGGAAGCCTTGTAAAAGTAAGACTGCCCAAAGAATATTTGCCGCGGATGCAAACGCTTGAATATATACGGGCTTTTTTACTGGGCCGGATGGCCTGGAGCCGGCTCAACGGGTTATTGCTGATCTCCGGCGCCTTCGGTGCTTTCGATAAGGAAATTGTAATTGCCTGCGGCGGCTACAGCAGCAAAACGGTAGGGGAAGACATGGAACTGGTAGTGCGCATGCGGCGTTATATGGAAGAGCGTAAAGAGCCTTACAAGGTTACCTACATTCCTGATCCGCTGTGCTGGACGGAAGCGCCCACTTCTTATAAAGTGCTGGGAAGGCAGCGCAACCGGTGGATCAGGGGTACTTATGAAACGTTGAAGTTGCACCGGAAAATGTTCTTTAATCCCCGCTATGGTTTGCTGGGAATGCTGAGTTATCCGTACTGGTTCTTTTTTGAAATGATGGGCCCCATTATTGAGTTTTTTGGATTTATGACTTTTGTGATAATGGTTTTTGCAGGCTTTGTGGACTGGGAGATCTTTCTTCCTTTACTGGCCGTTATTGTAAGCTTTAACTACCTCTACTCCGTATTTGCGATCTATATGGAAGTAAAGACCTATAATCAATATAAGCGGAAAACGGATGTAACAAAGTTGCTTTTGACCAGCCTGAGCGAGCCTTTTAATTTTCACCCTTTCATTGTATGGAGCAGTATGAAAGGTTTTTTAAATGTTGTCAGGAAAAGACATACCTGGGGGGATATGGTCAGAGAAGGTTTTGAAAAAACAATTTCATAAGCATGACACCAACAACTACTACTAAAAAACAAACAGGCTTTTGGGCAAAGAGCAAAGACTCCTGCGTGGCGTTCGTTCCCGGGTTCCTGGTGCTGGCGGGTTTGTTTTTAATAATGCGTCTTTTTGAATTGACTTATGATGCGATCCTTCATCATGGGAATGAATTCTTTTTTTCGGTATTGCTTACAGGGATCGTTAAGGATCTCTCATTCCTCCTGGGAACGGGGTTCCTGTTGTATGTTATTTTTTGGGTGGGTTATCTTATCCGTCCGAAACTGGCCAGCGTCGTTTTTATAATAGCGGGTACCTTGTTATGTATAATACAACTGGGGCTGATCCAATATTTTCAGGTGTCATTCAACCTGTTGGGGGGAGATCTGTGGGGGTATAAAATTGCGGATATAAAACAAACCGTGGGCGCGGCTGGAGTAAGCATTTGGGTGATCATTGTACTGTTGCTGGCGCTTGTTGGCATTGCGCTGGCCCTGAAAAAACTTCCGGTCCGGATCCGCCTTTCCAAAACGGTTTCCTATCTGCTGGTGATCCTGCTGATCCTAATGGTGCCGTTAAAACCGTCGTTGAAGGCGTCGCGGCTGCGCCTGAATAATGAATATGCCAATAACTTATCGGTAAATAAGCTCTATTATTTTTATACGGGTTCTATGGAGCACTTTTATCCGGAACCCATATTGCTGGATATTTACAGTGCCGCTTATTCGGGTGATTACGACAATGCACCGGGTACAGCAGCGTTAACGAAGTTTAGCTATGTGGATGAGGGGCAATATCCGTTTTTGCACAAAGATGAAACCCCAAATGTACTTTCTCCCTTTTTTAATAAAGGGGCAACCCCTCCCAATATAGTCATCATCATAGTAGAGGGCTTTGGAAGGGCATTTGTGAACAGTGGTGCAAGCCTGGGAAATTATACTCCTTTTCTTGATTCACTCTCACATGCCAGCCTGTACTGGGAAAACTGCCTCAGCACCTCCGGGCGTACTTTCTCTGTACTGCCGAGTTTGCTGGGCTCGCTTCCTTTTGGAAGACGAGGGTTTGCAGAGTTAGGAGATTCCATGCCACAGCATCTGAGCCTGCTTTCGTTACTGAAGCATAACGGATACAGCACTTCTTTTTATTATGGGGGCGATGCTCATTTTGATAACATGGATCTTTTTATGCATAAAAGCAATATTGGAAATATCTATGATATAAAAAGCTTCCCTCCGGGGTATGTAAAATTGCCGGCAGGAAGCTCCGGTGTTACCTGGGGCTACGGCGATAAAGAATTGTTCCGCTGGTACCTTAACTCCCGGCCGCAGCAACAGGCTGCACCCCAGGCGTCGGTATTGCTTACAGTAGCTACGCATAGTCCATTTATTGTAAATGATGAAGACCTTTATCTGAAACGATTTGAGCAGCGGTTAACCGAACTTCATTTGTCTGACGACGAGCTGCAAAAAGCCCGGACCTTTGCAAAGCAATATGCAAGTGTTTTATATACTGATGATGCACTGCGCGGATTTTTTAAGGCCTACGCGCAGCGCCCGGATTATGCGAACACGATATTTATGATAACGGGCGACCACCAGATGCCTGAACTGCCGCTGGGCAGCAAGATAGACCGTTATCATGTGCCGTTCATTATTTATTCGCCATTGCTGAGCCGCTCGGCAAAGTTTTCGGCGATCGCTTCGCATTTTGATGTAACGCCTTCGATACTTACACTACTTAAAAATAATTATCAGCTTGCCACACCTTCATTGGTGAGCTGGATTGGCGCCGGGCTTGACACCTCGCGGGCTTTCAGGAATATTCATTCTTACCCGATGATGCAGGATAAAAATGACCTGATTGATTTTGTGCAGGGAAAAAACATGATTAATAATAACACGCTTTTTGATATTGACAGCAGGCTAAGGTTGTCCGCAGATGATTCCAGGGAGTTGCTGAACCGGCTTAGCGGGGCATTCGATCGGTTTAAGGAGAAGAATTTACAGATACTCAATGGCGCTAAATTGGTCCCGGATTCTATCTATACGTTCTACTCCCCGGGCAAATGACCTGTAAATAGTAAAGCTTAAAATATTTTATTATCGTATGAAACCATTTTTATTATTGTTTTTGCTTGTGCTGAGCGTGCAGGCTTTTTCGCAGACGGACACTACTACTTCGGACGGCTTGTTCCAGGCGGCCCGGCACGCTGCTTTTGAAAATAAGAATTATCCGCTGGCAAAAGCGTATTGCAAAAAGGCGTTGGAGCTCAGTCCGAAGTATGCTGATATTCGCGTCTTTCTCGGTCGCCTGTACACCTGGGATAAACAACTGGATAGCGCACGTGCCTGTTTCGATTATATACTAAAAGACCAGCCGGACTATGAGGATGCTGCCGTTGCTTATACGGATCTGGAGTATTGGAATGATAACAATGAAGCGGCTTTGAGGAAGGCTGATGCGGGGCTGCAATACCATCCCAATTCACCCGAACTGCTCATTCGCAAAGCAAAAGTACTGGCCCAGTTGCGCCAGTATGAGGAGGCCGGAAAGATCACTGACCGGCTGATAAAAGAAAATAAGAAAAATACGGAAGCGCTTACTCTGGCTAATCGTATAAGAGACGATCGCTCTGTAAACCGCATCGGTATTTATTATGATTATGTTCATTTTGATAAACAATTTTCAGACCCCTGGCACCTGGCCAGTATTGATTACGGTCGTACAACAGGCATAGGAACGGTTATTGCGCGGGTTAACTATGCCAACCGGTTCCGTGAGAACGGCCTGCAGTTTGAAATGGATGCCTACCCAAGGATCTCAAAAACATTTTATTTATATGTGAACGCGGGGTACTCCAATAACGTGGGTGTATTCCCCAAGTGGAGGGCCGGGCTTTCTGTATACGCCAATCTGCCCAAAAGTTTTGAAGCAGAACTGGGGATCCGGCATCTTTATTTTACGTCATCAACGGAGATCTTTACCGCCTATTTGGGTAAATACTACAGCAATTTCCTGTTTGGCGCCAGAACCTACCTCGTGCCCTCCAACAGCAGCCTGTCGCAATCCTACAGTCTGTTGTGCCGTTATTATTTCGGCGGGGCCGATGACTATATCGGCGCTACAGTGGGCACGGGCATTTCACCCGACGACCGCTCGCTGGTGGCGCAGTTAAATACGAATTATAAATTAAAGACCTATAAAGCAGGTATCGATTTCAGGCATGCGATAAAACGCAATATTATCACCGCCGATTTTTCTATCATTAACCAGGAATTTCAGCCCGCTACCTGGGGCAACCAGATCCAGATGGGAGTGGGCTATATCAGACGTTTTTAAATTAATACCATGAAGAGAAGCCGGCTTGCATATTTTTTTCCCTGGGTCTTGCTTTTGATCCCTTTATTTATGTGGCTGTTTTGGCTCCTGACACCAAAGAAGGAGCTGGTTATAGCCATTATTGATAAAACGGTATTGAATCCGGCGGGGCAGGAGCATACATCGCTTACCTGGATATTAAACCATTACCGGTACACAAAAAATGCAGTGCAATCCTATTCCGTTGACAATGACTATTTCGGTTTTTTTCCGAAGGATAGTGAACAGTTTCGGATAAAAGGACTGGAGCGGTTTGATGAACCGCTGCTGGAGCGACTGAGCAATGATGCAGATATGGCCTATATTGCCGATGAGTACGGGATCTATAATAATGAGTGGTACAGAAAATCAAATATTGCGGAACGATCGGGTATTGTTTACGGCGGTCTCAGTGCTCAGGATATTGAATTTTTATCCAAAATGAAGCAAAAGCGGAAATTAATAATGGCCGAATTTAACACCTTCGGATCGCCCTCAGCCAGTGCAGAACGATACCGTTTTGAGGAACTGTTTTCTTTAAAATGGACCGGATGGATCGGACGCTACTTCGATATTCTTGATACTGTAAAAAATAAAGATATTCCCCATTGGTTGATTAACGGGTATAAAGCGCAGCATAATAATCAGTGGCCCTTTAAAGGGGAAGGGATCGTTTTTGTGAAAGAAGATAACACGATTGAAATATTGGAGCAGGGGCACCAGCTGATTGTTCCGATCCCGGAAATCATTACGGAACGTGCATCCAGAGAAAAGTATGGCCTTCCCGAAAAATTTAATTATCCCTATTGGTTTGATATCATTGTGGCGGATACTGCAATGAATAAAGTGAATGCAAGGTTCGTCATTCATCCCAACGCCGCCGGAAGGAAACTGCTGCAAAAGAATGGCATACCCGAAACTTTTCCGGCCATTCAATCGCATCAGGGTAAGGATTATCAGTTTTGGTATTTCTCCGGTGATTTTTGTGATAACCCGATAACCCTTACTTCATCCTACTTTAAAGGGATTGAAGAGTTGAAATTCTTATTCAGGAACCGGTTGGATAAAACACAACGCAAAAGTTTTTTCTGGACCGTTTATCAGCCCATGGTGAGCACTATTCTGGCGGATTATTACCAGCAATATCGGAAAGTAAAAAAATAAGGCGGTCTGGAGGAGCAGCTCGTAAAAGCTACGCGGAGCCTGATTTAAAAATCTTTTGTGACAATTCACATGATCTGTGAGCCCTATAAGCATTCATAAATGTTGCTCAATATTTTTTCTTACAGATTCCTGCTCCCCCATACCCGGCATCCAATATCCAGCATCGAGTCTCTAGTATCCCTCCCTTAAAGCTCCTTTGCCATCCAGATGGTACACCCCGTATGCCCCGAATTGCCGATCGGATGTTCCAGTTTTCGGAAACCGAGCCTTTCATAGATGCCTACTGCTGTATCAAATTGTGGCAAACTTTCCAGGTATATACCTTTATAATGCAACGCTGCTGCAGCTTCCAGGCTTTTAGTAAGCAGGAGTTTTCCGACGCCTTTTCCACGGGCGGCCGCCGAGAGGTAAAATTTAACCAATTCGGCATATCCATCGGGAAGTCCTGTTGTTGGGTAAATTCCGCAACACCCCAGCAGGGTTTCGCCGGTTACGGCTACCCACAGAACAGCTCCTGCTGCACAGAAAAGCCCATGCAGGTTATCAGTAGTGGGATCTTCAAAGACAGTCCCCTTTGTGGGGGCGCCAAAATCCAAAAAAGCGTTCCTGATTATTTCGGCAAGTGAAGCATTGTCGCTTGCTTCAACGGGTCGGATCAATACATTTTTCACTCCGCAAAAATAGGTGCCCAATTGCAACTAGCGTCCGCTTTCATCAACCATTTTCTTTAAAAGGGTATTAAAAGAGGTGTTGTCCAGCAGTGCGCTCAGGGGCAGATGCATGCGGTAACGCCAGTAGTGCTGCGGGTTTGCTGGGATATTGATCCGCTCTTCTGCAGGGTGCTCCCGGCGAATCTGTTCATCCATGCCCAGGAGGTCCTGCAACTGGAAAATGCTCCACATGGCGGGCGAGCTCAGGTGTTGTTTTACAATTTCCCGGTTGATCCAGTCTTCACAATAAACCGGCGCATCTCCCTGCAGGCGCAGGGCGTTGGTATAAAAATTTTGGGTGATCGCCCGGTCTTCTTCCCACCAGCCGCGAATGGTGCTCATGTCATGGGTAGACGGGGATACAACGGAAAGATAAGGTGCGTTTGCGGGATCAAAAAACTGGATTCCCGATTGTTTGGGCATGCGCTGGATCTCCAGACTCAGAATGCCCAGCCCCTGCATTACTTCCGGTACGCTGGAAGGCACCAGGCCCAGGTCTTCACCGCAGATGAGCATGTTGGTTGCGGCTTTTAATTGCGGTAGTTTTTTTAGCGACTCCTTTCTCCAAAAGGCATCCTGTCTTCTGAAAAAATAATCATTGTACAATTCTATAAGCTTTTGCTGCTGATCATGAGGCAATGCCTGAAAGCTGATCGTTTTTTGCAGATCGAAGCGGGGGTGATAAAAAACAGTATCGCCGGATTGCTGTTTTAAAAATAAAACATTCGACAAGAGCTGAAAAAGCTCTTCCCTGAGATCCGGTTGTTCCTGAGGAACGGGATGATGCATAAACCAGCTTTCTATTTTTCGCTGCGTATCAAATTCGGGAAGGAAAGCATAATCAAACCCGTTCTCGGTGCGAAAGAACTGGCTTTTTACAGCCGCAACATTATCCCCAAATACCTGCCCCAACACTATATTATTCACGAAGGGATGGCAAAAGCGGTCTTCACTGAACTGAAGGTCCCTTTTATGAAATTCATCGGCTGCAATTCCAATGGCCGGATCAAAATAACCCATGATCCCCTGAACCGATGTCAAGGGAATACTCCATATTCTGAAAAACCCAAGAATATGATCAATGCGGAAGGCGTCAAAATAGTGGCTCATTTGCTTAAAGCGACTGTTCCACCAGGCAAACTGGTCCTCCTGCATGCGTTGCCAGTTGTAGGTCGGAAAACCCCAGTTCTGCCCGTTCACGGCAAAATCATCCGGCGGAGCGCCAGCCTGCAATCCCATATGATAAAGCTCCGGGGCCGTCCAGGTATCGCTTCCGTAACGGAAAACGCCAATCGGGATGTCTCCTTTAATGACCACTCCTTTTTTATGCGCATAGGCAACTGCATCTTTTAATTGCAGATGAAGGTGGTATTGCAGAAAGCAGTAGAATGCAACTACGGGGTTGTTTTTAAAAAGTGCCGCTGTGGCCGCTTCTGAATAAGCTGCATGATCGTCCCACTTGGAATAATCTACGGTCTTATATTTATCTCTCAGGTAAGAAAACACGGCATAAGGTTGTAACCAGTGCTGGTTGATCTTAAAAAAAGCCTTGTAATCAGTTGTTTTCAGCTGGGCTTTTCCGGAGTGTTCAAAGATCTTTTTTAACAGGGCAATTTTTGTCTTCAATACCGCTTCGTAATCAATGGCGGTAAAGGTGTTTAACCGTTTTTTTTCAGTCGCCAGTTCTGCTGTAAGCACTGGATCTGCGGCGCCTGCAACGGATTCAATATTCAGATAGATGGGGTGCAGGGCAAATGCAGAAATGGCGGCATAAGGGTAGGAGTCCCGCCAGGTAAAAGTAGCAGTCGTATCGTTTACCGGAAGGATCTGGATCAATTTTAATCCCGTTTCATGGGCCCAATCGGCCAATTGTTTCAGGTCGTTAAATTCGCCAATACCCAGCCCGTTCTCGCTTCTGAGGCTAAACACGGGAATAGAAACACCTGCACCGCGCCAGCCGTTATTGGGTAAACGGATAAATCCGTCCTGCAGGATCACTTTATTGCCTGGCTGGGAGGGCTGATTGTAAAACCGGTTCTCCAGTTCCTCAAAACAGATGAACTGTTCTTTTTCCGTGTTAAAGATGCCGTATTTGTATTGAAAACTCAAAACGTTTTTTGGTAGTGTAACTGCGGTTATCCAGTTGTCGCCCCGTTTTTCCATTATAAGAGGTGCCTCTGTTTTCCAGTGATGCAGCTCCTCGGTATTGCCCAATAAGCAAACCGCTTCATTTTCCTTTAGCAGGGGTGCCTTTATAACAAATGTGTGGGAAGCTTCTCCCATTAAATAATTTCCTGGATCATTGCGTTGCGCCGGCAAAAACACTTCTTTAAAAGGCGCGGTATAAAACGTATTTTCGATGGCACTGGTTGCCATCCAGGTATCGTAAACACTTAGGGGAGCAGCTCCTTCTTTGGGCAGGAACAGCTGCCGGCAATGCTTCTGTTCGTAAATTGTTTCGCCATCCAGGGTTTTAAAAATGTATCCGTAGGAGAGCGGCCGCTCCAGGCAGGAATCATCCAGATCTACTTCAATGCTCCAGTAATCGTAAGAAGCATATTTCATCGGCAACATGGGCACAGGGCAATTTGCTCCCAGTGATTTGCAGTCTCCGCTGATCCATAAGCTTTCTCCATATCTTGTGTGAAAGCTGATATTAAACTGAATTTTCATGAATTTCTGTTTTCCAACGTACGGCAGGAAACTGGTTCGGCCAGATCGTTACTATTTCGGATAAAGATAATGTGTATTTGATACACGTTCAAAAAAAAGGGCAATTTTCTTCAAAAAATTTCGCGGTTAAAAAACCGAAGCATAATCTTTTTATTATAAGCATGTTCCCTTATTTTTGTGCAAAATTATTTAACAATGGCAGAAGGTACAAAGAATAAAGGGTTAATGTGGATATTATTTTTTATTTCTACCGCGGCGCTTTTGATCGCTATTTTTACGCATTGGCCCTGGTTAACGCTTATACTGCCGTTTGTGACGACTTTCTTTGTGAAGGCGATGGATATTATTTAAATTTTTTAATGATAGTTGGAGCCGCACTGATCTTTATCAGTGCGGCTTTTATTTTTGCTTCAATCCTTTCTTGAAAAAGTAAGTAGCGGGGAATCCGACCAAAAAATATTTTAAATCCAATCAAGACTATAAAACAATTTGTTTGAGTTTTCAATTTTTCTTCTATATTTGCACCCCCGCCCGGGTGGCGAAATTGGTAGACGCACTGTCTTCAGGTGGCAGCGTTCGCAAGGATGTGCTGGTTCGAATCCAGTCCCGGGCACCAAAATAAACCGTCTCATTTATATTTGAGACGGTTTTTCTTTTAGCCATTATTAATACGGTTCCGATATGCCCCCAGGTCTCATTTTTCTGATAATGCTTTTATATGCAGGGATCGTGGTGTGCGGGATACGGATGATTGTTCGCGACAAATTACTGCCGCCGCATTTAAAAGTGCTCGCTATAATTGCGGTACTTATTTTTAATATAATCCCCGTTGGGATCTATTTCCTTTTTAAAAAGATCAGCCGGGATCACCGGCAGGTGTAGGTGCTATTTTAACTTATAGGTAGCTGCCGGTTTTTGTGCGGCAACAGGCTGTTGGTTGCCTGCAGCACAGCCGTTCTTTAAAAAAAAGACAGCCGCAATAACTGCAACGGCACCGACTATTATCCAGGTGATTGTTTTGCGTTTATTGGAGCGTTCTTCCCACAGCATCTGTTCCAGCGCCGCATTTTTAGTAGTTTCTTTTTCGCCAACCAGCAACTGATGATCAGCATGTTCGCGAATCACTCTTTGCGCTGTTACATTATTAAAGAGAGACGTGGCAGGTGTTTTAGGAGTAAAGTGGATGTGGTAGTCAGGTTTTTCAAAAACGCCCACGTCTTCCCAATCTATTCTTTCATTGTCATTAAGCTTCACCACCAGGTTGCGCGCAAATTCTTCAAATTGCTGTTGCGCGTTTGCGCCGGACAAAGATTCTTTTGCCCCCAGCAGTTCATAAAAACTATCCGGATTATCAGCAGCGGTGACCGATTTATTTTCCGAAAAAATAATGTCCCAGCCGGGAGCAGCCACGGTATCAAAACTTACCGAAGCGGATTTGGGCTGTAATTCAAAATTGCCGATTCCGGGTAATGCCAGTTTTTTATGCTGGTAGAGATAGGTGGTTAATATCGAAAACATGGGTTCTTTCTTTAGAGGAAACGAATATACAATTCCTCAATTTATATAAGGTTAAAATTCGTTAAAAGTATTTTGACGGAGGCGAAATACTGAATGCATAACGCAGCGGCAGGAACCTGAGATCTGAAACTTGTAACTGCTGAATCCTTAATATTGCAGCATGAAAATTTTAGTAACGGGCGCGAACGGCCTTGTGGGCAGTTATGTGGTGCAGCAATTACTGGAAGCGGGGCATGAAGTGTATGCTTCCTCTAAAAATGGGGATCTGTCTTCGTTTGCAGCGGCGGGGTATCATTTCCGGCAAATGGATTTTACGGATCCCTATGCAGTGCTGGAGGTATTTGAGACTGTTCAACCGGATGTTGTGGTACATTCTGGTGCTATGAGTAAGCCGGATGATTGCGAACGCAACCAGGCGGAAGCCTATGAAACGAATGTTGCAGGTACGGTGCAGCTGTTGCTGAATGCTGCGGATCATAAAAGTTTTTTCATCTTTCTTTCCACCGATTTTATTTTTAACGGGGAGGAAGGAATGCACAAAGAAGAAGATCCTGCAAGTCCGCTGAGCTATTACGGCAGAACCAAACTGGAAGCCGAGGAAGCGGTGCAGGAATATAGCTACGACTGGGCAATTGTACGCACTGTGTTTGTTTATGGCAAGCCCCTGCACGGACGAAATTGTTTTTTGACAATGATCTCAGATAAGCTGCGTAAAAACGCATTATTCCGTGTGGTGGACGACCAGGAGCGAACGCCTACCTATGCAGAAGACCTTGCAGAGGGCATTGCGGCAATCATAGAAAAGCGCGCTACCGGTATTTTTAATTTATGCGGGGATGAGGTGGCTACACCCTTCCAGATGGCGCTGCGGGTGGCGGAATTTATCGGAATAACGCAACACCATCTGCAACCCATACATACGAAAGAATTAAACGAACTGGCACAACGCCCTTTAAAAAGCGGACTGGATATTTCAAAAGCCAGGCGGATACTGGGTTACAGACCGGTTTCTTTTGAAGAAGGGCTGCGAAAGACGTTGAATAGAGGGGACTAAAAACCATTAAGAATTAAGATCGTTAAGCCGCTATCTCAATGTACTAAACGCCTTAATGGTTTTGAAAGTTTTAATGTTCGAAATTTAAACAGCTCAGTGGCTTTGTTGCGGCAAAAAGATCTCTGCAATCATACACCGGGCGCTGCCGCCGCCATTTTGCTCAATAGTATCCAGCGGGGAATGGAGGATGGGATTAACGGCTTCAATGGTTTTAATTTGCTGAGGGGTTAATGCCCGGTATGCACTGTCTGACAGCACTAAAAAACGTTGGCCTTTTTTGTTTTTGACCTGCAGCGCATTGCCCGCAAACTGCTCCATCTGGGCAATACTTATCGATATAATTTCCTTACCGTTCTCTTTGAGTGATTCTAAAACACGGGCGCGTTCTGCTGCATCGCGGATCGTTTCGTCTGCGATGATCGCAAAACTATCGGCGATGCACATCATTACATTGGTATGGTAAATCGGCGCGCCTTTTTTGTCGACCGAATGAAAGAAGACCGGTGTGTAATCCAGTAGAACGCAAAAATCAAGTAATACTTTTGAGTCTGTCCGCGGCGATAAACAGGCATAGGCTATCTGGTGCACCCGGTCCAAAACCATACTGCCCGTTCCTTCCAGGAAGCGGGCTTCTTTTTCGTACCCGGTAAGATCAACAGTGGCGTAAATAGTAAAGTGCTCTTTTAGTTTGTCGGTCACGCCCTTGTCTCGTTCTGCCCGGCGGTTGGGGGCAAACATGGGGTATAAAACCACCTGCCCGTCCGGGTGCATAGAGATCCAATTGTTGGGGAAGATGGCGTCAGGAGTATAAGGCGTCGGTTGATCCTGAACCACCAGTACATCAATATCCTGCGCTTTCAACGCCTCAACAAACTGATCGAATTCCTGCTGTGCTTTTTCATTTACGTTCCAATCGGTTCCTTCTTTCTGAAAAGCATTATTAACGGCGGTTTCCTTATTGAACCCAAAGGCAATGGGTCGTATCATTAGTAAATGGGATGTCGTTTGCATCTGTTTGCTGCTATTGTCTTGTGATCAAATGTCATCGCGGAGCAGGGGCATGCTCATGCAATGAAAGCCGCCCCGGGCTCTTGATAATTCCGCTGAAGGAATGGTTATGAAAATATTTTTTAGTGCAGTTATGGACTGACTGCCATTCTCCAGTTGCGGCAGCAGTTCTTTTACATCAATAATGCGGAATCCTTCTTTACGGAAAGCCTCAAGGGTTTTGTCGTTTCTGTCGTAACCTACTACCACGCCGTCTTTCAGCGCCAGCAGGTTACAGCTGTCGGTCCATTGTTCCCGCAGGTCAAAGGGAAACTCATCATTTCCGGAATGAATGATCTTTACCTTTCCTTTTACCTTCAGGTCTTTTTTGCTGATATCGATCAGCAGGTCTTCCAGGCTATTGAAATAAACAGGTTTCGTTATATCGTTTTTCCTGAACTGTATGATCGTGGTTGCCGTTCCGGGCTGCTGCTCCTCAATGGCTTTTAAAATGGCATCGCCCAATGCCGCCTTTGCGCGCTTTTTGGAAAACGAGCCCAGCATTACCCAGGTGTCTCTTTTTATTTGGGTAAAGATCGTGTCAATGTGCATGTATTCCCTTTTCTGGGGGATCTGCACCAGGGATACTTTAGTAACAATATTTTTTTTGAAAAGCAGGGTAGCTACCTGGTGGGCTGCGGCCATACTAGTGCGTTCGCTGATGCCGATGACAACATGATTGCTGCTTACAACCATCACATCGCCACCTTCCAGGGTAACATTGTATTGGTCCGCATCTACCGGCAGCAAAAAGTGATAGGGGCTATCGGCCAGCTCTATGATCTTGTTTGTATAATCCTTAAACAACGGGTGGTTAAAGAAAATATATTTCATCAGTAATGCTTCGCGCAGCCGGGCTTTTTTGGCCGGCTTGTTCAGTAGAATGTGGTCATTGATCACGATGCCGATATCTCTTGTAAAAATAAAATTGGGAACGGGAGGAAACAGCATATCCAGGTTGTTTCCCGTTCCGCTGATAAATATTTTGGCAAGCTCTTCTGCATCTTGTTTCAACAATAATTCCTGGGTTGCATAGGAACAGTTCTCAATAGCGCATACAGAGGCGACCAGCTTTTGTTTAATAGCGCCATCTTTAAGAATGTCCGACAGCAGCACCTGTATTTCTATAACGTTCTTTGAATTATGAAATCCTTTTTTGCCCGGTTTGTAAAAATCATAATTTTTTTCAGGGGTGTCGATCGCTTTTAATTTTCCCCTGATGAGGGAGGGGTCTAAAAAGTAGAGGAGGAGTTTGGTATAATAATCGTATTCCTTTCTCCGTATGGTTTCCAGGTGCACAATATCTTCAAAAAGCCAGTCCTGTGCTTTTGAGGGGATCACTTTGCCAATGCCACTGTCCGGGCTATGCACCAAAACCTTTTTTAATAATCCGATCTCAGAACTTACTTTTATTTGCATGGATCTGTTTTTTGTGGTTGGCCCCCAAAGGTTGCTAACGCTTGTTATTGACAAAAATACAGGAATGAATGTTTGCCGGCAAAGTAAATTAATTAGCTTGCGCTCCGGATGAAAAAAGCATTTTTACAATTACATATAGCGGTTTTACTGGCGGGGTTTACGGGTATTTTAGGGGAGCTCATTTCATTGAACGCGGGGCTTCTGGTTTGGTACCGCCTGCTTATTACTGCGGTTACGTTGTGGGTACTAATGAGCGTAACCGGAAAGCTTGAAAAGATTCCGGTGAAGGAAGCGTTAAAGATAGGGGGCATTGGCTTTTTATCTGCCGTTCATTGGGTCCTGTTTTATGCATCCATTAAATATGGAAATGTATCGATCGGGTTGGTCTGTTTGTCTGCCGTTGGTTTTTTTTCTGCTATCCTGGAGCCCTTGCTTTCGCGTCAGCCGATTAAAAAAGAAGAGTTGCTGTTGGGCATGTGCTCCGTATTCGGGATCTACCTCATCTTTCATTTTGATGCGCGGTTCAAACTGGGCATTACACTTGGTTTTATTTCTTCTTTCTTTGCAGCACTTTTTCCCATCCTCCTTAAATTTTCAATGAAGCGCACCAATATGCAAACGGTACTGACCTGGCAAATGACAGGGGGATTTATTACTTTATCAGCGATCATGCCCCTTTATTTAAAGTTGTTCCCGGTGAATACTTTGTTGCCCTCGCTGACCGATTTTTTATGGCTGCTGGTATTGGCATGGTTCTGTTCCGTGATCGCTTTTCAGTTTTCGATGAATGCGCTTAAAAAACTATCGGCTTTTACCGTAAGCCTGTCGTATAACCTGGAGCCGCTTTATGGGATCCTGATGGCTTTTGTAATTCTGAAAGAGAATAAAACGCTGAACCAGGGCTTCTACCTGGGTTTCACCATTATTAGCCTCACGCTTGTTTTGCATGCCGTTTTATTAAAGCGGAATAACAGGAAGGGGGTGGATGCGGTGGAATCATAACTTTTTTTTCTCACAGATTCTTCTGATTTTCACAGATTTTAGACCCTTAGCGCTTGCGCCGCTGCACCGCCGCTGCATCGCTGCAGCGCCGCGCGAAACTTAGCAAATATTTTTTATCTTCAATGATCATCAATAATCGCTGTATGAAAAAAAACGCAAAGAAATTATTTGTTGCCGGAAACGATTTTAAGTTGGAGCATTACCCTGCCAGCATCGGGGATGTGATCAGCCGGGAAGAAGCAAAGAACCGCCTGAAAAAAATACGGGTTGAGCTGAGTGCCTTGCAGGATAAAATGTACGCACATAATAAATATGCCGTATTGGTTTGTTTGCAGGGAATGGATGCGGCGGGAAAGGATAGCCTGGTGCGGGAAGTGTTTAAAGAATTTAATGTGCGGGGTGTGGTGGTGAACAGCTTTAAAACGCCAACAACCCTGGAGCTGCAGCACGACTATTTATGGCGGCATGCCGTTGCGCTGCCGGAAAAGGGAAAATTCGGCGTGTTCAATCGAACGCATTATGAGAATGTGCTTGTAACGCGGGTACACCCTGAGTATCTATTGAATGAGCGGATGCCCGGGATAAAGGCGGTAACGGATCTGCCCAAAAATTTCTGGAAAAAACGGTTCGAACAAATTAATAATTTCGAGGAGCATCTGGTGAACAATGGTACTATTGTATTCAAATTCTTTTTACACCTGAGTAAAGAGGAACAGCGGGTCCGTTTGCTGCGCCGGCTGGAGAAAGGAAAACATCAATGGAAGTTCTCAGTAGCCGATCTGTCGGAACGGGCGCATTGGAACGACTACATGCACTGTTACGAGGAGGCCATACGACATACCAGTACCGATGTCGCGCCCTGGTATGCGTTGCCGGCAGACGATAAGGATATTTGCCGCTACCTGGTGGCGGATATCCTGTTGGAAACCCTGAAAAAATATAAGGATATAGCCTATCCCGCGGTCAGCGATGCCGTTAAAACGCATCTGCAGCAGTATAAGGAACAGTTAGAGGGGGAAGTGTAAAAGCGCTGAAAAACGAATTGTAATATAAATTGCTATAACCTGAAGTTATGGCCAATTGCTTTTGTTGATAACTTAAAAGACCTCATTGTGCGTAGCTTTGTATCAGAAATAAAAAACAAAATGAGGATATTCCTGGTTCCGGCTCTGATTTTCTTATCCCTGGCAATTATCGTATTGTTTGAGAATGGGTGCAGGCGTGATGATGCGAAAGACGAACAGCGGGAATCGGTTATGCCTGTGGTGCCCGACACTGTTTGGTGGGGATGGAATCATTACCAGATCCCCGATTATACGGAAGAGGGGAAACAGATCCGCTATGGGTACCAGCTGATCGCTAACACATCTTATTACCTGGGGCCAAAAGGAACAGTT
The DNA here is from genome assembly GCA_017744795.1 of Niabella sp. Lineage (GTDB taxonomy): Bacteria > Bacteroidota > Bacteroidia > Chitinophagales > Chitinophagaceae > Niabella. The sequence continues at coordinate 8,300 of JAGIAQ010000057.1, read as the reverse complement.
GCCGCCATTACCAATGGTATGAACTGCCAGAACTGTCATCTCAACGGGGGGATCGTTCCTTTTGGGAATAATTTCGGAAAAGTTTTTTCTACCTATCCGCTATACCGGGCGCGCAATAACGGCGTGCAGGATATTTATATGCGGATCAATGACTGTTTTGAAAGAAGCCTGAATGGAAAACCGCTGGGTAAATCTTCCCCTGAAATGCAGGCCATATATGCTTATATAAAATGGGTGGGGGATGGGGTCCCGAAAGGAAAAGCGTACAAGGGTACTTCTCTTGCAAAACTGAAGCCCCTGGACCGCGCGGCCGACCCGCAAAAAGGCCACATTATTTATGAGGCTACCTGCGAACGCTGTCATGGGGCGGATGGCGCCGGCTTACCGAATACCGATGCGACCGGGTACGTGTATCCGCCTTTATGGGGGCAAAATAGTTTTAATGACGGAGCGGGCTTATTCCGGATCGGGAGCATGGCCGGTTTTGTGAAAAATAATATGCCATTGGGTACCATTTACAAGGATCCGCAATTGTCTGATGAAGCGGCCTGGGACGTGGCAGCTTTTATTGTAAGCCAGGCAAGGCCCAAATTTGACCAGAGTGCCGACTGGTTGGTTTTAAGCAAGAAACCGGTGGACGTGCCCTATGGACCTTACGTAGACAGTTTTTCAGCGCAGCAGCATAAATACGGACCTTTTGGTCCCATCCAGTTAGCGCAGGCTGCTGTTCAAAACAAATAAAAATGATGTGATTTGTTTTTACGAGATTTACGATCAACTTTTAAATTAAATACAATGAAAAAAATTTTACTGCTTGCTTTTACGATTACATTGGCCGTGGGGGTTACCGCACAGGATCTGACTCCGGTGCAGCAAAAAAACAGCAGCTTCACGGGTGCGCAGGCAACAAAGAAATTGTACCATGTCATTTATCAAATGGACAATGGCGATCCCAAGATCATTGAAAAGGTATTACGGAATCTTACCAATGCGCTGGATGATCCAAGATTAAAAGGCAAGCTGAAGGCGGAACTGATCGCGTTTAGCGGTGGAACAGATGCCTATGTTAAAGGAAGCAAATATGAAGACCAGTTAAAGAGCCTGGTAGACCGGGGGGTAATTGTTGTGCAATGTGCCAATACCCTGAAAGAGCGAAAAATTGAACGGAATCAGATCTACCCGTTCATAGGGGTGGTGCCCAGCGGTAACGGGGAGCTGATCCTGCGGCAGGCAGAAGGTTGGGCGGTTATTAAACCCTGATGAGGTACGTCAGTGGAGTGTTAATGTAATTAAAGAACTTGCCGGAACGTTGCTAAGACGGAAGGGTTTGGATCGTATTTAAAAGTAAATAAATGAAAAGAATCGGTATTTTGATGTTTTTGAGTTTTACCTGTCTGGCGGGACTGAACGCACAGGACCATCGTTTTGATCCGCCCTGGAACCAGCCTCCGGAGAGCAGCGTTATGTTTACGGTACCGGGGATAGACAATGTGCCCGATTTTTTCGGAGATATTAACGATCCGCAGCTGGTATTATTTTTTGCAGGAAATCAATTTATGTGTGTTGATGAGTTGCTGGGAGCATTTAAAAAAATGTATCCACAGTACATTCGGGTGTTCGCTGAAACGCTTCCTCCGGGCATTTTGGCAAAGCAGATCGAAGGCGGTTCTTTAACAGTGGGCAATATGCGGATCACATTGAAGCCCGATATTTATACTGCAGGCAAAACAAGGATCGATCAGATGACCGAAGCTTTTTCCGATACGATGGCATACGCCTACAACAAGCTGGCGATAATGGTTCAAAAAGGAAACCCGAAACGGGTTGCAGGCCTGAAGGATCTGGCAAGAAGTGACATAAGGGTGGCAATGCCTAATCCTGAATTTGAGGGTATCGGAAAACGCATTGAAGCGGCCTATGTTAAAGCGGGAGGGGCGGCGCTGCAGAATGCAATCATGAAGGAGAAGGTAAGCAGGGGGACCACCCTGCTGACGCAGATCCACCACCGGCAAACGCCCTTGTGGATCCTTAATGAAAAATGCAATGCAGGGCCGGTGTGGTATTCTGAAGCTTACTACCAGCAATTGATCGGCCATCCGATTGCATTGATCCCGATCCCTGATAAAGAAAATATAACGGCCACCTATATGGCGGGTATATTAAAAAATGCGCCGCACCAGCAGGCAGCAAAAGATTTTATCAGTTTTTTAAAAACCGACGCTGCAAAAGCAGTGTACCGGAAATACGGTTTTACGGTACCGGAGTAATTTTTTTGGCGGTTGCCTTTTTTGATTTATCTGCTTCTGCGTAACACCATTTGATGACCTGATCAATTGCTTCAAGGATCTGGTCTTTTCCCTCAGGGGTGGTTACATCAATACTGCAAAGCGTGTTTTTGTTATATCGTTTGTGCAGTACGATGTAGTACACTGCAGAAACCAATAAGGCATTTACGGCCCGGAAGTTTACCGGTGTGCCCGCAAAATATTTATCAGAAAGCTGAAACACGCGTTCTCCGAAGCGCTCCCGCTCATCCAATATCTCTGAAAGCCGCCGGTTATATTCACTCAGCTCCCAAAGAATTATATTTTGCATTTCGTGTGAATGCTCTAAAAAATCAAATTGGTTTCTGAAGATACCGCTCATTAGTTCGATGGTGATATCGGTTACGGGATGGGCCTTTAAATTGTCGTCGGTTCGCTTCCAGAAATCGTGTTCCCGGAGATAGCAGTCGATTAATCCGTCAAGACTTCCAAAATAGTTGTAAATCAATTTCTTGTCTACTTTAGCCCTGTCGGCTATTTTACTGACTTTTAACCCTTTATGTCCTTCGCTCTGCAAAATACTTCCTACTGCCTGCAGTAGTTTTTGCATTGTTTTTTGCTTATCCCTTATGGGCCCCTGAATCTTCCTGGTTTTCATATCTCCTAAAATACAGCACAAAGTTCCTTGTTTTCGGACAATTCCAATTTTAGAGAAATTGAAAATGTTTTGATGTAAATCGTATTTTTTGTAAATGTTTATGAATCATAGTTGATTTTTATATTAAATAAATTATAGATAGTGAAGTTTTATTTAATTGTAATTCATACAATTAGATTCATAACTCACTGTTTGTTGAGTTATGCTGTGAATTGCCTAATTTTGCATTTTCCGGAATAGTTGATGCTGTTCGTGCCCTAAAACAATATCACTATTTTGATTTGCGGATGTGCCGTTGCTAGTTGAACTTGAGCCACCAATATGCTTCTGAGGTGATGACTTAACGGGTTTATTATAATGGATATGCTCTATACCAATAACAAGTATGTCCATTTTTTTATTTTCCAGCATTAATCGGGCTGAATGCCAACGCTTGTCCACCCGCCATCAATAACAATATTTTGCCCGTTGATGTGCCGGGCGTTTTCATGTACCAGGAACAGTGCGGCATTGGCAATGTCGGCCACGGTTGCCGGCCGGCCTCCGGGCGTTATCTTTTTCCAAACACTTTCATAGTCTTTATCAATAGTGGTGCGTTCTGTAAGTGTTGCGCCAGGGGCGATGCTATTGATATTGATACCATATTGCGATAGTTCGATCACTAAATTGCGCGCCAGCATTTCCAGTGCGGCTTTGCTCATACCATAGGCGGCGAGCCCTTTATGTGCCAGATGGCCGGTTACGGAAGACATAAACAGAATGGAGCCGCCGGACTGCTTTTTCATTTGATTGGCGGCGGCCTGCGCCAGGAAGAAGGATCCGCCCAGATTAACCTGCATTACTTTTGCGAATGCTTCGGGGGTATAATCAAGAAAGCTGCCAAAAAGGGTAATGCCCGCGTTGGCCACCACAATATCCAACTGACCAAATGTTTCAACAGCATATTGAACCATCCGGCTGATAATGGCTGTGCTGCTGCAATCGCCGGGAACCGGATATACACGGCCGGGATACTGCTGATTGAGCTGCGCTGCTGCTTTTTCCGAAAGCTCCGGCGCCACATCGTTTAAAATGACCCGGGCGCCCTGTTCTGCCAGCTGCCGGCAGATCTCGTATCCGATCCCTTGTCCCGCACCTGTTACGATCGCTACTTTGCCTTCAAAGTTCATGCTTGTGTTATTAGTGTTAAGTGAATCGTGAATAACCCGCGTTTATCGTTTCACGTTTCCCGATACTATACGCCATTTTGTTATTAACATGACATTAGTATTTATAATGCCCCCGTTTTCTTAAAATAGTATTTGTTAATGAGAATCTTTGGTAACCTTGCTGCCACTGCCTCCGGTTAAAAAATCAAGATCGGCTCCCAGGTGCGCCTGTTGTACATGTTGGGTGTAAAGATGTACATAGCCCCGGGACGCAGCTGTTGTTTGGGGCTGCGCGGAAGCCTTTCTTTTTTCCAGTTCGGCATCGCTGAGGTGCACGTGGATCGTTCTGGCCGGTACGTCCAATGTTATTATATCGCCGGTCTTCAGTATGCTGAAATTACCGCCAGCGGCGGCCTCCGGCGAAATGTGCAAAACAACTGTTCCAAAGCCAGTGCCACTCATGCGTCCATCGGAGATGCGCACCATATCGGTAATGCCCTGTTGTAATAATTTCCGGGGCAGGGTCATATTGCCTACTTCGGGCATCCCGGGATATCCTTTGGGGCCTACATTTTTCAGCACAAGGATGCTGGAGGCGTCCACTTCCAGGTCGTCGTTGTTGATCCGATGTTTATAGTCTTCAATATTCTCAAAGACCACCGCCGGGCCCGTATGTTGCATCAGGTGCGCACTGGCGGCCGAGGGTTTGATAACCGCGCCCTGTTCGCAAATATTTCCCTTTAAAACGGCAAGCCCGGTGGCATCGGAAAAAGGCTGATCCAACCGGGCAATCACTGCATCATTGTAGCATTCCGCCTCAGTATAATTTTCGGCGATGGATTTCCCGTTTACTGTTAAGGCCTCTTTGTGCAGCAGGGGATCCAGCTGTTTTAAAACCGCCGGAAGTCCGCCTGCGTAATACAGTTCTTCCATAAAAAACTGCCCGGATGGCTGCAGGTTTACGATAAGAGGAATGTTTTTGGAAAGGGCGTCAAAGTCTGCCAGTTCCAGTGGAACGCCGATGCGGCCTGCGATGGCGAGGAGGTGAATGATAAAATTAGTAGAGCCTCCAATAGCGGCATTGGTCATAATGGCATTTTCAAATGCTTTTCTGGTCAGGATGGATGATAGCGTAAGATTTTCTTTTACCATTTCAACGATACGATAGCCGGATGCTTGTGCCAGTACCTTGCGGTGTGCATCCACAGCCGGAATAGCTGCATTGCCGGGGAGCGATAATCCCAGCGATTCTACCATACAGGCCATTGAGGAAGCTGTGCCCATAACAGCGCAGTGCCCCTGGCTGCGACAAAGATCGCCTTCCATAGAACGCAGTTGCATTTCATCAACCGAACCATCTTCTAATCCTGCGGCGAGCCGCCATACATCGCTGGTACCAATGCTTTTCCCTTTATGCCTGCCGGTGAGCATAGGCCCTCCGGAAACTACAATGGTGGGCAGGTCCACGCTACAGGCCCCCATTACCAATGAAGGGGTGGTTTTGTCGCACCCGCAGAGTAACACGACTCCGTCAATAGGATTGCCGCGAATGCTTTCTTCCACATCCATGCTCACCAGGTTGCGAAAAAGCATCGCCGTAGGCTTCATCAATGTTTCGCCAAGCGACATTACGGGAAACTCAACCGGGAATCCGCCGGCTTCCAATACCCCCCGCTTCACATATTCCGCAAGATCTCTGAAATGGGCGTTGCACGGCGTCAGTTCGCTCCAGGTATTACAGATCCCGATGATCGGTTTTTTGAATTCATGATCGGGGATGCCATTGTTTTTCATCCATGACCGGTAAATGAAACCGTCTTTGCCGGTACGGTTAAACCAATTGCTGCTGCGCAGGATTTTTTCATTCATATTTAAACAAAGTCGTTCCCTGCAAGCTACTGTTTATTTTTTAAAACAGGGCATTTGTTACAGGGGGGCCAGGGGAGGACGCATCAATTTAAAAGGTTGCCACCAATACATGAATGAATTAGCTGTTGTACCCTATTCAAAGAAAATAAACACGAATTCCATGCGCCGCCGGCGCTATTTGTGTTAATTGTTTTACGAATAGATCAATCATTTTATTCGTGCATTCGTGGCTTAGCCAAATTATGCGTTCGCTCTGCTATTCCGCGCAAATACATTATTTTTGATGCTGGTGTTTCGAACGATCCGGGCAGCCAAAATATTTTCATACATGCAAACAATATCCAGCTTTTTTAAACTGATCCGGTGGCCGAACCTGCTGATTATTTTTTTAACCCAACTGTTGTTTGAATATTGTATCATTCACCCGATACTGGAGCAGCAGGGGATGCCATTGGCAGCCGGCTCAAAAGATTTTCTGATAATCGTTTTCAGTTTTCAGCTGATCGCGGCGGCGGGATATATTATTAATGATTGGTATGATCTGCCGCTGGATCGGGTTAACAAGCCTCAAAAAGTATATATCTCACGTACCATAAGCAAGTCCGCGGCCCTGCTGGTGTATTTTTTGATGAATGCGGTGGCGCTGCTGCTGGTAGGGTTTGTTTCCGGATCACGGGAGCAATTGTTCCTGCTGGTCTGTATCTTATTGTGCGAGCTGCTGCTCTTTTTTTATTCAGCCTGGTTTAAAAAACGTTTTTTGATCGGGAACCTGATCGTGGCGGTTATTACTGCATCCGCCATCCCGGTGCTGCTGCTTCCGGTGGGGCCAACCTACCTCTTTACCGGAAATGCTTCCGGTAATCTTTTGCAACTGACACTGCTTTATACCGGGTTTGCTTTTTTGATCACTTTTGTAAGAGAAGTGGTGAAGGATCTGGAAGACGAGCCCGGAGACCGGATGTATGGATGTCACACAATGCCGATCATACTGGGTGCCAAAAGCGTGCACCGGATCGCAGGAATAACGGTTGTTGTGCTGGTGTTGGTTATCTCGATGCTGCAACCGTTTTTATGGAAAACCGGGATGAAGCCACAGCTGTTATCCCTCTATTCAATAGCGCTGGTGCTGGTGCCCCTGGGCTTTATTGCTAAAAGAATATTTAAGAATGCAGCAACGGTTAAAGAGTACCACCAATTGAGCAGTAATATAAAAATTGTGATGCTTACCGGTATTCTTTCGATGCTTTTTTTCCTTTTTATAAATGTGAAATAGGCATATGTATTTTTTCGAGTTTGCCCGAAATATTATTTTCAAATTAATACATATCCTGTTTAACCGCCGGAGAGAAGCCCGGTGGGCGAAGCAGTATTTAAATAACTTACTGGAAAAACTGAATGGCCCGCTTACTGATGGCGCTTATCGTAAGATCATTGTTTCTTATAGTATTTATTTGCCAATGATTATTGATTCCTTTGCCGACCTGAGGGGAAGAAAAATTAGTCAGAACGAGCGGGAGCGGATCCTGCTGTATTTTATTTGCAGCACTACTTTCGACGATTTTTTGGATGAGCGCACGCTTTCTTCCGAAGCGCTTTATGCTATTTCCTGGGCACCCGAAACATTTCAGCCTGCTTCAATAGAAGAACGCGCTTTTTTATACGGGCACTTAGCGCTAAAACAACAAGTGCGGCTGCAACAGGAATACCAGACGGTTACACAAAAATTATTCCGCGCTCAGATTGATTCATTGCAGCAATTGCATTCAACGCTCAGCGATGCTGAGCTGGAGCGCATCACGCTTGAAAAGGGCGGGTATGCCGTTTTGCTTTGCCCCTTCTATCTGGACGGGGAAAGCTCTGTCGCAGAAAAGAATTGCTGGTACCAGATCGGCGGTATCATTCAATTGACAAATGACCTTTTTGATATCTGGAAGGACCTCCAGGCTGGGGTAAGCACGCTTCCTGTAAGGATAAAGGATGCAGCGGCTTTCCAGGCTTTTTTTTTAGGACTGGTAACACAACTGGAAACTGAAATTGCCCGCTTGCCCTTTTCGCTTTCCCGCAAGCGGCGGTTTCTTACCAATATGCTGGCAATTTGCTCATTTGGAGAGCGGGCTATCACGCAATTGAAAAAGAACCAGCAACAGGACCTGCATAGGCTGCCCAGAAAGACGCTGATTGTTGATATGGAACGCCCGGAAAACATCCTGCATTGTCTTCGGTTTGCTTACAGGCGGTGTTTACAATGGAAAAGAAGATATGGTACGCGCGGCTGATGGGCGAATGACGTAAAATTTTCCAATAGCAGACAGACGCTTCTCCAACAAAAAGTATTGGTTCAAACGCTTTTCAGTCGCACCC
>JAGIAQ010000056.1 GCA_017744795.1 Niabella sp. | reverse complement strand
GTAATAAACCAATAGCGGTTTGTGAAGCAGAAAAAACGGCAATGATCGCAAGTGTTTATTTGCCGGGCTTTACATGGGTTGCCGCCGGAAGTAAAGACGGATTAACCGCAGATAAATGCAGGATATTATTAGGAAAAAAAGTTATTCTCTTTCCTGACCTAAATGCATATCCTGAATGGATGACGGTAGCGACCCGGTACGGCTTTACTGTTTCAGATTTTCATCTAAAGAACAGTAGTGATGAAGAAAAAAAGGAAGGATTAGACATTGCAGATTTTTTAATAAAATATTCTCCAAAAAGTTTTGAACACTACCCAGCTTCATGGGATCAGCCCTGTGAACGCAACCCGGTTAATGATTACTGGCGGTTGGTCAATTGGGCGGAAAACTTAGAGGCGGCCTATATTTCAGATAATCGAAAAAAATACGCTGCAATCCTCATAGAACTGGAAGCGGCTGGATTTGACGGTATCCCGGATGACATTATGAAGCAACACGCGCCGGGTACATTAACTTTTATAAACGATTAAAATTAAAAATCATGAAAAGAATTGATCCGCAATTTCAAAGCTACATGTTGGCGAAGTTGTATTTCGTGAACCGGGAGAACTGGCAGGATAATAAAATTTACTATTACCGCCAAAAATGGGACGGTAAAACCTGTGAACTGGAATTGATAGATCCAAGCTTGGTTAATCTTTTTTCGGTGGTTCCAGGGATCACAACCAGCGAGGCCGACGGTCAAAAGATTTTTAAAACCACTTTGCGAGCAATGAAAAAAGCGTTTGCAAAACACGAAAAAGAAATAACCAGGGATCAGTTTAGCGCAAATTAAAAATGCGACACTAATAGACATTTAATAGATGCTATCTATTGGTAGTATAGATTTTATCTATTATCTTTGTAGTAAGAACACAAGGACTAATTTCAGCCACCACGCAGCCGGGCATTTCACGCACCACTCCGCCGGAGCTCATAAAAAATCCCAACGTTTATATTTTTTAAATTTTAAACATTATTTTATGTCTCAGGAATTATTAAACGGCGTTAAACAGGTTGGTGAGAAAATCGACCAATACAAAGCCGATACAGAAAAAAAGATGAACGCTTTTGAAGCTAAATTCGATCAGCTGGAAGCAGGCACAGCCCGACAAATGGCAGGCGGTGGACTGACAAAAAGTTTCAATGAAATTTTAACTACCGAGGTAGAGAAGCAAACCGATAATATAGCCAAATTGATCCGCGGTGAAAAGCATGCCCGTGCATCTTTTGAAATTAAAGCCGCTGGCGTGGTAACAACCGCGAATGTAACCGGCGGTTCCGTTTATGGTGCGGTGTACAAACCTGGTATTGTTGAAATGCCACAGAACCAAAGCCACATGCGGGACTTTCTGCCGGTAATTGCGGCACCAAGTGGGAATGAGTATTATTTTATGCGTGAATTGGCCGGTCAGGGAAACCCTGCCGCTGTTGCTGAAGGTCTTTTAAAACCCCAGTACGATAGCCAATTGCAGGAAACTTCCGTTAAGTTTGAAACCATTGCAGGCTGGGAACTTTTATCCCGCAAAGCATTGGCGAATATCCCCGGATTGACTTCTTTTATTCAGACCAGGGCGCTAACAAAATTACTTGATGCAGAAGATAATTTGTACCTGTATGGCGATGGTGTAAGCCCGAATATAAAAGGCATCCTAACCAGCGGTAATTATATTGCATCCGTTGCAACCGGGCCGCTGGTAGAAAGGATTTTATCCGATTTAGGAACGTTTGAAGACGTGTACAAACGGAAAGCCACAGCGATACTATTACGCCCAGCCAACTACTGGTCATTCTTCGCGAATAAAGCCACAGGAAGCGGCGAATATGATCTGCCCTTTGGCGTTACGTTCGTGGGTAACCAGTTGTATTTATGGGGTGTGCCTGTGTACAAAATGAACGCATTAGCTACCAATGCCGGTACTCCTGCAACTAATGACTACATGTTGGGCGATTTCGCAAACGGTGCTCATATCATGCAACAGGACGGCATCCGGCTGGAATTCTTTGAGCAGGACAGCGACAACGTACGAAAAAATTTAATCACCCTTCGTGTGGAAACCACGGTAGCACTTCCGGTGTTCCGTAATGATGGTTTCATGGGAGGGAAAATATAAACTTCCTTTTGTGTTTTCTTAGTTTCTTGATTTATTTTTAAATTGATACCCCCGGCCCGTTTCTACCGGCTGGGGTTTTTTTAAACAACGATATGACAGACGAAGATCAGGAGCTAAGGCATCTAAAATAAATTATTATGGGACGCAATCAAACAAGTTGGACAAGCGCAACAGTTCCGAAAGGACGAGGTTCCGCAAAAAACAATAAGACAAAAATTTTAGAAGCAATCGGCCTTGACGGCTGGGCATCTCTTGAAACCTTTTTAAAGAATGAAGGGGCTTTATTGCTGGTTGAAAAGATCCGACAATTAAAGCCAAAGGACTATGTCGTTTGCTACGATCGCCTGTCAGAATTTATAAAGCCGAAGCTGTCCAGGCAAACAATAGTAGGTGAAAAAGATGCTCCTATAAATATTTCCATTATCAAAAGTTATGACGATGGAAATAAAGCTGAATAAAAAGCAGACCCGGGCATTTGATCTGTTGAATGATAAAAAAACCACCACCGTATTTTATGGCGGTTCTGTGGCATCGGGAAAGTCATGGCTGGGCTGTTCCTGGTTAATATACAGCTGCCTAACCTATCCAGGTACAAAGTACGTCATGGGTCGGGCTGTCTTAAAAACGCTAAAGGAAACAACCCTACAAACGTTTCTAAAGGTTGCCCATTCAATGGATCTAAAACAGGATAAGCATTTTACCCTAACCAGCGCCCAGGATCTGATTAACCCAAATTGTATAGTATTTAGCAACGGATCAGTGATATTATTAAAAGACCTTGCCCAGGTACCATCCGATCCTGATTATAATTCTTTGGGATCGTTAGAAATTACCGGGGGATGGATTGACGAATGTGCCGAAGTTCCACGGAAGGCAGCAGATATTTTAATGACCCGTATGCGGCATAAGCTGTCTGAAAACGGACTGATCCCGAAACTGTTCATATCATCCAACCCAACCAAATCCTGGTTATATTATGACCTGTGGTTACCTTATAAAGCGGGGCAGTTATCCGATGACAAAGCCTTTATCCAGGCATTACCCGGAGACAATGAATTTATAGACCCGGCATATTTAGCACAGCTGCATAAACTGGAAGGGATAGACCGCCAACGGCTGTTGCTGGGGAACTGGGATTACTCAACCAGCGAAGATGCCCTAATATCCTATGAAGCGATAGAAAACATTTTTAAAGCATCCCACCTACCCGAAGGCGATGGTTATATTTCCTGTGATGTTGCCCGGTTTGGTAAAGACAGAACAGTAATTTGCCTTTGGTCAGGATTCAGAGCTAAAATATTCAGCTATCAAAAGCAATCCCTGGAAGAAACCGCAGATCAGATCCGGCACCTGATGAATAAATACAATGTTCCACCCAGCAGGGTTATCATTGACAGCGATGGCCTGGGAGCTGGTCCCGTTGATTCATTAAATGCTGTTGGATTCGTGAATAATGGCAGGCCCCAAAATGATGAGAACTATAAGAACGCAAAAAGTCAGGTATATTACCAGTTAGCTGAAAAAATTAACAAGTTTGAACTGTTTATTGATGCTGACGTAAGTATTCAGCAACGGATAAGGGAAGAGCTGGAACAAGTCCGTCAGGCAGATATGGACAAGGATGTTAAAAAAGCTATCATTAGTAAGGACAAGGTAAAGGAAGTGCTAGGACGCTCACCGGATTATTCCGATGCCCTGGCTATGCGTATGTATTTTGACTTTATCCCCGAAGCATGGGCGCAGATAATCTTTTAAGCGCAGTTTAAGCGGAAAACAACGAAAGTATTCGTATCAATCCACCAGAAAACGGTGGTTTTTTTGTGCAAACACCCAAAGTGTAACACTTTGTAACAGGTGTAACACTCTGTTACAGTGTTACAAATGTTACACCAGTAAGACCTTAGTGATTGTGATACAGGTAAAATAAAAAAAGGCAGCAATCAAGTATAAAAATGCTACTTAAATTGCTACCTTAATTCGTACTACATTGAAAATCAATGCTAATTGTCGGGAAGACAGGATTCGAACCTGCGACCCCCTGGTCCCAAACCAGGTGCGCTACCGGCCTGCGCTACTTCCCGAATCCGGTTTCAATTCTTTAGAAAATCTTTTAATTCCTAAAGCGGGTGCAAAAGTAAGGAAAAAATTGTAAAAATCATTCAGATGCAGCTAAAAAAATAGCCGCAGTCAGCAGTTCCTGTTTTTCAAGCAGTCTTTTAAGCAAAACGGCCTGGTTCTGTGCCCGTACCAGGTTATGCCCCTCGTATTTAGCGCCATAATACCGGTCGTTATTTAAATGATCGGTAAGAAAACGCAACGCCTGCATGTAGATCATAAACAATCCCGAATAAAAGAAATGTTCTTTTTCAATCGGCGTTAATTCCTCATTCATCTGCTCAAGATAGCCTTGCACGATGGCCTTATAATAGGCATCCCTTATCTCGATCTTATCAAAATCTTTTTCTTCCTCACTTACCGGACTTAAATAAGTACGCATCATATCGCCCACATCACTTATAAAATAACCCGGCATTACCGTGTCCAGGTCGATCACACAAATGCCTTTATTATTTTGGTTAAACAGGACATTGCTGATCTTGGTATCATGATGGGTAACTCTTTTTTTAAACCCTGGATTTATTTTGATCGCTTCGTACCGGTCCGCAATACGGGAATGGTCTTTTAACTCATTGATCAATCCTGCAGCTGCATCAATCCGTTCGCGGTTTCCGGTTTCCAACGCTTCCAGGAATTGCTGATAGCGTAAGGACAGATCGTGAAAGGAGGGGAGCGTTATCTTTAACCGGTCTACATCAATGCCTGACAAAACTTTGGTGAATAATCCAAATTGCTTTGCCGCCTCTCGGGCCTGATCCTCATTCCCAACCACAACAATAGAATGACTGCCCGCAACAAAGGGGAACAGCCTGTAGTAACCGTCTCCTTCAATGAAAAATAAAGACTTACCGTCTGTAGTTTTCACCGGTGCAACAAAAAAATAGTTTTGTCCGGTCTGTTTTAAATAGTTTTCAATGAGGTCAAAATTCGAGGCAATATCTTCCGGTTTAGTAAAAACATTACTGTTTACTTTCTGCAAAATAAAATCGCCTTCAGCATTTTTTAATATCCAGGTATGATTGATAAGTCCGTTACCAAAAGGCGTTAAAGAACATTCAGACATTTTTAACCCGAAACCGGCAAGTATTCTATCCATAAATAGGTTTCTAAAAGATAAATGTATAAAAGAATGTTTAGAAAAAAACGTGAAAAAAAGTGCAAACGATTGACCTGGTTAATTAAACACCAGTAAGGCTTCCAGCTCGCAGTTTTGGAAATCGGGATCCGGTTGTTCTACCCCATCTGTTTTATGGCTAAGGATATCCATCATCATTTTCATAGCAGCTTCCCCCTGTTTGTACGGGAACTGATCAACAGACACTACGGGAGGATATGCAGTATGTTTATTCACAGAAATATTGGCATAGCTGGCAAATAAAATATCCTCATTTATTTTAATCCCTTTACTTAATGCGCATTTCACCGCGTCCATATGAACATAGTCGTTAAAACTTATAATAGCATCGGGTGGTTTTTTAAGAGATAGCAACCGTGCAATGGCCCTGTGGGTACCATTTTCAGAGAAATCTGTCTGCTCCACCATTTGCATATCCACCTTCAGTTTCCTGCGCGAGATGCCTTCTATATATCCATCCAGCCGCTCTTTGGAGGCGATCAGCGCCGCAGGGCCATTAATAAAAGCGATTCGTTTCCGTCCCTGTTTAAATAGCCATTCAATCATCTGCACCGTTCCGTCGAACAGGTTGCTGTACACTTTGTTTACATTCGCAGCAGAAGGCACCCGGTCAAAATAAACAATGGGAATATTATAGGCGTCCAGTACTTTTAAATGATCATTTTTATTGGTTTCCTTCGATAAGGAAATGATCACCCCATCTACCCGCTGGCTTTTCATAGCATCTACGACCTGCTTCTCCTTTTCAATACTGTCATAGCTCTGTCCAAATAAAATTGTATAGCCATTATCCATCGCTATGGCTTCGATGCCGCTGATCCCTTTTGAGAAAAAATCTTCATAGATCAAAGGAACAATTACCCCGATAACATGACTTTTTTTCTGTTTGAAAAAAATAGCTTTTGAATTAGGCTCATAATGTAGTGCCTTCGCCAGTTCTTTAACGGCTTCCTTTGTTTTTTCACTGATCCGGGGATGATTGCTTAGCGCCCGTGAAACAGTGGATACAGACACATTGAGCCGTTTTGCAATTTCTTTTATGGTGGGGATCGATACGCTCACTATTAAATATACCTGTTTTTTATGTCTGGCATTACAAATCTATTAATTTTTGAACAATTAGAGGAAAAAGGGATGCCGGTATACGCCCTGCAGCAAAATAATTCGCTATTTTTATCTGTCCGTTGCCACAATGTTTTGGACAAAAGATAAAGAAGCGAAATCCCTTGGATTGCTTACGCAATACAGGCATCAATGGCAGTTAAACGCCGCCGGCGCTTATTTTTTTTCTTATGCAAGTCTGCTGCAACCGGTTTGGTACAATGGACAAAAAGCACTACTGAAAATATCCCTGGAAGAGGAGGAACAGTTTGGAGGTCTGCTAATGCAATGGTGGCAGGGGCATGGTGCGGCGAGGGTATTGCGGTACAGCGGGGAGGCGCTATTGCTTGAGTGGATTGACGAAGGGCGGTCGTTAAGACAAATGGCCGAAAACGGAGCCGATGACGAAGCAACCCGGATCATTTGCCGGACGGCGAAAATATTGCATGCGCCCCATAGCGAACCGTTGCCTCAGCTGATCGATCTGAACGATTGGTTTTATGAATTATTCCATGCCCACGAAAAATACGGCGACCGGTTTGCGGCAAGTGCGCAAATAGCCGGGCATCTTTTACAGTCTGCGACTGATAAAAAGGTATTACACGGCGATCTGCATCATGACAATATTTTATACAGCAGTAAACGGGGCTGGCTGGCTATTGATCCGAAACGATTATATGGCGAAGCGGGCTTTGATTATGCCAATTTATTTTGTAACCCAACCACGGCCATAGCCCTGGCTCCCGGCAGGTTAGTGCAGCAGTTAAATATCGTTTGCAGTGAAGTTTCTATCACAAAACAACGAATGCTGCAATGGATTACAGCATGGACAGCCCTTTCAGCCCTATGGCTGCTGGAGGTTGGTGAAGATGCTGCTGCAACATTAACCGTCAACGAAAGGGCACTGGGGCTTTTATGCTTATGAGGATATTTGTACATTTATACGGAACCGGTTTCCAAAACTTTTGAGGAACATGACTTTTTGCCAACCTGCTTTACCAACGGCAGGAGGCATTTGCACGAATGTTACACAGACTTAATGCAGGTTTTAAAACTTGTGTATTTATATTTGAGCCCGAATCCTTATCTTGACTATCGTTCCGGGATGGTAAGCACTCCTTTATATAATGAACCCGAATTATTGATGCGTATAGCGCAGGGAGATGAACGTGCGTTTGCCCGGATGGTTGACCGATATACTTCCATCGTTTATCCACATCTGTTATCCTACCTGAAAAATGCGGAAAAAGCCGAAGAGATCACACAGGATATTTTTCTGAGGGTTTGGAAAAACCGTGGAAAATTGGCTCAAATGGAGAATTTTCCGGGATACGTTTATGTAATTACCCGGAACCGGGCAAAATCCGCTCTAAAAGAACTGCTCTCTGACCCGCGTCAGACCCCGATCGATCCGTTTCAGGATCTTTTCGCTCATCCTCAATCGGTCTCTATGGAAGTGAAAGAATTGTCAAATGCCCTGGGAAAAGCAATTGAAGCGCTTCCACGCCGCCGGAAAGAAGTTTTTATGCTTAGCAGGATGGAACATTTTACCTATGAAGAAATAGCGGGTAAACTCGGCATTTCGCGAAGCGCCGTCCGGCAACATATGGTTGAAGCGCTGGTGTTTCTGAGAAGCTACCTGAAAGAAAACTTAGGAATTGTCGTTGTACATGGCGGATGGATCGTATTGCTCTGCGATTTGTTGCTCAGCTAAAAAAAATAATCGTGACACCTGTCCTGTAAGACGGATCCGGGGTTATATATAATGAGCACATGGAAGATCGTACACTGGAATATTATATTGAACGCCATTTGCAGGGAAGGATTACCCCGCAGGAAACCGCCGTGCTGTTGCGGTTACTGGAAGACCCCCGGGAAGAGGAGCGACTGAATGAAATAATGACCGCGCAATTGGATCAATGGGACCAAAGTGGTCTTTTGTTTGAAGACGTGAGCAAAAGAATACAGGAACGGCTTTTGACTGAAATTGCGGCTGAAGCTGATCAGGCTAAGCAACGAACAAGCGTACGGGTTTTAAGGCGGAAGTATTGGCTGGCGGCTTCCGTTATCGCTTTGCTGGGCCTGGGATTCTATTTTTACAGGGTAGTTATTGATAAGCCGTTGCTAACTGCTATACATACACCCAAAGACATACAGGCGCCTGCAGTAAACCGTGCAGCCATTACATTGTCCGACGGACGGCAGATCTTTTTAGACAGTGCAGATAACGGGCAGTTGGCGCAGCAGGGCAATACCGCTTTGATAAAACTGGCCAATGGTCAGATCGCTTACCAGGGCACCGATAAAGCTGTATTAAAACAAATGCAGTACAACACCCTCACCAACCCCAGGGGCAGTAAAGTAATTGATATGCAATTGGCTGATGGCTCGCATGTATGGCTCAACGCGGGCTCCTCTATTACTTACCCGGTTGCATTTGTTGGTAATGAACGCAAAGTGGAATTAAAAGGAGAGGGCTATTTTGAAATAGCCAAACTGAGGCTGCCTTTTATTGTTGTGGCCAATGGTACAACAACAGAAGTATTGGGTACGCACTTTAATGTAAATGCTTATGAAGAAGAGCCGGAAACGAAGGTGACGCTACTGGAGGGGCACGTGCGCGTAATGCACAACACCCAAAGCATCGTGCTGAAGCCCGGTCAACAGGGTGTTGCTAACGCTTCGGCATTAAGCCTCCGGCCTTCGGCCGATCTTGCGCAGGTGATGGCCTGGAAGAATGGCTATTTTTATCTGGATAATGCTCCTTTTGAAGAAGTGATGCGGCAGCTGAGTGCCTGGTACGATATAACGGTATCCTATCCTTCCGGTGTTCCCAAAGTGGAATTGTTTGGCAAGATGGGGCGTGATCTGAGTTTGATAGAAGTGTTGCAGAACTTTAAAGAAGCCGGCATTCAATGGAAGTTGGACGGTAGAAAATTGATCATTCAAAAATAAGTTTAAAAACAGCAATATGAGAAAGAAAACCTGACAGGCATCGGGGCAACAAAAAGCCGGAAGTGCTACCAACACCCCCGGCATGTTCTTGAGTTGACCCCAGCTAGAATTTTTGCGGATTCCATTTGTTTTTCATCAACCCAAACCTGTCCGCCGGTCAGGCGGACGCATTACGAAATTATGCAATTGTTTGCAAATCGGAGGGCATTGCCTCATCGTTGGCAAAAGGACCTTCGAACATTAAAACTAACGGCGTATGCCGTCACCGGCAAAAGCGCCGGCTTTCAATGCCGGGCAATGCGCCGGCAACTAATAAAGATAATCTTAGTCATGAAGCTTACCGCGCTGCTAATATTGGTCGGTTGTTTACAAGTAAGTGCCCGCGTTCATTCACAAACAATAAATTACTCCGGGCAAAATGTGCTCTTGCAGGATGTTTTTGCAACGATCGAGAAACAAACCGGATACATGATCTCTGGTGATACAAGAGCACTTAAAAATACAGAACGGGTTAGTATCGTTGCCCTTAATGAAATGCTGGTACAGTTCCTGGACCGGTTGTTAAAAGAAACACCGGTACAGTATTCTATAAGTAAAAAAACTATTTTTTTATTCCGCCGG
The DNA here is from genome assembly GCA_017744795.1 of Niabella sp. GTDB lineage: Bacteria > Bacteroidota > Bacteroidia > Chitinophagales > Chitinophagaceae > Niabella. Next base: position 16,332 of record JAGIAQ010000056.1, on the reverse strand, counting down.
CCGGGTTTTGAAAAAAAAGATGATAAGCGTACTCCTTCTGAAGCGCCCCCCGCATTTATACCCATCCGGGGCATCGTTACAGATAGTGCCGGTACGCCTTTGAACGGCGCCACCATTACCGTTAAAGGAACCGCCAGGTCTACCAAAACCAATACCAGCGGGCAGTTTTCCATCGAAGCTGCCACCGGGGATATACTCCAGATCTCCTTTGTAGGATATATAACCAAAGAACAGCCGGTTACAGCAGATATGATAAGTATCCGCTTATCACGTGCGCAATCCCAACTGGACCAGATCGTGGTAATTGGATACGGAAGTGTAAGGAAAAAAGATCTTACAGGCGCTGTATCTGTAGTAAAAACAGAAGATCTTCAGAATATTCCCGTTCCGCGGGTAGATCAGATGCTCGCCGGCAGAATTGCCGGTGCAGAATTTGTATCTACAGATGGGCAGCCGGGCTCTGGTACCTCAGTGCGTATCCGCGGCTCCCGGTCCATCACAGCCAGCAACGAGCCCCTGTATATTGTAGATGGAGTAATGGATGGTATCAATAATCTGAATGATCTGAATCCTTCCGATATAGCCAGCATCAGCGTATTGAAAGATGCGTCTTCTACGGCCATTTATGGTTCCCGCGGTGCCAATGGCGTAATTATTATAACAACCAAAGGAGGAATAGACCGTGGAGGTAAAACGGATCTTAATTTAAGGGTAAGTCATGGTTTTGCAGAAATGGCCAGCTACCTGGACCTAATGAACGCTACTGAATTTGCTCAGCTGCTAAACGACCGCTTTTATTTTCAGAGTACCGCAAATCAGAGCCTGCCCTTATCTGCCTATCCTTACCCCGACCCGCTTTCATTAGGCAAAGGCACCGATTGGCAACGCACCGTAACGCATCATGCCCCTTTTTCTAATTATGCATTGTCCGCCTCGGGTGGCAATAAGACCTCGCAGTATTATTTCTCTGGTAATTATGATGATATCGGAGGTGTTATAATCAACAGCGGGATGAAGCGGTACCAGGCGCGCCTGAACATGGATCAAACAATAAGCAAATACGTAAAGGCAGGTTTGCGTTTAAACTATTCTTATACCCGGAGAGATCAGCCTATGACTTATACGGGTGCATATAATAACTGGAGCAGCACCTATATTATGATTGCTCCCATAGTTCCCGCTTATGGCGCGGATGGCAACCTGAATAACTGGAATTCACAACAATACTCGGGAGGTATATACGATTCTCCATTGGCTCAGGTACTGCTGAGAAAGAATACTACGGGTGAGGGAAGCCTGAGCTCAATGTTCTACATGGAGGTAAAGCCGATAAAAGATGTGCTGCTGCGTTCTACGGTTTCCTACTCGAACTATCTTATGAATGGCGATGCGGAAATACCGTCTACCATGCCCACCCGGGCAGCGAATGGCAGCGGCGCGCTTATTGCTAAAAGCGAGAATAGAAACAATGGTCTGTTGAATGAGAATACCATTGCATATAAACATAATTTCGGGGCAGACCATCATTTCGATGCCTTATATGGATTTACAATACAAAAGCAGCAATTCAACAGCATGAATGTGGGTGGCAGTGGCTATTTTATTGATGAAACGGCCCTGAATGATATAGGATCCATTCCTGATAAGAATAATCTGACGGTCGGTTCATCAGTGCAGATCCAGACCCGTATGTCGCACCTGGCACGCGTTAATTATAACTATGCCGAAAAATATTATCTTACGGCTACATTGCGGAAAGATGGCGCTTCTAACTTCGCCGCCGGTAATAAATGGGGCTATTTTCCCTCGGCAGGATTCCGCTGGAATGTACTGAAAGAGGATTTTATGAAAAATGCCCGGATCGATGAATTTGGCATCCGCCTTAGTGCGGGTATGGCGGGTAATGATGCCATTGCACGTTATCAGTCACTGAACCGGCTTAGTTCTACCACATCCGGGTATTTGTTTGGAGGCGCACAGCCTGTAGCATATTATCCAACAAGCATTTCCAATGACGGGCTTAAATGGGAGAAGACGACTACCTATAATGCCGGTGCCGACCTTTCCTTTTTGCACAAACGTCTCAATATTACCCTGGACGCGTATCAAAGTAAAACCTCTGACCTGCTGCTGACGGTGCAACTGCCTACGCAAACCGGTTTTGCAACAAGGCTGATGAATTTTGGCAAAACATCCAACAAAGGAATTGAGCTTACCGTTAGCTACGACAATATCCGCTCCCGCAATTTTAACTGGTCCACATCTTTCACCATTGCACATAACTCACAGAAAGTGGAGGACGTAGGGTTATTAGGCCGGGTGGTGACCAATACCTACACTTATGGTGCGCAGTACATGATCAATGGTTATGAAAAAGGGATGCCGCTGAACGCTATCTATGGCTTTCAATACGCCGGTGTATGGAAAAGCCAGGCGGAAATTGATCAGAATAAGATCGATAAAAAATATGTGTCTGCTTCTTCGGCATTTTATACTCCGGGAAGACAACGGTATATTGATCAGAACCATGATGGCGTGCTGAATACAGACGATGAAGTGTATCTGGGCAATTCAGATCCTATTGTATACGGAGGTTTGCAGAATACATTCCGCTATAAAAAAGCTTTCCTTTCTGTTTACTTCAATTATTCCTGGGGAGGAGACCTCTATAACCCTGTTGAAATGTTTATGGGAACGGGTACCTATCTGAATAATCAGTTCCGTTACATGGTAAACGCATGGAACCCGGTGCGCAATCCCGATTCCGATATACCAAGAGCCGATTCAAAAGATGATATTCCCAATGACCGATTTGTACATAATGCGTCCTTCCTGCGTCTGAAAGCGGTGTCATTAGGCTACACTTTTGACCTTTCTCGTATTACCGCCCAAAAGTTGAAATCAGTGGCGCTTTCGGTAAATGGCAGCAACCTGTTTTTGTTGAAATATTATAACGGTTTCGATCCCGAAGTTTCCACACAAAGCGGCGGTTCCACGCTGCGCCGCATCGACAACGGCGCCTACCCTCCGAACCGGACGATAACTTTTACCGCTGAAATTAAATTCTGATAAACATGAAAAAGATAAATATATATATTCTCATAGTGCTCGTTGCTTTTTCCCTGTGCGGCAGCAGTTGCAGTAAATTTTTGGAGGAACAACCCCAGAGTTTTACAAATGCCGGTTCTTTTTATCAAACAAGAGCCGAGGCAGTTGCTGGTGTGAACGCCTGCTACCTGAAGCTCTACAATGTGTTTAATGAAAACCTGATGGCCGCAACGGAATTTACCACCGATCTTACTTTTCTGGATAATGGAGGCGTGGATATGACATTTGGGATCTCCCCTTCAAATCCGGGAGTAGGAGATGATATCTGGACAGCAGCATACAACGGCATAATGATTTGCAACGCGACTATTGCCGGTATTCAGCGCTCGCCGCTCGCCGATTCCACTAAACCTGCTTTAATAGGCGAAGCCGCTACCATGCGGGCGTTGTATTATTATGTGCTCACCAGCATGTTTGGAGATGTGCCTTATTATACCAGTGATGCCAGCGCCAATTTTGACGGGTTGATACTGGTAGCGCAAATGGGAAGAATGCCGGCCGCAGCTACAAGGGACAGTTTGATCGCCGACCTGAAGAAATGGGCGCCGGCTATGCCACAAACGCGGAGCGCATCTATTGCCAATAACAGGGTGGGAGCCGCAACGGCTTATATGCTCATTGGTAAAATGGCGCTTTGGAACAAGGAGTGGGATGAATGCATTGCAGCTATGCAGCAGCTGAAGAAAATCTATGGAGCCTTGTCGCAGTACGCATTAACAGATACCTGGTTCCGCAACAAGAACACCGCTGAATCGATCTTTGAAGTGCAATACACTTATGCTGCAACGGGTATTGCAAAGGTTTCTCATGTTGCCTGCCAGTTAACCCCCACCCGGGCCACGGGCAAAGACGTTTATGATGGGGTCAGTATTCCGGAACTGGGCACCACCGCAACGGTTTATACTTCGGCAACGCCTACAAAATATTTAATGTCCCTGTATGATACCACCGATCCGCGCAGGAATATGATACTCGCCTATACGTATAATGGTACCTGGTTCAACCGGTCAAAATCGGGCAACTATACGGGCAAGCCGTGGATGGGAGCTAAGTTCTGGTGCCCGAATATGGCTACTGCCAACGACGGAAATAATCAGAAAGTTTTTCGTTATGCCGATGCGTTGTTAATGCTGGCAGAGGCTGCTAATGAAAAGGGAGATGCCGTAACCGCTATGGCGGCGCTCAACGAAGTAAAGGCAAGGGCGAAAGCAGGTTTTGTACTCGCCAACTATCCTGGTAAAGATATTTTTCTGGAAGAAGTGAAAAAGGAACGCGCCAGGGAGTTAACAGGGGAATATATGCGCAGATGGGATCTGGCCCGCTGGGGTACTTTTTTTACCAGCGTGGATACCACTGCTGGTGCGGAACTGGCGGTGATCAAAACCAATTTACGGCCTTATCATGAATTTTATCCAATACCCCAGGCAGAAGTGGATCGCTCAAAAGGGATTTTAACCAATGACGCCTACAATAAACAGTAAAAAATATTTTCTTCTGTTACGAAAAAAATGAAATTATGACTCGAATAATATTTTTTGTACTCGGGCTATTCGTGATGACCGGTTGTACAAAAGAAGCGGCCTTCCACACAGATCTGGCAATGGATCAGCGTGTCATCGTTGCGCCGGCCACTGCCGACACGGTGAATATGGTTGTATATTCCAGCGGCAGCTGGACGATGGAAGCGATCGACGCTGCCCCCTGGGCAACCATTTCAAAAGGTTCGGGAAGCGGAAAGGCGTATGCAACGGTTATTACAACAGACAATAGTGCCAACCTGCCCCGCAGCGCCAGGTTTGTGGTAAAGTCAGGCGCAAAAGCAGATACCGTCCAGCTGGGACAAAAAGGCATTGTGCCCACTATTGCCATTACGGCAACTTCGGTAGCAGCCCCGGCCGCCGGCGGCGCCATCCAGACAGCCATCAACACGAATCTTCCATTGAATATAATGAGTGTGGGCTATATTTATGATGCGAATGGCAGCGACTGGATCTCGGGATTGCAGATCGCTAACAATAATTTGTCGTTTAATGTAGCGGCAAATGGAACAACCGCGGCCCGTACGGCCACTATCTTTTTGAGCTATCTGGACGCGATCGGCAGCACCGCTAAAGATTCGCTGAAGGTAACGCAACCGAAGCCTTAAATATAGTTCGATATGAAAAAAATATTGATTGCGGCGTTGTTTACCGGTTTAGCGGTGCTGCTGTACGCTCAACAACCCCCGAAGCCATCAGTCGTCTATACGGATGCCTTTTCGCTCAGGCTGATCGGTCAGGTGTTCCCTTTAAAGAAAAGTTATCACCGGATTGATACAGCTGCTTATGCTGATTTTTCTCCGGGTATTAAAAAACTGTTCACAAACGGGGCGGGCCTTGCAATAAGTTTTAAGACCAATAGCCCCCGTATTACGGCTAAATGGTGTGTGACCAATGCCCGGCAGTACGATAATATGACGCCTATTGCCAATAAGGGATTGGATCTTTATATCAAACGAAATGGCAAATGGGAATTTGCGGGTGTGGGCAGGGCCGATGCGGTATGCAATGAATTTGTGATCGTTCAAAATATGGATCGGACCGCAAAAGAATGCCTGCTCTATTTACCCTTGTATGACGAGGTCAAAAGCTTATCTGTAGGAGTGGACAGCGGTTGCCAGATTTCGCCGGGCAAAGATCCTTTCCCCAAAAGAGTGGTGGTATATGGTTCCAGTATTACACAGGGAGCGGCTGCCAGCAGGCCCGGAATGGCTTACCCCGCAAGGCTTTCGAGAGCGTTGGGCATCGATTTTATAAATCTTGGCCTGAGCGGAAGCGGCAAAATGGAACGCAATGTAGCCGATATGCTTGCAACTGCTGATGCGGACGCATTCATATTGGATTGTTTTGCCAATCCCAGTCCTGAACAAATTACCGAACGGACGGCCTACTTAGTGAAGGTAATCCGGGCTAAGCACCCCGACGCGCCGATTGTGATGATCCAGAGTGTTATACGGCAATCAGGAAATTTTGACTCAACGGTACAAAGATTGGTTGAACGGCAAAATGAAAATACATTGAAAGAATATCAAAAATTAAAGAAGGAGGGCTTGCAGCATCTTTACCTGATAAGCGGAGCAAATCTCTTAGGGAATGATCATGAAGGCTCAACAGATGGCATACATCCCAATGATCTGGGCTTCGACCGGATGCTGCAGGTGATCAGGCCCGAGATCATTCGGATACTTAAATCAAATCAGGTAATAAAATAATAGTCAACAAATGAAAAAGACGATCATAGCCTTTTTAACGGCATTCACATGCGCAGGGAGCATAGGTGCACAATCTGTAAATAATGCACCCATAAAACTGAGAGTGGCTACTTATAATGTGGGCCACTTTAACCAGGGGATGAAGGGCGGACTGGAAGTAAGAGGTAAAAATTACTATCCGGATAACAAAACCGTAACGGGCAACTATATTAAACAGGAATTATTGGCCTGGAGAAAATGGATAGGTGAGCAAAGTCTGGACTTCTTTTGCATGCAGGAATGGAACCGGTACTTTGATCAGGACAGCACTTTCATTGCAGAGAACGAGTTATTAAAGCCCTACTATAATAATGTTTATTTTGGCGACCAGCATCCCTGGATCTATAATGGCATTGCAACAAATTACCACTTATCCAATCTTCGTCAGAAATATTGGTTCCAGGATTATTATGCCCTTATCGGTGATCTGAAGATCGGAGGTAAAACCATCCAGATCATTTCTACGCATATTCCATGGAGTAAGGAGGGGCATAAAGCAGCGCTGGATTCAATTATTGCTGAATTGAAAAAATTTGATCATTTCATCTGTTTTGGAGATACAAATTCCTCAGATGAAGAATTGTTACAGTTTGGCAAAGCAGGTTTTAATATGGGCAACGGCGGCTATCAGGGATGGTTCATGACCACTCCCGGTAATGTTAGTCTGGCGGGTATGAAAGACGGCCCCAACCGCCATATAGATGAAATTATTACCAGTAAGGACATCAAGATCATGAACGTTACGGCCCCCTATACGCGCTTAAATGATATGGATCATTTGCCCCTGATAGCAGACGTTATTATAACGCCTTAAACCTGGGTTCGCCAAAGAAAAAAACCGCAGAGGGTACAGCGGTTTAACACAGAGGACGCAGTGTCCTGTGAATCAGCGCACCACCTCCATGATCTCTGGGATTTCTCTGCTTATCTCTGTGGTTTGAGCTTAGTTCACACGACTTTGTTGTACAGAATTCACGAATGAATACATGGTATCGACCCTTCAAAAAATAGACACAAATTCAAATGCGCCGTTGGCCCATATTTGTGCCTGCCCGAACGGTACAGGCGGGCATTCGTGGCATTGCGCAATAGCATTATAAATACTAAACGCTCGTTGTGTGAATAATTGTATAGCGGTAAAGGCCTAAAATTCCTGCCCTTTAAAACTTTCTAATTCTTTTGCAACCGCCGTAAGAAAGGTGGCGCCCAGCGCTCCGTCCACCACGCGATGGTCATAGCTCATGCTCAGCATCATCATATGCCGGATGGCAATGCTGTCGCCCTGGGGCGTTTCAATAACAACAGGCCGTTTTTTAATGGCGCCTACGGCAAGAATGGCCACCTGGGGCTGGTTAATGATAGGGGTTCCTGAAATACTTCCAAAAGTTCCCACATTGGTTAATGTAAACGTGCCGCCCTGGGTATCCTCTGCTTTTAACTTATTGTTTCTTGCGGCATTCGCCAGATCATTCACCCGCTTTGCAAGCCCGGTAAGATTTAACTGGTCTGCATTTTTGATCACCGGTACAATAAGGTTGCCGCTGGGAAGCGCTGTGGCCATGCCGATATTAATATCTTTTCTAATGATAATTTTATCGCCTTCTATTGAACTGTTGATCAATGGGAACCGCTTAATACAACGGGTGATGGCTTCTATAAATAAAGGCATAAAAGTGATCTTGGTGCCTTCTCGCTTCTCAAATTCGTTTTTCACTTTTTCGCGCCACTGCACTATATTGGTAACATCGGCTTCTGAAAAACTGGTCACGTGCGGGCTCACTTGTTTGCTGCGCACCATATGTTCGGCAATCAGTTTGCGCATGCGGTCCATTTCCACGATCTCCACATTATTGCCATACTTTGCCAAATCGGCCGGCGCGCTTTCGGCGCGGCTTACAGCCGGAAGTGCAGGGGCTGTTGCCGGTTGTGATGAACTGCCGGCAGCCGATTTGGATCGGGTTGCCACATAGTTCAGTATGTCGTTTTTTGTTACCCGGCCTTCCTTGCCGGTACCGGTAAGCTGTTCCAGCTCCGACAATGAAATACCTTCACTCGCAGCAATGGTCAATACCAGCGGCGAATAAAATTTACTCAAACTGCCGCCGGTTGCGCCTACCGCAGGTGCCTGTTTTATCTCCGAAGAGACAACCTCAAACTCATGCTCTTTTTCCGGTTCGGCTGCCACAGTTTGCGGAGGCGGGGGAGCGGCAATTGCTGCTGTTTCATTCGAAACGTCACCTGTTGTTCTTATTCGGGCAATAACGGTACCAATGGGCACCACATCGTTTTCATTAAACAAAATGGATTCAATAACTCCGGCCGCAGTACTGGGCACCTCACTATCTACCTTATCAGTGGCAATTTCCAAAACGGTCTCATCCAGTTCCACAGGATCGCCCACCTGTTTCAGCCATTTCAAAACAGTAGCCTCCATAATACTTTCGCCCAGTTTGGGCATCACCAGATCCTCTAAAGCCATAATCACTTGTTTATTAGGTAAAGGTATTTAAAAAACCGCGCGACAAAAATAGGAATTTGAATGCTAACTTTTGTTAGTTTATGTACCTGCAAAAACTATTGAGGGTAATCATTAGGTTTCCGGCTCCAGTGCTGCTATGAACTTTTGTTGCGTCGCACTCTTGAGCTTCTGTATTACTATCAGCAGTTGCTGCAATCCAGGCATCCGATTTCTTAATGAGCTTAATTCTCATGGTTTAAAAAAATTTCGTTGAGAGTTGTTTAAAGCATAAAATTATAGCGCTACAAAAACAAGCGGCAGTAATTTTTAAATACTTAACTTGCTCCTAAAAGCAGTTCCGTTTATTTATGCCTTTAGTTTTTCAGGAAACAATTAACAGTTTCACCCGGTTAGCCCTATGGAAAATTGAGGAAGACGAGGCGTTCTTCAAAGAAAAAGTTCCGCTACATCGTCAGGTTACGCATTGGCATAAAATGCTGCAGCATCTTGCAGGGCGCTATTTACTCCAACATTTATTTCCAGGATTTCCACTCCATTTAATACAAATTGCCGATACCCGGAAACCCTATATTGCCGATGAAGCCTTTCATTTTTCGATATCACATTGTGGCGATTTTGCTGCCGCGATAGTGAGTACGCAGGAGCGGGTAGGCATCGATATTGAATTGCCGGTGAACAAGGTTTTGCGCATTCAGCATAAATTTATTAACCCTTCGGAAAAGGCTATTTTAAACCCGCTGACGCTGGAAGAATACACCCAGATCTGGTCCGCCAAAGAAGCTGTTTTTAAGTGGTACGGTGCAGGCAACGTCGATTTCAGGGAGCACATCCGGTTTACGGATTACGATGACGCCCGCACCTGTTTTCGGTGTCATTTTACAAAAACAAACGACCGGTTCAGCGTGCAGCTGCAGCAGTTGAATGGCTTGTGTTTGAGTTATGTGGTAACGGGACAGGCAAATGTTCATTGTTAATAGATCATGGTTCATGGTGTGCCATCAACTATGAACCATAAACCATGAACTATGAACTGACGACCATTTCCTTCGCATTTTCCAATGCAGCAGCGGTGGGTTTTTCTCCACTCAGCATTTTGGCAACGGCAATGATCCGCTCATCGGTATCCAGCTGCCGGATACCCGTCCTTACCTGATTTCCGGCTATTTCTTTATATACAAAATAATGTGCATCAGCGCGGCCGGCGATCTGTGGCTGGTGCGTTATGCAAATGACCTGCCGGCTTGCGGCCAGTGCTTTCATAATAATGCCCACCTGTTTGGCGGCTTCACCCGAAATACCGGTATCAATTTCATCGAATATAAGGGTAGGGAGGTTCATTCGTTCGGCCACCAGGCTTTTGATGCAAAGCATTAAACGACTTAGTTCGCCACCACTGGCAACTTTATTTACGGGTTTAAAGGAGCCGCTTTTATTTGCGTCAAATAAAAAGTCGATGGCGTCACCGCCATTCATGCCCGGCGGCTTTTTTTCAAAAGATACCCTGAGCGAAGCGTTGGGCATACCCACCTGGGTCAATAAGGTGTCTACCTTCTTTTCAAAAGGTCCGATCTGTTTCTTGCGTGCAGCGGAGATCGTTTCCGCCAGCGTTTCAACTGTCTTTAATTGTTGATGGGTGGTTGCTTCCAGGGTCTCTATATCTTCCTGTATATGCAGCACTTCCTGCAGTTTTTCTTCCAGCTCTTTTTGAATGGTCAGCAATTCATGGGTTGACTGAACGCCGTGTTTTTTTTGCAGCCTGTAACCCAGCGACAATCGTTCATTCAGCGTTTCTATTTTTTCGGGATCGTAGTGGATGCTGTTACTTAAATGCTCCAGCTCTGCTGCAATATCGCGGAGCTCTGCCTGGGCGCTGAAGAGACGGGTGATCAATTCGGGAAGACTTGCATGAAAATTACTGTAACCGTTTAAAGCGTTGATAATGCTTTTTAATTGCTGCACCAGGGGCTGTTCTCCGTCTTCCAGCTCGCTATAAGCCCGGCCCAGTGCGGATTTGATCCCTTCGGAATTTTCCAGCAGCTTTAGCGCCGCATCGGTTTCTTCCAGCTCATTTTCTTTAAACGCGGCCTCGTTCAGTTCATCATACTGAAATTGATGGTAATCGCTTTCCTTATTGAACTGCGCCTGCTGTTCTTTTAACTGTTCCAGCTGCCGTTTGGTTTGCTGCCAGCCGGTAAAAGCAGATTGGTATTGCGCCAGCAGTTTTCCGTTACCGGCCATCGCGTCAAGCACATGTACCTGGAAATCGGTGTCGCCGAGTTGTAGCGTATCAAACTGCTGATGCAGATCTACCAGAAGAGAACTTAATTGCTGCAGTTGCGGCAGGGTCACCGGCGTGTCGTTTATAAAAGCGCGGCTTTTCCCGTTTGCTGCAATCTCCCTTCGTATCATGATTTCAGGGAGCCGGTCCAGATCGTTAGTCTCAAGAAAAGCGTCGATCTCTTTTACCGCTCCGGGAGCGAAAATACCTTCAATAACACATTTCTTTTCTTTGTCTACCAGCGCACCGGAATCAGCGCGGGCGCCCAGGATCAGGTTCAGGCCGCCCAGTATGATCGACTTTCCCGCACCCGTTTCGCCCGTCACAATATTCATTCCACCCGAAAAATCTATTTCCAGGTTCTCAATAATCACGTAGTTCTTAATATGTAACTGTTTCAGCATTGCAGGGCAAATTAAGGAAAAATTTCAGGCTTTTGCATTTGACGGTGTTGGGACTGATTAAAAAGCCAATAGCCGGGGAGGCGGGAAGACGGGAAAGGTTTTTCTTCATTATAAACTTTCCGTTTTACCGCCTTTCCGGCCAGGCGCTCCAATAAAAAACCCCCACTCTTACAAGTGGGGGAAAATAAAAAAAGAAAAAATAATTCAATTATTTTGCTTCAACGTTATTGTTCAGCTCTTCATCAACCAGGATGCGACCGCAGTTTTCACAGGCGATGATCTTTTTGTGCTGTTTGATCTCGCTCTGCTTTTGAGGAGGGATGGAATAAAAGCAACCGCCGCAGGCATCACGCTCTACAGGTACCACAGCCAACCCATTGCGGAAGTTACCGCGGATCTTTTCGTAGCTGGCCAACAAGCGCGGCTCTACATCTTCCTTCGCTTCTTTAGAAAGCTTCTGGTATTCTTTTTCTTCTTTTTCATTAGCAGAAATGATTTTCTCCAGCTCGGCTTTTTTCACTTCCAGTACGCCTTCTTTTGCACCAAGGTTTTTCTTGGCTTTTTCAAGTAAGATCACTTTATCAGAGATCTCTTCGTTAGCATCCTTGATATGCTTTTCAGCCAGTTTGATTTCCAGCTGCTGCATTTCAATTTCTTTATTGATGGCTTCGAACTCGCGATTGTTCTTTACGTTCTCGCTGTCTTTTTCGTATTTCTTGATCAGTTCTTCAGCTTCTTTGATGGCGCCCTTACGCTCCTCAATGAATTCTGTTACCCCGTTAATCTCTTCTTCAATCCGGGTTTGGCGGGAGCGTAAGCCCTGAATTTCATCTTCGAGATCAGCCACTTCCATGGGAAGCTCGCCTTTTAAAATTTTAATCTCATCCAGTTTACTGTCGATCTTTTGCAGGTGGATCAGTGAACTTAATTTTTCTTCGATTGAAAACTCTTTAACTTGCGGCATATCTAATTAACTGTTTAAATCCTTATAAATACTTAACCGGATTGGTATTAACTGTTGTTTTAAGGACGGCAAAGTTAAGGAATTTTTCCCGTAAAATGCCGTACAGTAAATCAATGGTAAACTGCTCACTTTCATAATGCCCGATGTCCGCAATGATGATTTGCCCATCGGCATCAAAGAACTCATGATATTTTATATCTGATGTTATATATATGTCTGATCCTGAATTGATTGCATTTTTTATCAAAAAGCTTCCAGCACCCCCGCAAACACTTACTTTTTTTATTTTTTTGCCCAATAATGCTGTATGTTTTACTACCGACAGACCAAATGAAGTTTTTAATTTTTCTAAAAAATCGATCGCATCCATCGCTTCCGGCAATTCCCCGGAAATGCCCGCGCCAATTTCCTGGTGGGGATTTTTAACCGCGATCAATTCATAGGCCACCTCTTCGTAAGGATGATTTTGTTTTAAAACGGCCACCATTTTGGTACGCAGATGGGCGGGGTACAGCAATTCAATTTTTAATTCTTCTCCTTCATGCCGGGTACCAATACTGCCAGAATAAGGGTTCGCTTTGGCACCGGGAAGAAACGTGCCTTTGCCCGAAACCCGGAAGCTGCATTCGGTGTAGTTGCCTATGGCACCGCCACCGGCAGCAAAAAGCGCATTAAGTACCTCGTCTGCCGCTTCAGCCGGAACGAAAAAGAACAGCTTTTCCAATAGCCCCTCTTTTGGGGCGAGTATCTTTAAATTGACGAGACCCAGTTTTGCGGCGATCTGCGCATTAACGCCTTCGATCACATTATCAAGATTAGTGTGAATGGCATAGAGTGCGACATCATGTTTTATAGCTTTGATAACAACGCGTTCTATGTAATTGCTTCCGTTTATTTTTTTTAGCCCCGAAAAAATAATAGGGTGATGGGCTACCACAAGATTGCACTGTTTTGCGATGGCTTCATCCAGCACCGCTTCTGTTGCGTCCAGGCAACAAAGGATGCCGGTGCAGGCAAGTGCCGGGTGGCCGGTTAAAAGACCCGCATTATCATAATTTTCCTGCAAAGCAGGTGGCGCAAAAGATTCCAGCACCTGAACAACAGAACCGATGGTCATTGTTTTTTTGAGATTAAAGATAAGAAATGAAGGGAGAGTATCATTGCGCAATTTCGATCTGCCAGCAAAAAATAGCCGGGAAGTCGGAAAGGCGGGAAACCCCTGGTTAAAAAGAATGCCTTGCCCCATCGGGGCTTAATATCTATAGGTTCATCCCGGGAAGCAGTGCATCAAACGCAAGAGAAAAGTTTTCTAAATTTTCTTTAAGATCCGGATCGGTTACAACACCGTCTTCATTTATTTTCCCTTTGATCCCGTGCACTAGCAGGCATGTTTCCGATGTGAACCGGGCATCGAGGGTCTGCATAATGAGTTGTAGTTCGGCATGGCCTTTACTGCCGTTGGCAGATGCAGTGATAATGCCCAACGGTTTCTGCGAAAATACAGTTGTGGCCACACACCACTCCAGCATATTTTTAAGCCGCGCAGGAATACTGAAAATATATTCAGGAGTAGAAATGAGCACACCGGAAGCCGCTTCAATCGCCGTTCTCAAGGCTGTAACTTCCTTGGGTGGTGTTGCCATAGTTTGTTCAGGATCAAAATGTGGCAGCACAGAAAGATCTTCCCGGATAGTAAACTGCCAATGCGGGTTATTCCGCTGCAGGTGCTGTATCAATGCAAGATTAGAAGAGCTACGGCTGGCACTGCCAACGATCGCTAAAATACTGGGAGTATTCGTCATTTTTTTTATAAATTATCGCTGCTGCGGGACTCGAAAGTAGATTTTTCTCTCCAATTACTGGCGTTATGTTAATTGAAAAATGATGCGTCGTGTCGGGAGACGTGAAACGATAAACGCGCATTATACACGTTTCACTTTTGATATTGCTTGATCAATATAAAATAGTCAGGGGCTATAGGTTCCCCCCGGTTAAAAAACATCAGAAAGAACGAACACTGAATGTTTCTAAAGTAATGCCCATTTTCAAATTTCCACATTTTCACATTTTCAAATTTGAGTTTGCTAAGGGCCTTTGATATCCTTTTTCTTCTAAAAGTTTTACGGCATAATTATATACCCGGTCCAGCATGTCGGGCACGCCTTTTTTATCAAACAACGAATATTGTGTCATGCCATCGGGATTAAAAAAAATGTCGCAGGCGCGTGCTTTTTTGTCCACCGTACTGCCAATAGCCAGGTGAATTACCCGGTCTAAAACCTTACGGGCACTGATCTTGCGCATGTCGTCATACACCAGCGCGTTCATATGCGAGCCGATCAGGAAATCGCATTTATTATAGATCGGTTCAATGGGCAGGTTGTTCAAAATACCGCCATCCATATACACTTTATTCCCGATACGGATGGGTGGAAAAATATAAGGAATACTGGAAGATGCCAGCAGCGCCTGGAATAATTTCCCATCTGAAAAATATTCCAGGCGGCCGTGGGTGATCTCCGTAGAAGCCACGTAAAGCGGAATTTTAAGAACGCGGAAGTTATCTTCAGGAAAATATTGAGCAAACAGCTTTGTTAGAAAGCTGGGGTTGAAAATTCCGGTAGTACCCAGCCGGAAGGAGGAACGCGAAAAAAAAGTAGCCTGTTCCACGATGGCGCGCATTTTATCCGGCGTGTAGCCGGCGGAATAAAAGGCGCCAACGATGGCACCAGCACTGGTTCCGGCCAGTACCTGCGGGCGCAATCCAAATTCTTCCAGGGCTTTTAAAATGGCAATATGTGCTACTCCGCGCATGCCACCGCCGGAGAGTGTAAGCCCGATTACAGGTTGTTTCTTTTTAAAGGAAAGCCAGCTCATTGGGGAATGTAAAATGTAAAATGTAAAATAATGAATAAGAAATGTAAAAAAGAGGTTATTGTTCAAAGAGGGCAAAACTGCCGCCCGTCCAGGTTTTATCTTTATTGAAGCGCACGCCGATCATCTTCCCCTTGCTCAATCGCGCCAGGTTATTGGAAGGACGGGGGCGGGAAGCTCCCTCTTCCCAAAAATAAAAAATACGGATCTCGCATTTTGCCGGGTCATCCGGCGTTTTTATAACCGCCGCATAATTTACTTTTTTTTGCAGGATCCAGTTTTCAGGGTCTTTGATCTGCTGTATATCCGCAGGTGTTACGTCAATGACTACGCCCTGACCAGCAAAGGAAAACAGGGGTTTCAGCACATAGTTTTCCAGATCGGAGGGAAGCACTGTTATTTCATTCAGAAAACGGGTTTCTGGAATATTAGGGTGCCGGATCAGGGGCAGTGTAAATTTACTGATCCGGTAAAACCAGTTAGGGTGCGTCACCCATTCCACCTCAAGGGCATCAAAAAGAATGGCGGCCTTCTGCTGAACGTCCGGCGCCTGCTGCTGCAGTTCATCAAAAATGACACGGTTGTAAATCCTTTTGATAAGCGTTTCTTTTCCATTGTTTGAGTAGTACAACTGCTTCCCTTTTTTTATCAATTCCGTTACACAAACCATTTTAATACCCAGATAATCTTCGGTGCAATAAAAATCTATATTTGTTTTTTGCTGCTGCGGGAAGAGCTCCAGCAGGATCACATTTTCAGGAGCTTCATTCCCAAGAACGATCTTCCTGAAAAGGGATAAATACGTTTCCCTGTTCAAGCCGCCCAAATAACTGGAGTAGTGTTCCGGAATGCCGAAGTGTTTATCAAATACATCATCCAAAAATACCTCATAGGCAAAAAGGGTGGGGAAGCCCTGCATTTCGATCAGTTGTGGTT
>JAGIAQ010000055.1 GCA_017744795.1 Niabella sp. | reverse complement strand
GTTTAATAGTGCTGATGCTGGTTGCCAACGCCTTTGTTTTTTATCTGATCTTTTTTTTGTCGCGGCGTGTTGGAAAAGCCTTACTGGCGCTGCTCTTTATACTCAATGCCCTAGCGGTTTACTTTATTAATACCTACCATGTCATTATTGATGGAACGATGATGGGCAATGTCATTAATACCGATCGTGCGGAGGCCACCAGCTTTTTTTCTGTTAGGTTAATTATATACCTGATCTTTTTGGGCATTATTCCGGCTATCTATATCATTAAAGTAAAAATAACGACCGTCCCTCTGAAACGATTCCTGATCACTTCGTCGCTTGCGTTGTTATTTATGATCGTGATTGCATTTCTTAATGCCAGTAATTGGCTATGGATCGATAAAAACTCGAAACAATTAGGCGGGCTGGCCATGCCCTGGTCCTATTCGGTTAATACCGGCATTTATTTTGTTCGCCAACACGATAAAAACAAGAAGGAAATTTTATTACCAAACGCTACAATAAAAGATAACGAGAAAGCAGTTGTCGTTTTAGTAATAGGCGAATCAGCAAGAAGAGAAAATTTTTCTTTATACGGCTACGCCAGAAACACGAACCCCTTGCTTTCTCAAACACCCAACTTATTTCATTTTGACGCCACGTCCTGCGCTACCTATACCACTGCAGGTGTAAAATGTATTTTAGAGCATACCCATACCAGTGATCTCTATGAAATTTTACCCAACTATTTATATAGAAATAATGTAGACGTTATCTGGAGAACGACCAACTGGGGAGAGCCTCCGGTTCATATTCAAAGTTATCAAAACAAAGATGCTTTAATGCGCGATTGCAAGGGCGATAGCTGTAATTACGATGGCGTTCTTTTAAACGGCCTGAAAGAACAAATATTGGCCAGCAAAAAAAATAAAATATTAGTTGTGCTGCATACAAGCACCAGCCATGGCCCTTCGTACAGCAAAAAATACCCACCGCAATTTGAAACCTTTAAACCCGTTTGCAATAGTGTGGAACTGGGCAATTGCTCTCACGAGGAACTGATCAATGCCTATGATAACACTATTGTGTACACTGATTATCTCCTGCACAATGTAATTGAAGATCTGCAACAATTAAAGGGGTATAAAAGCACTATGCTTTTTGTATCGGATCACGGAGAATCTTTAGGCGAAAAAAATCTGTATATGCACGGGGTACCTTTAAGCATCGCTCCAAAAGAACAATACGAGATCCCTTTTATTGTTTGGTTATCCGACAGTTCGAAACAGCTTAAGCCGAATAAAGAATTGTCGCAAAACAATGTATTTCACAGTGTCTTAAATTTCCTGAGTATCCAGAGTCCTGTTTATGATGAGAAAATGAACATTTTCAAAAATTAGAACCGAAAGGGATTGACAGGAGCTGACCAAAAAGCTGCCAACAAATGATTAGCCGGGAATTCGAGGAAACGGGAAGGTTTGTTTTTCCATCTTTTTAAATTTACCGTCTTGCCGCCTTACCGGCAAAAAATGCTTTTTAGTCGCCTTTCATAATTCCGGCTTTTCCTGCGGGCTTCATTTTTTGCTGCCAGCAACCAACGCTCTCACGCTGCGTCATCCCTGTTTGTTTGCAAACCGTTCAAAACGAAGGAAAAAGTGGACCCTGCACCAAAGTCACTTTTTACAGCAATCTGGCCGCCCTGCACTTCAATAAATTCTTTACTGATACTCAACCCCAAGCCAGTACCCTCTTTTTTTGTCCCGGGTATTCTGAAATAACGCTCAAATACTTTGTCGACGTATTGCGGCGGGATGCCCTGGCCGGTATCGGTAACGGCGAATTTTATTTTATTATCCTCGGCCGCCACCTCAATGTTTATCTGGGAATTGTCATAGGAATAACGGATCGCGTTGGACAATAAGTTCGTCAGCACCCAGGCCGTTTTCTCTTTATCTGCAAGCACCTGGGGCAGGTTGTCGGCAACTTTCACAGCCACCCAAACCTGCTTTTGCTCGGCAGCCGCCCTGGTGGCACTTACTGCATAGGCCACAATTTCTTCCACATTAGCGGGCATTACATTGATCTGGATCGTGCCGCTGTCAACCTGGGTCATATTCAGCAATTCTCCGGTAATTTTTAACAAACGTCCGGTATCCTCTTTGATGCTTTCGACCAATCCCTGCTGCTCTTCGTTCAAGGCGCCCACCTGCTTATTTTCTAATAACTGCAAACTCATTTTAATAGCAGCTATCGGGGTTTTCAGCTCATGAGATACCGTTGCAATAAAATTGGTTTTCGCAAAATCCAGTTCTTTATACGGTGTAATATTTTGTAAAAGAATTACATCGCCGATATGCACTTCTTCCTCTTCCCCTGTTGGAACGATCCGGATAGGTATAATTTCTTTCTCAAAATAACTTTCCTTGTTATCGGCATATATCTTTACCGGCAATGACTTTGCCGTATCTTTTTCACCTGTTTCATCTTCGAGGTTTTTCGACAGTGATTTTACCAGGTCGTTCTGCAGGGCAATATCCCTGATATTCTTTCCGACAATATTCTCTCCGGACATGCCGGTTATTTTTAAGGCTGTATTATTAGCAAACAATATGGTTTGATCGCTGTCTAAACCAATAACCGGATCGCTCATATTGTTAATGAGCGTTTCAATCCGCTTCTTTTCCATCATCAGCCTGTCGATATCACTTGCCTTATATTCCTCCAATTTTTCTGCCATTGTATTAAAGGATGAAGCCAATGTTCCAAACTCATCATCTTTTTCAAAATGGACTCGCTGCGAATAATTTTGCGCAGCAATCTGTTTAATACTGTCGGTAAGTTCTTTAATAGGATTGGCAATATTTGATGGCAGGTTCACGAGCAACGTAAAAGCGATCAGAAAGCACAGCGTTCCGGTTACGTCCACCCAAAAGATCGAGTTGGTTGCCGTTTTTCCGGCAACCTCACTTTTCCGCTGGATCGCCTGCATATTTAACAGCATGATATTAGATATATCCTTTCGCACCGCTCTTATCAGGGAACTGTCCGAGGCAGTTTGTTTGAGCGCAGAAAAGTTCCGGGTAAGATTGTCCGTCAATTCCTGTTCTCCCACTTCCGTAATATTCTTCTGCTGCAATTTCAAATTACTTTCAAACAAATTTAAATTTTCGGGCTTATTAATATTGTTATCAAGTGCGATCTGCATTTCACGGGAGTAATCGAGCGTATTATAATTGGCAACAAGAATATTTTGGGTATCCCCGCTTAACCGGTTAATAAAGATGGTGCTCATGGCGGTGAGCAATACGATCATCAGGAACAAAAGCCCCACGCCCAGCACCAATTTTGCTTTTATTTTCATTGGTTGAAGTCTTTAACTTAAAATAACAAGGTCAATATCATTCGCAGAGAGCTTTTTTAACAGGTCATTGAAGATATTGGTGGCCAAAATGATCCGCGTTAAATTCAAATGCGGTTTCCCGATACAGATCGTTGTTATCCGCCTCTCCTCGCATTGTTCAATAATCGCTTTAGAAACATTATCATTTTCGGTCTTAATGATCTCGGCGCCCAGCTCCATTGCCAGTTTAAAGTTATTGATCAAATGCCGTTGTTTGTCCAATGCAATTTTATCTGCGTTTTCCCTGGGTGTTTGCACATACAAAACATACCA
Source organism: Niabella sp. (assembly GCA_017744795.1). Lineage (GTDB taxonomy): Bacteria > Bacteroidota > Bacteroidia > Chitinophagales > Chitinophagaceae > Niabella. The sequence goes on along the minus strand of JAGIAQ010000055.1, from coordinate 22,837 downwards.
CTTGCTGTTATAATAATTGGCAAGGCGCGCCGTTTTACGAATTACGGTTTTTGCCGTTTTTTCATTGGAACTGATACATGCCAGAAATTTTTCCCTTTTTATGGCAGCCGGAAGGGTAAGCTCAGTTTCCACCTTACGTTCTACTTGTGAGGCGGCCTCTTTCAGGGCCAGTTCGCGCAACTGCAGTATATGGTCATTTTTGAAAAAATTATTTAATGCGGTCTCAATTTTTGCCGGTTCATAGATCTTTCCTTCTTTCAAGCGCGTAATTAATTCATCGGCGGTGAGGTCAATATTGACGACCTCATCCGCCTGGCCCAGCACACTATCCGGAATACGTTCTTTTACTTCAACGCCCGTGATCTCCTTTACCTCCTGGTTCAGGCTTTCTATATGCTGAATATTGACCGCGCTGATCACGTTAATCCCGGCGTCAAGTATTTCCACCACATCCTGCCAGCGTTTTTCATTCTTGCTGCCTTCAATATTGGTGTGCGCCAGTTCATCAACAATTACGACTTCCGGTCGTAAGTTAATAACGGCCTGTACATCCAGCTCCTCTAATTCTTTCCCTTTGTAAAATAGTTGTCGCCGGGGCACAACGGGCAACCCTTCCAGTAAGGCGTGGGTTTCCGCCCGGTTATGCGTTTCGATGTAGCCAATCTTAACATCAATACCACTCCGGAGCAGCGTATGCGCTTCCTGCAGCATGCGGTATGTTTTTCCAACCCCCGCACTCATACCCAGGTACACTTTAAACTTCCCCCGTCTTGATTTCTTAATCAGATCCAAAAAATGCTGTGCGGTATGGTCTTTGTCAGGCATCAGAATGAAACGGCTAATGAGGTTGTTAAAAAGAATTCATCTTTGGTACTGTTATTTCCTTTTGCAAAGATCTTATCTTTTGAAGAGAATCTCCTTGCTTCTATACGCCATAGCAAATTATCGCCAAACAAATGATCATAATTAAGTGAATAGCCCGCTGTTTTAAATCCATTGGGTGTTCCGGTAGGAATGATCACCCCGTTTTTATCGTTATAATATTCCACTCTTGCCGCGATATTATTTTTTGCGTCAGGGCTTAGCTTCAATAGCAGCACCGGGGCATACCAGGTATTGTATTGATTGCTGCCTTTACTTTTTTGCTCGGCACCCACATCGAAGCCTGCTGTTAAAGCCAGTTGATTGCTCAATTGAAAAATGCCGTAAAAATCATGAAAATAGCGCATTCTTTTTACGCTGTCCGGTTTATCATTCCCGATAAAAGAGCTGCTGTTTAGCGTAATTTTTGAAGAGGGCTTAAAAGTGAGCTGATGTCCAAACGCGGGCGTATTGTTCCCGTTAACCCGCTGTATCCGCTGCCAGCCGTTCAACACCAGGCCGCTAATAAACCATTTGCCATTATCCGAAGTATAGGAGATTTTTGCCCCGGTTTCATAGTAAGGTGAATTATCCGCCAATATACTCCTGGTAAGCGTCCAGCAATCTTTACCCACTGCACTTTCAAAACCAATATGTGCAGCAAAGATACCGGCGTCGACCCAAAGGTTTTTATTTTTTGACAGCTTTGCCCCTGCATTTGCCTCGTAAATATTTTTCAGCACTCCCGGCTCGGCGGCCAGGTTCGCGTTCATATAAGTACCTGTCCCCAATGCAAGATTTGCCCTGAGGCCTCCCTTTTGCCAGGCTGCTTTTACATAACCGAGGTTCAGGTTCACTTCGTTGGTTCTATTGTACGCATACATAAATGCCGGTTGCTCATGATTGCCAGGGTTATTAAAATCGTATGAATAGTACGCTTCAATATAGCCGCTCAAAATCAACGATGATCTGGCGCTGTCCGTTTGTGCATTTCCTCTTACTGTTAGCAAAAACAACAAGACCACTATACTCTTTTTCACTTTTATTTCAGGTTATCTAATGCAATATTCAATTTGAGCACATTTATTTTTTCTGTCCCGAACAATCCCAGCAAGGGTTTTTCCGTGTTGGAAAGAATCAACTGTTCCAGGTTCCCCCCGCCAATGCCGCGGATGGCCGCAATTCGTTTCACCTGCACCCGGGCGGCGGGTACCGAAATATCCGGATCCAGCCCACTGCCGCTTGACGTCACCAGATCGGAAGGGATCGCTTCTTTTTTAATGCCGGGATTGTGCACTAAAAAAGTATCGATTCGTGTTTGTACCGTTTTTAAGTATTCAGGATTCGAAGGTCCTTTATTGCTGGCCCCCGCGGCCGCCGCATTATAATCAACTGCTGAAGGCCGCGAATAAAAATATTTGTCGTTTGTAAATTTTTGCCCCAAATTGGCAAAATAGGTTTTGCCATTAGATACGACCACATCGCCCTTTCCTTTATTCGCGGTAAACTGGGCTGCGCCTAATACGACCAACGTATAAATACCCGAGAAGAAAACAAAACAAACGAGGGTAAGGCGTATGGCGGGAATAATATTTTTTTTCATAATTATTATTTTTTTAATCCTTAAGAAATTAAAGTAGCCGGGAAGACGGGAAGGTTTTATTATCAATCAGCCCCGCTTATCGCCTTACCGGCTAATTCTTTAAACAAACAATGCAACAACAATATCGATCAATTTAATCCCGATAAACGGAACGATCACACCTCCCAGGCCATATACCAGGAGATTCCTCCGCAGCAATGCGCTGGCGCCTATCGGCCGGTAGGCCACTCCTTTCAGGGCCAGTGGTATCAGCAGCGGAATGATAATGGCATTAAAGATCACTGCAGACAGAATAGCACTCGCCGGAGAATGCAGCCGCATGATGTTCAGCCCCTGCAGGGCCGGAATAGACGCAATGAATAATGCCGGAACAATGGCGAAATATTTTGCCACATCGTTGGCGATACTGAATGTGGTCAATGTTCCCCTTGTCATTAAAAGTTGTTTACCTATTTCCACCACCTCGATCAATTTGGTGGGGTCGTTATCCAGGTCTACCATATTCCCCGCCTCTTTTGCCGCCTGAGTACCGCTGTTCATCGCTACGCCCACATCTGCCTGCGCCAATGCCGGTGCGTCATTCGTGCCATCGCCCATCATAGCCACCAGTCGTCCTGCCGCCTGCTCTTTTCTGATATAATTCATTTTATCTTCAGGCTTTGCTTCGGCAATAAAATCATCCACCCCTGCCTTTTCCGCGATGTATTTTGCGGTCAAAGGGTTATCACCGGTAACCATTACCGTTTTAATACCCATCTTACGCAAACGCTCAAACCGTTCCTGGATACCGGGTTTAATGATATCCTGCAGCTCAATAACCCCCAGCACTTTTTCATTTTCAGATAATACCAGCGGCGTGCCTCCATTGCTTGAAATGGCTTTTACTTTTTCGGCAGTTTCTTTTGGAAAAACATTCCCCACTTTTTCTACCGCCTTCCGGATCGCATCGGCAGCTCCTTTCCTGATCCTGACTGTATCGTAGTCGATACCGGAGCTCCTTGTTTCAGCAGTAAATTTTATATAATGCGGATGTTCCACCTGATAACTCAGGGGATTGACGCCCGCCAGTTCAATTATAGACTTTCCTTCGGGTGTTTCATCTGCCATCGACCCCAACACCACCGCCTTTGTAAAATGTTTTTCATCAACACCATTAGCCGGGTAAAAACCGGTCGCTTTCCGGTTGCCGATGGTAATCGTACCTGTTTTATCCAACAGCAACACATCAATATCCCCGGCAGTTTCAACAGCCTTTCCGCTTTTGGTGATCACATTCGCCCGCAATGCCCTGTCCATACCCGCAATACCTATGGCAGACAACAATCCGCCGATCGTAGTGGGGATCAGGCAGACAAACAGGGATATAAAAGCAGCAATCGTAATGGGCGTCTGTGCATAGTCACCAAAGGGTTTTAGGGTCACTGTTACAATGATGAACACTAACGTAAAACCCGCCAGCAATATGGTGAGCGCAATCTCATTGGGTGTTTTTTGTCTTGAAGCACCCTCCACCAGCGCGATCATCTTATCCAGAAAACTTTCGCCCGCTTCGGTAGTTACCTGCACAATTATTTTGTCTGAAAGAACTTTTGTGCCTCCTGTTACGCTGCTTTTATCTCCCCCAGCTTCGCGTATGACGGGAGCGCTTTCCCCGGTGATAGCGCTTTCATCAATAGTAGCCAGGCCCTTTATGATTTCTCCATCTGAAGGGATGATATCGCCCGCTTCGCATAAAAACACGTCACCTTTTTTAAGTTCCGATGACGGCACAATTTTAATTTCGTTCACATACATCTCTCCCACCGGCTGCATCCATTTGGCAGGTGTTTCTTCCCTCGTTTTACGTAAACTATCGGCCTGTGCCTTTCCCCTGGCCTCGGCAATGGCTTCAGCAAAGTTGGCAAAGAGCAGTGTTATGAACAGCACACCCGTTACCACCCCGTTATAAGCCAGGCTCCCCTGACTTTGCTCACCGGCAGCAGTCCATATACATACACCGGCCATAACAAGGGTGCCCACCCATACCGTAAACATTACGGGATTGCGGAACATTTTTACGGGACTGAGCTTGATAAAGGATTGCTTCAACGCTTCTTTTACCAACGCCGGTTGAAACAGTTTATTATTTGTATTGCTTTTCATACCTGTCTGATTAATAAAGTGAAAAATATTCTGCAATAGGGCCCAGCGCCAGTGCAGGAAAAAAAGACAATGCCGCTACAATGGCAATAACCGCAAAGACCATCAGGCCAAAAGTAGCGGTATCTGTTTTTAAGGTACCAGCGCTTTCCGGAACATACTTTTTAGCGGCAAGACTTCCGGCAATAGCAACAGGACCGATAATGGGTAAATACCGGGAAAGCAACATCACGACTCCGTCGGCGATATTCCAAAAAGGCGTATTGCCATTTAATCCGGAAAATTCGCTGCCGTTGTTGGCGCTTGACGAACTAAACTCGTACAGCATTTCGCTGAAACCGTGGTAACCCGGATTACTGAGCCACCCTGTGTAAGTTCCCGGATGATGCGCGTATAAGTAGCTGGAAATCGCTGTGCCCGTAAGGATCAGCAGCGGATGCAGCAAGGCTATGATCATGGCGATCTTCATTTCTCTTGCTTCTATTTTCTTGCCCAGAAACTCGGGTGTTCTTCCCACCATCAGGCCGCTGATAAATACCGCCAGAATGATAAAGACGAAAAAGTTAAGGAACCCTACACCCACACCGCCATAAAAACAGTTCACCATCATACCCAACATCTGGTTCATACCGCCCAGCGGCATAAAGCTATCGTGCATTGCGTTTACACTTCCGGTTGAGATTACGGTAGTGGCGATACTCCAGTAGGCGGAAGCGGCTGAACCGATCCTGACTTCTTTCCCCTCCATATTGCCCATTGTCTGTCCAATGCCCATTTTCGCAATGGCGGGATTCCCGTGTATCTCACCCACAACTGTTGGCACCAGTAAAAGCATAAAGCCTACGGTCATTACCCCCAGGATCATCAGCGCTAATTTTCTTCTTTTCAAGATGTAACCCAGGGCAAAGATCATTGCAATAGGTATCAGCATCTGGGTAACCATTTCAACAATATTTGTAAAATAGTTCGGGTTTTCAAACGGGTGGGCCGAATTGGAACCGAAGAAGCCACCGCCATTGGTACCCAGGTGTTTTATAGGAACAAAGGCAGCCGCCGGCCCCCGGCTTACCTGCACCGTATCGCCCTGCAAGGTGGTGATCGTGTCTTTCCCCGCAAAGGTCATAGGCGTTCCGTTGAACAATAAAAAAAAAGCAACGATCAATGCAGCCGGGAATAAGATCCGGGTACAGGAACGAACAAAAAGGAAATAAAAATTCCCCAATTTTTCTGTTGTTTTTTCCCGCATTGCAAAAAATACGGTTGCCGCAATTGCCATACCACATCCGGCGCTGATGAATTGAAACAACATCACAGTTAATTGCCCGAAGTACGACATACCTGTTTCGCCGGAATAATGTTGCAGGTTGGTATTACTGATAAAGCTGATTGCCGTGTTAAAGGCAAGGTCAGCGGTCATAGACGGATTCTTATCCGGATTAAGGGGCAGCCAGCTCATGTTCATTAATACAAACATGCATAGCAAAAACCAGAAAAGGTTAATCGTGAGCAGGGCTACCAGGTGCTGCTTCCAGTTCATTTCTTTTAACGGATCAATTCCACTCAACCGGTAGAAGATCTTGTCCACCGGGTTGAATATCCGGTCCAGCCAGGTTTTATCATTATTGTACACTTTACCAATGTACCGCCCCAGGGGTATCGCAAGTACTACTGTGAGCGCATACATTAGTATCATTCCAGACATTTCAGTGTTCATTGTTTTAAAATTTTTCCGGTTTTATCAATACATAGCACATATACGCAAATACGGTGATGGCGATGATGAATAATGCTGTCATATCTTTTCAAAATATTTTATTGATGAAAAAAAGAGGGCAAATCCCAAAAGCCCGGCGAGAATTAAAATGAATGTGAGCATGATTAACTATAATTTGATATGCCAACAGATGTGCAATACCCGTTCCAATCAGATCTGAACCTGTTGAAAAGCGCTACAGTAGCGCGTTATAGTTTTTTTGAAGCAATTGCGGCAATAAAAAACCCTTTCATTTTGAAAGGGTGCACACTATCATTTTGAAAGGGTTACCTTATATAATATTCCTCTATTTTACGATACAGGGTTGTTAAAGCTATGTTCAGCAATTTTGCAGCTTCGGTTTTGTTACCATTCGTGTAATTCAATACTTTTTGAATGTGGACCTTTTCAGCACTGGCCAGATCAAAAGCGGACAGTATTTTTTCACCGGCACCGGCAACAGGAAGTTGTTGCAATTCAACGGGAAGGCTCTCAATGGTTAGCACATCCCCGTTTGTAAGAATAACACTTCGTTCTATCACATTTTTCAATTCCCGGATATTTCCCTTCCAGGTATGTTGTTGCAGGGCCTCGAGGTAAGGTTTAGAAATAGTTGTAATTTTTTTCCCGGTTTTATTAGCAAACTGGCGCAGGAAACCGGTGGCCAATAGTTCAATGTCAGCAACCCGTTCTTTTAGCGGAGGCAAGGCTATCTGAAAAACGGCAATACGGTAAAACAGGTCTTCGCGAAAATTGCCGGCTTCTCCTTCTTTTTGCAGATCCCTGTTGGTGGCCGCAATGATGCGTACATTCACTTTAGTGGGTTTACTGTCGCCCACCTTCAGAAATTCGCCTGTTTCGAGCACGCGCAATAACTTAGCCTGCAGCTCTAATGGCATTTCGCCGATCTCATCCAGGAAAACGGTACCATTGCTGGCTTCCTCAAATATTCCTTTACTGTCTTTCAATGCCCCCGTGAAAGCGCCGGCTTTATGCCCGAATAATTCATTCTCCAGCAATTCCCGGCTGAATGCTGAACAGTTAATAGCAACAAAATGCTGCCGGCTCCGGTTGCCGGCATTATGAATAGCCTGTGCAAAAACCTCTTTACCGGTGCCCGTTTCCCCGGTAAGTAAAACCGTTGCATCGGTTGCAGCTACCATTTTTGCAGCCTCAACGGCTGCAGTAATTTGTTTCGATTTACCCAGGACATTCTCTAATGAATACTTTTTGTCCAGTCGCTGCTCCAATTGTCTTACCCTTTTTGCCAGGGAAACTTTCTCAACAGCTTTATAAAGCAGGGGGATAATTTTATTATTATCATCACCTTTAGTAATATAGTCAAACGCCCCATTCTTTATCGCCTGCACACTGTCAGGAATATTACCATACGCAGTAAGTAATATAATTTCTATAGCCGGATATTTCTCTTTTATTTTCCCAGACAATTCAACCCCGCTGCCGTCAGGCAATTTCACATCACAGATGACCACATCGATATCTGAGAGTTCCAGTTTTTTCAAACCGTTTTTTGCATCAGCTGCCTCAACTACTTCAAAGCCTTCCAGGCTGATTATTTTAGAAAGAAGCCTTCTGATTTTATCCTCATCATCAATGATCAATACTTTATTCATCTACAAACTTTGAGCAGCAAAGTTAAAATTTAAGGGCAATTATTTCAATATTAACACAGCCTGGTACCGGTTTTTGTAGATCCCTTCGGAAATACTCCTGTTTACCAGGTAATAAAGAAAACTGTGTTTTCCCGGCAATGCCGTGATCAGGTCTACGTTGTTGGTTTGTGCAAAAGAGAGGATACCCTTAATGATATCCCGGTCGGAGGAATAATAGATACTATAAGGGATATCAGTAAAATATTGGCCCAGGTTCTGCTCCCACTCCTTCTTTTTATCCGCTGCCAGCGTTGTGGATTCTTTTGTATCGATATTCAAAAGCAGTAAGCGGGCATCTTCAGCCTTAAGTACGGACCTGAACTTAGAGAGCCTTTCCAGGTTTGTGGTACGATAGATATCGAAAGGCACCAATACATTTTTAATCGCTTTGTAAGGGAGGCCCCGCGGCACTATCAGTGTTTTAACCGAACTTGCCCGTGCAATGCCCACGATATTAGCAGCAACCAGACTGTCATTGGACGCTCCTTCATCGTCACTGCCCAAAATAATTAATTCAACGGACGGATCATTCTTTATAAAATCAATCGTGCTCCGCAAAAGCGGTATCCTGCTTATGGTTCCCGTAACCTTTAGGAGGGGTGCAATTGCCAGTATAATGCCACGCAAATGCGCCAGCAGCAGTTCCGTATTTTTATGGCGGCTGGTCACATTTTCCCCGTCAACAAAAGCGTAGCCCTCTGCCATGGTCACGTAATCAAACACCGATTCGTAGTGTGTATTTAAAAGTACAATATGATCGTAACCATATTGCTGTCCCCATTCCGCCGCGAACTTCGCTGCATTTTCGGCTGTTGCGGTAGCATCAACCGGTACCAATATTGTTTTCATTTTTTATTTCATTCAAGATTTATGATCATTTTTTTTACCAGCGCCAATGCCTGCTGCATCTCCTTTTCCTTTATGGTTCCAACCGCTCTTTGATAAACTGCCAATGCCAAGGGAAATATCATTTCCCTTTTTTGTCTTCCTTTTTCAGTAAGAAAAACCTGCTTATTTCTTTTATCTTTTTTGCCTGTTATTCTTTTTGCCAATCCGCGTTCTACCAGGCAGGAGATCAGATAAGTGATGCTGGATTTGTCTTTACTTACGATCCTGCCGATATCCTGCTGGTTCATGCCATCGCTGCGCCACAACAATCCAATAATCTCCAGCAATTCAAAAGAAAGATCCGGATCATACCCGTTGATCTTTTCCTGAATTTTCTGACGCAGGCAACTTTTCATTTCGCTCATCGCCCATCCCAGCTCCATTGCCATCTCTGTTGTATTTCCAGCGTGTTTTGTCATATTCGTCAGGTATTAAAACGATTCTTATCTGCATAATGGAATCCAAAACATGGATAAGCTCCTTCATTTTTTTTCATCCTAAAGATACCAATTAGTTTGAATTCAAACTAATTTAATATTTCTGTGTTCCTGTGCCTCAATGGCGGACATTTGGCACTGAGACACAGAAAAACATCGGGTGCCTGGCTATTGTGCCGCCTACCAACGGGCCTCATCTTATTCCAGCCGCTCCCGAAACCCGGCATCTTCTTTTGAAACGTTCCGTACTTCCTGCAGCCAAACCCTGTAAGCAGACGCCGCGTCCCAGGTATTACCCGCGGATGCAAAATCAGTGAGTACCAGTTCATCGGTCTTCTGAACAAGCCCGTCGGCCTCCCGGCTCAGCGGAACGGTTATTTCCAGTAACCCATCGTGTTTGCTTGCAGCAATAGAGCCAGCCTTTAACTTATCTATTCGATTGTAGGCCTCATAAAAAGGAGCTTCCTGGTAACGCCCGTCTGCAGCTAAAACCAGCGGACCGTACAGTAAGGCAAAATGCCAGGGATCGCTTTTTACCCGGAAGGGGCGCAGTTCCATAGTAAACTCAATTTCCACCACATCCCTCTTTGTCCATTTCCGGTCGAGCTTTGCATATCCTTCATTTATAACCGGATTCACTTTTTCCCCATTGATCGTAACCGTAAACTGCGGGCTCCATTCGGGCATTCTTAATAACAACGCAAACGCAGATGCTTTGCCCGGAGCTACTATTATCTGTACCTTATTTGAAAGCGGGTATTCCGTCTTCAGCTCCAGTTCCACCGGCCTGTTTTTATTGTTATCCAGCAGCAGGCTCGCCTTTAACGTCGTATAAAAATTTACGGCCACGGCATTCCGGCCCGTCAGCAACGCCTCTTTGGTGGCCAGCATGATGCCGCGCGGCCCATTGGCAATACAGCAATTCGTTGTCATCCCACATTGATCTTCGCCCAGCAGTTTTACCCCTTCCATTCCAATGTATTTACTCCAGGTAGATCCATCGGGCTTCATTGCCCCCAGGAGGGCATTATAATAGCTTCGCTCAATTTCGTTGGCCCATTTGCCATCGCCTGTTATTCTTAATAATTGCAGACAAAGTTTCAGCCAGGTTACGGTAACGCAGGCCTCCATGGTATGCTTTGTAGGAACCGATTGCAAAGCCTCTCCCCCAAACCAGCATTCCATACTTGCCCCCGACCCGGTAATCATAATCTCAGATGAGCGGATGCTATTGGCAGCGTTCAGCACCGCATCCAGGTATTCTTTTTTTCCTGTAACCCGGTACAACTCTGCCACACCTTCGTAACAGGACATCATTTCATAGGCTTTCTCTCCATTCTCCGGCCCGTACCAGGAGGCCGGCAGGGGAAACCTTTTTCCAACGGGAATTTGATCCAGTGCTTTGGTGATAAGCTGTGCAGACTGCGGCGCTTTCCAGGAATCAATAATATAGTTTGCAAAGTCAAGATACCGCTCCTCTTTTGTTACCTTGTACAAACGGACTACAGGCTCCAATATTGAAGCAGCTGCCATTCCCTTGTAGTTGCCCATGCGGTAGAAAGGCTGGTCTGATTTTTTAATGGCACCGATCGCATAATCCGCCAGTTTTTTCATTGCCGCCAGCGTTATTTTATCTTTGGTGAGATCGTAATAATCCAACAGCCCCAGCAGGCAATATTTCATCCCCCATATGTCCCATTGCTTAAGGCGCCAGGCGGGCGCATAATTTCCTATATAGCCATCGGCCTGTTGCGTAGCCAGCAAGCCGCTCGTTGCCTGCTTTAATTTTTCAAATAGCTGTTTATCTTTTGTATAGCGGTAGGCATCCGCTGCAGAAGTAAACCATTTGCCCCAAAACTCCGACTGCCATTGCCTTTGCTCATCTTTATGCCGGAACGGTTCCACTAAATAATTCTCATCGGTTCTTAAAATGCCGTTCCTGATACAGCGATCTATCCTGTTGCCAATATATCCTTCCATTTTAAAGCTGGTATACGCAGGAACACGCAATACATCATCGCGTTGTGCAAATAAAAAATGCGGCACAAAAAACAAGAAGCAGAAAATAACAAAGCGGGGCATGGCAATTCTGTTGTTCATTTAAAATATTATCCGGAGACTGCTGCAATCCTTTGGGAAATAAAGATAAAAACAAAAAAGTTTATTTGGGCGAACACAAAAATCCAAAAGCTGCCACAAATTCCATTTGTTCCGGGTTTCAGCATGATTTAAGGATACAACGAGATTATTTTAACCACACAGGCACATAGAACTTTACAGATACAAGGAAACATAAAAACACATTAGTAAGGTTCCCCGCCGTGGCGGGGAACCTATGTTGCCCTAAATACTATGATTCCTATTTTATCTATGTGCCCGCCCGCATGAACTCCGTTCGGACGGGGTTTAAATTAGTTTAGCGATTAGTTGTACAGAATACTCGAATAGGGCTTCTATTATCCTATCTGCAAGGAAAATAAGCACGAATTTCCCGCACCTTTGGCGCGTATTCGCGGCATTGAACAACAGAAGGATACCTATTAAAAACTCTGGCGCTGAACAATTAGAAAAATTTACACGCTCACCCTGACGGAATATCCCGGACATTCCTATCTTTTGGGAACGAGGGTATCTCTGCCTGGTCTTTAACGATCCGTATTTTCGTCATCAGTATACTTTCGTTTTTGGAACGGGGCTTTAATGAGACCCATAAAATTTGTGGCGGTCGTCTGTTCCATATAAGTATCCACCCCAAACACCAGCTGGTCGGGTTCTATTTGCCTGAATGTACCAAAGATCCTGTCCCAGATGCTCATTACGTCTCCATAATTACAATCCGTAAACGGCCGTTTATAATGATGATGCACCTGGTGTAGATTAGGTGTGATGAATACCAGCCCGATAACCCTGTCTATTCTATCGGGAATGCGGCAGTTCATATGTGCGAATAAAGCCGCAACAGATTGTATCATCTGGCGCAGCATAAACATCCAAAAAGTTGTGCCGCTTAACAATACCCATACCAACGTAAACGAAAGCCGGATTATATTTTCCGCAGGATGCTCCCTTAAGGTGGTAGATATATCCACCACTTCATCGGAATGGTGTATAGCATGGATCATCCACAACTTTTTTATTTTGTGCATGACAACATGATAACCGTATTCCCCCAGGTCAAGCAGCATAAAGGACACTATGAACTTCAATACCGGCGGCATATGTGCGGGAAGCAGGTATACAAGACCAAAAGACTGTTTGGTTGTCCATTCAATTGTTTTTACCAGGGCAAAACCCAGCAGCAGCTGACCAGGAATATTTGTCAGAGTAAAAGGCGCATTAGAAAAAGCATGCTTCCATTTCTTATAATTCAGCAATACGCCGGTAATATTTTCGATATTCCAGCCAAGAATAAATAAGAAAATAAACATCAATAATTGTAACTGGTGGCCATTTTCCGAAATATATTTTTGCATAGCCTTATTATTTTTTTGAAATATTTCATCCTCCTGCGTCATCCGGTTTCCTTCCACGCAGCATCAAAATCTGTTTTCGTTAATTTTCCGACGGCAGGTTCTGATCGGGGTCCTGTTTTTCTTTTTTATTCAGTTCCAGTTTCCCGAATTTATAATTAAAAGTAATACCAAACGAACGGAAGGGCAGGGAACGCAAAGAATAAGAGGTATAGGCGATGGTATTGATCGTCGTTACCTGATTCACATATTTATCAAAAAAGTTGGTAGCCGTTAACCCGATGCCCGCTTTTTTGTTCCAGAACTGTTTGCGGACAGCAAAGGTATATGTAAACAGGCTGGGGACTTTTCCCTGAATATTGGTAAAACCTCCCCGGTAATTGCCAAAGAGCTCCGCCACAATGGACGAGGGAAAATTATAATTGAGGTTCAGGTTAAAGCGCGGTGAGAAGGCATTGGTAACCGCCGCAGCACCCGGCAGCTGGTTTACGATGTGCCGGTGCAAGAGCATAATATTGGTGCGCAATCCGAAATTATGGATCGGAACAGCACCGGTAATAATAAGGCCCGAATTGTATTCATGCCCGATATTACGCCGGGTACTTACCGAAACATTGGTATAAGAAGAATCGCCCACCTGGTACTCCGGGTAAAAGGTAGTAAAGGGTTTGATGTCGTTACTGTTGATGCGTTCGGATAAAGCCACATAAAAATCGACGCCACTGTCATAGGTCTTGCCGTAGCCCAGTTCGAAGTTATTTCCTATTTCCGGCTTCAGATAAGGATTTCCTGTGGTGATGTTATACGGATCGCTGATGTTAAGGAAGGGATTCAGTTCTTCATAATCGGGTCGTTCCAGTCGCCGGCTGTACATTGCTTTAACCATCTGGTGGTTATCAAATTCATGCGAAAGGATCAGCGAGGGTACCCAGGTGGTATAGGAAGGAACATGGGTATTGTTGTAATCCAGCAAAATATGGGTGTACTCTGTTCGTAGCCCTGCCTTTATGCCGAGCCAGTTCCAGGCCTTCATTGTGGCAGATACATAACCGGCATACACAGACAGATCATACGTCAGGTTGTAAGACAGGCCTGGTGCAAATAAATAGGTCTGCACAGCCGGATCAAAAACATATTGCTCATTATTGCTTTCGATTTTCTGGAAACTGCCTTTAACTCCGGCTTCCAGTTTCAACGCGTCTGAAACAGGATGCGTATAATCAAGCGAAAGATAATGCTGCTGATCTTTACCGGGATTATAAACCGTATTACCATTAAACGGAACAGCGTTACCCGGATAAGTCTGCGATTGATTGGATTCCATCCGGGGATCGGAAATACTGGCGGTGTACAGGAATTCCAGCACGCGCTCCTTTACTCCAAAACTTTTCTTGTACCCGAGGCTCCAGTCCAGCGCCGGGTTGTTCAACCGGCTGGAAGAATTTCTTACAGAATTGATAGCAGAAAGTTGCTGACCGTTTGCCAGCGTTTCTTTTGCTTCCTGCTGCGTGATGCCTTTCCGGTTATTATAAAAATCGCTGTACTGTATGCTGGCATTCAGCGACTGGTTATGAGCAAAGCTGAGATCCACGCCCAAACCTGCCTGCATGCCGCGGCGGATCATATCGGTATACCCGTCCTGGTTCAAATAGCTCAGGGTATCGCTTCCGATCCCGGATTGGCGTTGCTGTTGATTCAGCGACCGGGAATTGAGCTGTGCGTTCCCGTTCACAAAGGCGTTCAGGCCAAACCGGTTATGACGATAATTAATATTAAAAGCACCGTTCTCCAAACGGGTGCCCCCGGCAAGGTTTACGCTGCCACTGATACCTTTCATCTTTGTATCCTTCAGAATAATATTGATAATACCCCCGGTGCCCTGTGCATCATACCTGGCACCCGGACTCGTAACCGCTTCAATGCTTTTGATTTCACTGGAGGGAATCGAGGACAAAGCGTCCGTCAAGCTGCTCCCAAAAATAGAAGAGGGCTTGCCATTGATAAGAAAACGGATATTGGAGTTGCCCTGTAGTTCCACATTGCCATCAGCGTCTACTGACACCTGCGGCACTTTCTTCAATACATCCAGCGCTACCCCACCCTGCGCCGTTACATCATTGGCTGTGTTATAAACAATTTTGTCGATCTTATTTTCCACGATGGGCTGCCGGGCCACAACGGTTACCGTTTCCAGGTCTTTAGCACCGCGCACCAGCAAAAGGTCGGGCAACTTTACCACATCTGTTCCCGCTACAATATGAATTGTATCTGAGAGGGATTGGCGGTATCCTAAAAAGGCAGCCTTCAATACGTAGATTCCCGGCCGTACCATTGCCAATGCATACTGGCCGGAGGTTTTGGTTACGGTGCCATCAACGGGTTTGTCATTGTTTATATTGTACAAAGAAACGGTAGCATAGTCCAACCCCTTTTTTGTATCACTGTCCTTTACTTTTCCTGAAATCACTGTTTGTGCAGAACCCTTAAGCACACACAAAAACATGCCGCCAATAAAAAGCAGCCGATAAATCACTCCCATGCGGCAAACCTAGTTGTACATTTTGAATATATTCTGAATAATAAAGACCCGGCTTTCAACAAGCCGGGTCTTTTACACAAAACCACTTACACACATTAGTTAAGATGCGTGATGAACCGGGTCCGGTCTGCTCTTACTTTTTTCAGATTCGCGAAACGATCATTCTCTGTATCACGATAGCCCAAAGCCAGGATAACAGCGCTGCGCAAACCTCTTTCACGCAATCCCAAAAGCGTATCCATACCTGCGGCATCGAATCCTTCCATCGGAGAACCATCCACATCTTCGGTTGCAGCGGCTACAATAGTAACCCCCAACCCGATATAGGCCTGTTTGGCAGCATGAATAAAATTAATTTCAGGTTTTGCAGGATCAAAACTATTGAGTAGCGCCTGTCGATAGGCGGCCAGACTTTCAACGGTAACGTTTCTTTCTTTGGCAACGTGCTCAATAAATGCTTCAATACGCTCTGGCGTATAATTGTCCCAGGCAGCAAAGACCAACAGATGTGAACAGCCTTTGACCTGATTTTGATTATACGCCACCGGCAGCAATTGTGCCAGCAGGTCGGGGTTGCTTACCGAAATGATCTCAAAAGGCTGTAACCCGAACGCAGAAGGCGCCAGGCGCGCTGCTTCCAGGATACGGTCTATTTTTTCCGCGGGAACTTTCTCCCCGTTCATTGCTTTGGCGGCATAGCGCCATTCCAGTTTCTCTATAATTTCCATAATAATTTTATTGTTTCTTTTCGGGTGACAAAGAAACCACAGATATCCGCCACAAAAAATAATGTAGGTTAAGATGGGCAGGTTTCTCGCAAAGACACAAAGGAGCAAGGACGCAAAGAATTGATGTAGCAGCCTTAGCGGCTTCGCGCCCTGGCGGTTAAATTTCTCGCGGCGAACGCAAAGGAGCAACGACGCGGCGGATTAGCACCAACGCATTCCGTGGTTGAGATTGCACGCAAAAACGCAAGGGAGTAATGGCGCAAAGAAAAGGGGCAAAGGGCTCACAGATTACACGGATTTTCACAGAAGTCTCCGCGACGTCGCGCCCTGGCGGTTAAATTTCTCGCGGCGGCGCAGAGGAGCAACGGCGCGGGGCCTGCCTGTTGTGGTAATATATTGTGCCTGTTAACTGCTGATAGTAGTACTGAAGCCGAAGAGTGCGACGCAAGTAAAGCCGATAGTAGCACAGAAGCCGGCTGCATAATTGTAACGCTGCCACTTCTACATTTTACATTTCTTATTTTACATTCACCAACTTGCTTTCTTCCCACTGGATCCTTCCCAGTCCCGGATGCACATGCCGGTCGCTGTGATACGAGGAGCGCACCAACGGCCCGCTTTCCACATAGTCCAGCCCCATTTCATAGCCGGCATCTTTGTAAAAAGCGAACTCATCAGGATGCACAAAACGCTGCACGGGCAGGTGTTTGGGCGTGGGTTGCAGGTATTGCCCGATGGTTACAACATCGCAGCCATTGTCTTTCAGGTTACGCAGGGTTTGCAACACTTCCTCTCGGGTTTCGCCCAGGCCCAGCATGATGCCGCTCTTGGTGCGGGCGCCGCCGTCTTTCAGGGTGCGGATCACCTCCATGCTGCGCCAGTATTTAGCCTGGATGCGCACCTGGCGGGTCAGCCGCTCCACGGTTTCAATATTATGGGAAATTACTTCAGGAGCAGCGTCTATTACGGTTTGAATATCTTCCTTTTTGCCTTTAAAATCGGGGATCAGCGTTTCCAGCGTGGTTTCGGGGTTTAATGCTTTTACCGCGCGGATGGTGCTGTGCCAGATGGACGCACCGCCGTCTTTCAGCTCATCGCGGTCCACAGATGTGATCACCGCATGCTTCACCTTCATCAGGTAAATTGCCTCTGCAACGCGTTGAGGTTCATCATAATCCACCGGCAGCGGCTTCCCTGTGGCCACGGCGCAAAAGCCGCAGCTGCGGGTACAAATATTGCCCAGGATCATAAAGGTAGCCGTACCGTCGCCCCAGCATTCGCCCATATTGGGGCAGTTGCCGCTTTCGCAGATGGTATGCAGTTTATGTTGGTCCACCAAACCGCGCACATGCTTATAATTTTCGCCAATGGGCAATTTTACACGCAGCCAGTCCGGCTTCTTCACTTTACTCGTCACAGGTAACTCGATCATAACGCGAAAATAATACTTTTATGCTGAATGCTTTTGGGGGCTGTCAGCGGTGGTGCAAATCTCAACTTCAGTCCCTGCTGCTGCGGGCTGCGGTTCCGCTTGAGGCGGAACTAAACCCTCCGCATCAGGCAGCCTTTGAACTAACAATAAGGGGCATCGGATTGTTCGCGGGGTTTTGGGCGGTAAGGCGTGAAGGCGGTAAGGAAGAGAAATTGGCTCACAGATTGCTCAGATATCCAAAGATTCAAATCTTATGCTAATGATTGGCCGGGAATCCGGAAAGGCGGGAAGACATTGTTTTTCAATCGCCTAAAACTTACCGCCTCACCGCCTTACCGGCTGAAAGTTGCTTTCGGCGATCTCAAAAAAACTATCTTTACCTTACTAAATTAATTTACAATGACTTCTGAAGTACTCTATAATGGCGATCTCCGCACTACTTGCACGCATTTAAAAAGCGGATCCTCTTTTGAAACCGATGCACCGGTTGACAATAACGGGAAAGGCGAACGTTTTTCACCAACAGATCTGCTGGCCACAAGCCTTGCCACCTGTATGATCACCGTTATGGGCATCAAAGCACGCACAATGGATTTCGATTTAAACGATGTGCGCATTGAAGTTTTAAAGAAAATGGCAGCGGATCCAAGAAGGGTGAGCGGAATCGATCTTAAGTTTCATATTCCCCAATCCCTGGAGACACTTGATCCTAAAACCATTGCTATCTTAAAAAACACCGGCAATACCTGCCCCGTAGCTAAAAGCCTGCACCCGGACATTGTTGTAACGACCGACTGGGGCGCCTGGAGCTAAAACAGGTGCTTCGACAGCAAGGCAATGGCGGCAACAAACGGCGCAAATAATAATAGCAACGAAAGCGACAAGGAAAAATATTTCAGCGCCGGTTTGTAACTCCTTCTGAATAACAAGGGCAGCAGGTAAGCAGCAATAAACACAACAAGGGCGATCATAAAATTAATGATCAATGATATGCCCGTATACAATACGGAAAATATAGCCGGCTGCAATAAGATTCCGGATAACAAACCATATAATAGCCCCGACAGGAAAACGCCCGCCAGCAGGAACAATCCGTATTTTATTCCTTTCTTAAAATAGAAAGCAAAATAGGCCCCCGGGGCCAGCGCCTTTATCGCTTGTAATAATTTGTCATCTTTAGATGGACGCGGAGGAACGGCCCTGTTCTTTCCCTTTTGCTTTTTAAACCGCGGCCACCATACGACAAAACCGGTTATAAATAACGCCAGGGGAATCAGTCCGCCCAGCAACGCAAGAATACGGGTAGGCATACCACCGAAACTCCCCAGGTGCAGGGGCACGATCCAGCTGAGATAACTATTGGCAATATCGGAAAAATCTGTTTCACTATTTAACAGCACCTTGCCGCTATACTGGTCTACCCCTACCATAATGCGGTTTCCTTCTTTTGACACGCCGGCAGAACACATGTCAAAACGATAGGCTCCGTTTTTATCAACCGGGTACGCGATACCCCTGAGCACTGCCTCCGGGAATTTATTCTTAGCCACTGAAGCGGCGGTAACAGGGGATAACTTTTGAGCCTCCGCCACCCATTCCGATTTCAGGTTGAAGACCTGCTGCACCGATTGCGGAGATTTGCCCGTGAGCATAAATAAAAAAGCAATGAACACCGGGCCAAAGGACATTGCAAAACCCGTGAGCGACAATACCACAACCACCGGGGCTGAATAAATCCCCAACACATTATGCCAATCGTAATTCTGTCTTTTAAAACCCGATTTAAAATTTACGGTAAGCACCGATTTCCACTGTTTCCATTTTTTATATTGCTGCGGCACCCATAACCGCAGTCCGCTTATAGTAAGGATCAGCAAACATAAAGTGGCCAGACCAACAACATATTGTCCCCATCCGGAGATCAGCAAATTCGTGTGCAGTTCCGTTACAAACCCTATAAAGGAACTATGATATAATCGTTTGCCGGCCAATTCCGCCGTATAAGGATTAATAAAAAACTGTTCTTCTTTTGCAAAGTTGTAACAGATATAGGTAACATTCGGGTTTCCCTGCTGGGGCAGGTATACATAGTCGATCTTTTTATCGGGATATTTTTGTGGTACGATCGCTGCGATCTCTTCAATGCTATACTGTTTTTTTTGTTCCAGGGCATGAAAAAGTTCCTTGTTCAATGCCCTGTCAATTTCATCCCCAAAAACAAGAATGCTGCCGGTAAGCCCTACAAGGCTCAAAACAGCGCCGGCAATAATACCCAGGTACAGGTGCCATTTGCCAAACCAACGCTGCTGGTGGGTAGCCCAGCCCCGCTTTTTTATTTTACCTGTTTCCATGGATTAAAATTTATACGCAATGCTTCCTATAAATTGGCGGGGTTGCTGGGGAATAAAATTGGACCACCCCTTCCAGTAACGCTCATTCGTAATATTATTCACTTTCATTGCGATCCGGAAATGCCCGAGGTCGTAGGTTAAATGTCCGCTCAATATTGTGGCAGCAGGCAGCCGCAACTGGCCGTCATCATTGCTGTTGATCGCAAAAGACTCCCCGGAATAATTCGCTCCCACTCCTATGCCCAGTCCTTTTAATGCGGTTTTTGTAAAAGAATAATTCGTCCAGAAGTTTAAAGTATTAGATGGCCCGGCAGACACAGGGCGCAGGCCGTCCACATCCGCGCTGGCATTTTGCATTCTGCTATCATTATATCCATAACCCAACAAAACCGTCCAGCCATTTACAGGGTTCGCCAGCACTTCCACTTCTATACCCTTGCTTTTTTGCTCGCCATCCTGTATGCTGAAATTAGCATCCGAAGGATCGGGGCGCACTATATTTTTCACGAGGATATTATAGTAGCTGATGCTTCCGGTGAGTTTATTACCAAACAACGCATACTTTACTCCCACCTCTTCTTGATTGGCTTCTTCCGGATCAAATGCCTTGTTGTTTTTGTCTGCTCCAAACTGGTTCGTAAACCCATTCTGATAATTCGCAAAAAGCGAAAGCTGGTCTTTCACCGGCATAAAGATCAATCCAAACCTGGGCGAAAGTTTTGTTTGTATTTTATCTGATTGCAGGTTCTCAAAACGATCTACCCGCAGGCCTGCCGATACAATAAGGTAATCCGTAAGATTAGTAATATTATTCGCATACCCGCTGAAGACAGAAGAATGCTGGTTATAAACAGACAATGAAACGCCACCGGACCGTGTTGCATAAGCATTATCAACATTGGTTTTATTAAAAACACTATTGGATGCCGACTGGCCATTGACGCCTACTACATCAAACAAATAAGGATAGGGCACTATCCCGTGCAGCAATCCGTTAAAATAATAATAGGTAACATCGGACCGGTATGATAAATAATCGAGGCCGATGACCGCCCGGTTGCGGATGGAGCCAAAAGTATAGTCTGAAACAAAATTTTGCTGCAAATCCAACGTTTTGGTAGTTCCCACAGGGTGCCACACCATACGCGACACACTATCGGCTCCGGGGGGTCCAAAAGCAGCGTTGCCCGTTGTGGTAAACGATTTCAGGAAGCTGGCCAGGTAATTCGGCAACAGGTATTGAAAGGGCATATATCCATTGTTATGGCTTAGGCTATAAGTAAGCGCCGTTTGCGAGGTCCAGTGCGGTGAAATTTTGTAGCTGGCATCGGCAAAAAAGGAGTTGGTATTGGTTTTGGAATACAGGTCATTTGAAATAAAGGACCGGTTATAATCTACTTTAATATCCTTTACATTATCGGTTCCAAAGGCCTCTTTTATGGTTTTGGGCGCCTTTGCCATAATGGTACTTACCGTCCCGGGATCATTGGGATAACGCTGCGATAGCATCCCTGACAGCGATCCATTGATCATTGAAGGGGTAAGAATGAACATAAAATTGCCGCCATTGCTGTTACCTGCCGAGCCTACGATCTCCGCATCGGCATTCAACGTAAAACGGTCATTGGGCTTGTATAAAAAAGCAGGTGCAATGATATAGCTTTTTTGAAAACCGGCATCCTGCCAGCTATCCTGGTTTTGGCCGGCCACATTGATGCGCGCTGCCGTTTTATCTTTCTGCAATACAAAATTAGCATCGGCAGAAGCGCGCATAAAATTATAGGAACCATATGCTATATCTGCATAGCCACCGTTATAGAAATAGGGCCGCTTGGTAATGCGGTTGATCAGCCCGCCATATGAATTAATGATACTGCCATACAAGGTACCGGATGGCCCCTTGATGACTTCAATTTTATCGAGGTTCGTCATGTCTACATTTGTATTTACAATATTCGGCAATCCATTGCGGGCTTTCGTAGTGGTCATAAAGCCTCTACTAACAAACAGCGATCCGCCATCAGGGCGGCTGGTGGCATCCCATAGCTTGGTAACCCCCGTAGCATTTTTCATCGCATCCTCCAGGGTCATGGCAATTTGTTTGCGCAAGATCACGTCTGGAATGGACGTAACCACCTGTGCGTTCTCCAGGTTGACCAGGGGTAGTTTATTGGAGTAGGCACTGGCGCGGTTCATGATCTTATTGGTTTCCACTACTACTTCATCCAGTTCCCTGGTGGTTTCTCCAATCGAAAAATCCAGTTCCAAATTGGTGCCGGGGCTTAGGGAAACCGCTCTCCGCTCCTTCACATCGCCAGTTAAGGACACTTCCACAACATAATCCCCGGGCTTAATATTTTTAATATAGTATTTACCATCATCATCCGACACTGCTCCCCATTTAGTGTCTTTCAGCACAATACTTACACGGCCAACCGGTTGCTTGTCGGCCGTTATTACACGACCTTGTATTCCACTATTTTGAGCCGTTGCTACAAAGACGCTGCAGAGTAGTAAAAGCGCCAACATATATTTGTTCATCATTCAGTTTTTTTTGCGGCACAAAACTATTCGGCAGCAACACGATGTTGTTTCCGATATGCGGAAAATGAACGCACAAAAAAAATTCCGGATTTAGCAAATGGCAAACGGCATAAAATCAATGCCACAAATACACGAATGATGTTGTATTCATCATGTAGTGAACAATAGCGTAATGCCCAGCTTTGCTTGTTCCGATAGCTATCGGAACACTCTTCGGCATCAGTAATACTATCAGCAGGGGAATCCGGCAAGGGAGGTTTTTATGATCTCTCCACATTCGATATAGGTTCCCCGCATTCCAATAACCATCGCATACGCATCAAGTTGAGGTTATTATCCCCGAAGGGGTATTATTTGAATAGCCATCGGTGTAACCGATGGTCGAATTGAAACCGTTTTGATATTGAACCCCGAAAGGG
>JAGIAQ010000054.1:7200-26574 GCA_017744795.1 Niabella sp. | reverse complement strand
TTAATTATTTTTCCCCGGACAACAGTGAATAAGAAATAAGGAATGTAAAAGGGCGCTTTCCGGGGGAGGTGCGCTCTGTTTAATATTTTCGGAAAGGACATATAATAGCCGCGAAAGCCATCCTAAAAATAGGATCCGTTGCAAAAATGACGCCTATCAACTCTCAGAACCTTACCTTTGGGAACCACTTCTGCATTTTATATTCCTTATTCAATATTTTTTATTCCCCCTGGGGGATAAACCTTAATCTAAATTATTTGTTGTTAAAAATTCTTGATGCAATTTTGTAACTCCGGATTTTTAACAGAAATATATGCGCATTCTTCTTCAATATCTAAAACCTTATCGGTGGCTGGTGCTGCTGGCGCTGTTGCTGGCAGCCATCAACCAGGTGTTTTCTCTTTTTGCACCCATGATCAGCGGGCGGCTGCTGGATCTTTTCGCTAACCACCCGCATCATTATGATAAAGCAAAAACGATCCCCCGCACCGGCCATGAATATTTGTTTGGCGGCAGCGGTTATCACGGGCTGATTTTCTTTTTACTGCTGCTGATCGGCACCGCGATGGTAAGCCGCATCGCTAAGGCTTTCCAGGATTATTTTGTAAATGTAGTGATCCAGAAATTCGGCGCCACCATTTTTACCGACGGACTGAAACATTCCATGCGACTGCCCTATCAGGATTTTGAAGATCAGCGCAGCGGCGAAACGCTTTCCATATTGACGAAAGTGCGCACCGATACAGAAAAGTTTATAACGAATTTTATTAATGTATTTTTCGCAATTATCGTCAGTATCGTTTTTGTGTCGATCTATGCCTTTCAGCTGCATTGGGCCATTATGCCGGTATACACCGTGGGTATTTTTGCCATTGCCATCGTTACCAGCCTGTTGAGCAAACGTATCAAGGTGATCCAGAAACGTATCGTTATGGAAACAACCGCGCTGGCGGGCACTACAACGGAAAGCCTCCGGAATATTGAAATTGTGAAAAGCCTGGGATTGACGGAGCAGGAAGTGAAGCGCTTGAATAACAACACCTTTAAGATCCTGGGGCTGGAGCTGAAAAAGGTAAAAAGCATCCGGGCGCTGAGCTTTATCCAGGGTACCATGGTTAACTTTTTACAGCAGATCATTGCCTTCACGCTGTTGTGGCTGATCTTCGGCGATGCCATCACCCCCGGCCAATATTTATCTCTTTCTTTTTACGGTTTCTTCATTTTTGGACCCATGCAGGAGATGGGCAATATCATTATCTCTTACCGTGAAGCAGAAGCGTCTCTCAATAATTTTCATAACCTGATGTTGCGCAAGGCAGAACTAAAGCCGCTTACACCGCAGCATATTGGCCTGCTGGAATACTTGCAATTTAAAAGTGTTGCCTTCCGGCACCAGACGGCGCATTTTAATGCCTTAAACAATATTTCTTTTGATGTAAGCAAGGGCGAGACGATTGCTTTTGTGGGACCGAGTGGGTCCGGAAAAAGCACCCTGGTCAAATTACTGGTAGGATTATATCGCCCCGCAAAAGGAACCATTAATTATAATGGCGTTGATGGCGCTGCAATCGATTTCGATGAATTGCGCCGGCAGCTGGGCTTTGTAACCCAGGATACACAGCTGTTTGCGGGGCCCATAAAGGATAATTTGTTGTTTGTGAATCCGAAGGCTACTGAAGCGCAACTGCAATCAGCACTGGAAAAGGCAAGTTGCCTGAAATTGCTGGAGCGTGCAGAAAATGGGATAGATACGGTTATTGGCGAGGGCGGACTGAAATTAAGCGGTGGGGAACGCCAGCGTATCGCCATTGCGCGGGCGCTGTTACGCAACCCGCACCTGCTGATATTTGATGAGGCTACCTCTGCTCTGGATTCTATTACGGAAGAGGAAATAACCAAAACGATACGGGAAGTGTCCTCGAAAGGAAACCAGATCACCGTTTTAATTGCGCACCGCCTGAGCACTATTATGCACGCCGATCGTATTTATGTTTTGGAACGCGGCGATATTGTTGAAACCGGGAACCATGATGAATTGCTGGAACGTAAAGGACTGTATTATGCCATGTGGCGGCAGCAGATCGGTGAGCGGAGGAAAGAAATGTTAGTTGGTTGATAAGTTTACAGGTTGACGGGTTAAATGGCAGATATGAATCTGAATCAAATAACAGTAATGGTGCGGGATGTAGAGCAATCAATTGTATTCTATCAAAAGATAGGATTACAACTTATTGTGAAATCGTTACCGAAGTATGCCCGGTTTGTTTGTGCTGACGGAAATACGAGTTTTTCATTGCATCAATCGGATCAGCCTAATGGCGAAAATAGCGCCTGGATTTATTTTGAAACCAGTAATGTGGATGAAGAGATAAACCGGTTAATTAATCTTGGAGTTGTTATTGACGTGATGCCTGTTGATCAGCCCTGGCTATGGCGCGAAGCAAGATTAAAGGACCCCGACAACAATCAAATAATCATTTATCATGCTGGTGAAAACAGGCTGAATCCGCCCTGGCGGATAAAGGATAGCGTTTAAGGCCCCCTGTAAACTTATCAACCTTTCAACTCATCAACTATCCGTCGGGCTATCATTGGTGTTGCGTGTAGAAAGAGTGCGCTGGCCCAAACACCAACGACTCCTTTGCTGGTGTTTTAGCTTGGCGCTAGGCGGCGCGCAACACCAGCAAAGGAGGCCCCTGTAAACTTTTAAACCATTCAACTTGTCAACGTTTACACCAACCCCTCACATCAGCTCCTTCACTTTCCCGATTGTATAATCAATCTCTTCTTTCGTATTGTACTTGCTAAAAGAAAAGCGTACCGGTACGGTATCAGTATTACTGTTCAGCGCTGCAATTACGTGCGAGCCCTGGCTGGCGCCACTGCTGCAGGCACTTCCGCCTGAAACGCAGATGCCATTAATGTCAAGGTTAAACAACAGCATCTCCGACCGGTCTGTTTTTGGAAAAGACGCGCTCAGTACGGTGTACAGGCAACTGCCATTATGATCGCCGTTAAAGGTAACAGAAGGGATCTTCTTTTGCAGTTGTTCGATCATGTACGCTTTTAAATCTTTAATATACGCTGACTCCTGTTCATAATGGGTCATGGCAGCATCTAAAGCGGCAGCAAAGCCAACGATCCCGTAAACATTTTCTGTGCCCGCACGCATATTGCGTTCCTGGCCACCACCGTAAATGAAGGGCTTTATTTGCAGGTTGCTGTTTACATATAAAATACCGGCACCTTTGGGTCCATGGAATTTATGCCCGGATGCGGAAATAAAATCAATATCGATCCGTTGCAGGTCGATCGGGTAATGCCCAACGGTCTGCACACAATCCGAATGAAAGATGGCGCCGTATTTTCTGCATAAGGCGCTTACGGCATTAATTGATAATAAATTTCCTATTTCATTATTAGCGTGCATCAGGCTCACCAGGCATTTCTTACCAATGGTGGCCAGCTGTGCTTCCAGGTCTTTCAGGTCCACATGACCGTTGGGTAACAGTTGTACCAGGCTATGTGTAATTTCTTTTCCGTCACAGTAATGCTCCACCGTATGCAGCACGGCGTGATGCTCAATGGGCGAAGTAATGATATGCGTACAACCCAGGTCGCGCAGCGATGCACTGATAGCCGTATTATTGCTTTCAGTGCCCCCGCTGGTAAAGAATATTTCACCGGGTTTTACATTTAAATATCGCGCTACTGTTTTACGTGCAGTTTCTACTGCAAGCCGGGTCTCTCTTCCGTACGAATACACGGAGGAAGGGTTTCCAAAGCTTGTGGTCATATAAGGGAGCATCGCATCCAGCACTTCCTTATCCAGGCTGGTAGTTGCGGCATTGTCTAAGTATATTGTTGTCATCAAATGTCCTCCTTTTTATCCGGTATGTCTCCTCCCGGCAAAAAATGAGCGGCAAAGTTACGAAAGTGCTGGCATATGTTTTTTGTAGACTATGCTCCGGGTTGCGGGTTGCTGGTTACAGGTTCCAGGTGTTCTCCCGAAACGGTTTCCCGTTTATCGTCTCACGTTTGACGTTCGTTATTGTTTCGAGTTACTGGATGCCGGTCGCCGGTACTCTGTATTCAATGTTGAACATTGTGCGTTGAGCATTCTGCGTTACGCCTTGAGCGTTCCCCTACATATTCTCCTTAATATCCTGCATCAGCTTATGCGCAATATTCTTCGCTTTTACCTCATAATCGCTTTCAGAATAAATGCGAATGATGGGTTCGGTGTTGGACATGCGCAAATGAACCCAGTCCTCATCGAACTCAATCTTCAGCCCATCTTCATCGTTCACTGGCAGTTTGCTGTATTTCTGTTTGATCTTGGTCAGGATAGTGGGCAGGTCCGTTCCTTTATCCAACTCGATCTTGTTCTTGCTGATAAAGTAATCAGGATATAATCTTCTGAGGGATTTGATACTTCCTTTTTGTGTTGCCAGGTGGCTCAGGAACAAGGCAATGCCGATCAGCGCATCGCGGCCATAATGAAAATCAGGTACTATAATGCCGCCATTGCCTTCACCGCCAATAACAGCGTTTACTGCTTTCATCTTGGTCACAACATTTACCTCACCCACAGCAGAGGGGTAATAAGTGCCGCCGTGCTTCAGGGTGATTTCCTTCAACGCCTTGGTACTGCTCATATTGCTAACCGTATTGCCTTTGCGCTGCGAAAGGATGTAGTCGGCTACAGCTACCAGTGTATATTCTTCGCCAAACATGCTGCCGTCTTCATTTACAAAGCATAGCCGGTCTACATCCGGGTCCACGGCAATACCCAGGTCTGCTTTTTCCCGTACCACTGTGCTGGATAATTCAGAGAGGTGATCGGGCAGCGGTTCAGGGTTATGTGCAAAATTTCCGGACACATCACTGTTCAGCACAATAACGTCGGTTACACCCAATGCCTTTAACAGGGCGGGAACAAAAGTGGCACCTGTTGAATTGATAGCATCTACTACTACCTTAAAATTCTTTTTGGCAATGGCTTCCTTTTTTACCAGGGGATAGGCCAGTATGGCGTCGATATGTTTTTGCAGGTACGAATCATCCTGCTTTATTGTGCCCAGTTTATCAACCGATACAAAGTCAAAATCTTCAGCGGCAGCAATTTCAAGTAATTGCTTACCCAGCTCGGCAGAAATAAACTCTCCCTCACTGTTTAAAAGTTTCAAAGCGTTCCATTCTTTAGGATTGTGGCTGGCGGTAAGGATAATGCCGCCTTCGGCCTTTTCCTTTGGAACGGCAATTTCTACCGTAGGGGTAGTGCTCAGTCCCAAATCAATCACATCAATGCCCAGGGCGGTTAAGGTTGCGGTAACCAGGCTGCTTACCATGGGCCCGCTAATACGTCCATCCCGGCCTACTACCACTTTTATTTTCTTTCTGTTGCCGGCAGCTTTCCGGAGTATGGTACCATAAGCGGCTGTAAATTTCACAATATCAACCGGTGACAGCGTTTCGCCTGTTTTTCCACCAATCGTTCCGCGTATTCCGGATATACTTTTTATAAGAGACATGTTCTGTATGATTTCCTTTTCCCGACCATAAACAGCCGGGGAGCAAAATTAAGGAGGGGCGGTTACATTTAAGGTTTTGTGGATAAGATTGATGACTGTTGGCGTAATGAATAGCTGTTATGTTTTCATAATCAATATTTTACAATATATACCCGGATTAGGGTACGGGGAACGCCTAATGCCCAGTGCTGAACGCAGAACGCTTGAAACAATAACGAACGTCAAACGATAGACGAGAAACGATAAATTGCATTACTGGACGAACCTTGAATGCGGAACGCTCAATACCTGAAACCTGCAACCGGTAACCTGAAACAATAATGAACGTTAAACGATAGACGAGAAACGAAAAATTGCATTACTGAACGAACCTTGAAAGCGGAACGCTCAACACCAGTAACCTGAAACCTGTAACCATTATCCTCTCTAATCCCTACTTTTGCAGGATGGCTCATTTTCTGTATATACCGCTCCCCGACTGGTTTGTAAAACCGGATCGCTGGTTGTTTGAGCTGATCAATGTAAAAGGAGCCAATCCTTTTATGGATGCAGTGATGCCGGTATTCCGGAATCCTTTTGTGTGGGCGCCGCTTTACCTGTTTGCTGTAGTTTTTGTACTCATAAATTTTAAGAAAAAAGGAGCCTGGTGGATATTGCTGTTTATTTGCACGGCTGCCAGTACTGATCTGATTGGAGTACATGCCTTTAAAGACGTTTTTGAACGGCTGCGGCCCTGCAACGACCTGGAAATGACCGGTCATGTGCGGATGCTGCTGGGGCGCTGCTCCGGCGGGTTCAGCTTTGTATCCAACCACGCCATCAATCATTTTGGCATAGCCACCTTCTTTTTTATAACCTTCCGGTCCTTTTTCTGTTACGCCTGGGTGCTGCTGGTTTGGGCCGGTATTATCGGTTTTGCCCAGATCTACGTTGGAGTGCATTATCCCTTCGACGTACTGGCGGGTTCCCTCTTGGGCATTCTCATAGGAGTGTTTTGGGGTAACCTGTTTAATAAAAGATTTGGATTTGTTATCTTCGATAAGCAATCAACTCAATTAGATTAATGGAATTATTTATAATAGCCTTATTGATTTTACTCAATGGACTATTTTCAATGGCTGAAATAGCTCTTGTATCCGCCCGGAAGGCACGATTGGAGGCGCAGGCGGCCAAGGGAGATAAAAAAGCAGCTGATGCCCTGAAGCTGGCCAATCATCCGGATGTATTTCTTTCTACGGTACAAATCGGCATTACGCTTATTGGCATCCTTACCGGTATTTATTCCGGGGAGAAAATAACCGGATATATTGTTGATTTTCTGAACCGGTTTCCCTCCATTGCGCCTTACAGCAAGGGCGTGGCTACCACCACAGTGGTGATCCTGATCACTTATTTTACGCTTATTTTCGGAGAACTGGTGCCCAAGCGCATCGGCCTGTCGCGGCCGGAAAAGATCGCAAAGTTTGTGGCACAGCCCATGCAGTTCATCAGTAAGATCACGTACCCGTTTATTTGGCTGCTGACCAAATCCAGCGGATTGATCAGCAAGATATTAAACATCAAAACCGAAGACAACCAGGTAACGGAAGAGGAAATAAAAGCCATGATCAACGAGGGGGCCGAGCAGGGCACCCTTGAGGAAACCGAACAGGAGATCATTGAGCGGGTGTTTCATCTCAGCGACCGGAACATTACCTCTTTAATGACCCACCGCAGTGATATTGTTTGGTTTAACGTAGATGATACAGAGGAAGCCATCCGGGAAACGATCCTCAATGAACCCCATTCGATTTATCCCATCTGCGATGGCGAAATTGATCACATAAAAGGGGTTATTTCTCTGAAAGACCTCTATACCAATAAACATACGGTTCCCTTTAAAGACCTGATGCGGCCGGCGCTTTTTGTTCCGGAGAATAATACAGCTTTTAGGGTGATGGAGAAGTTCAAAGAATCGCAGTTGCATTCCTGCTTTATTGTGGATGAATACGGCAGCGTATTGGGGATGATCACGCTAAATGATATCCTGGAAGCCATTATCGGGGATATGCCGGAAGAGAATGAAGATGATTATGAAATCACGGAACGGGAAGACGGGTCGTTCCTGGTGGATGCCCAGATCCCCTTCTACGATTTTCTTACCTATTTCGATAAGGCCGAATGGATGAATGAAGGCGAGCAGGAATTTGATACCCTGGCGGGATTCATCCTGCACCGGTTAAAACAGATCCCGGCCACCGGCGATAAACTGGACTGGAACGGCTTCGACCTGGAGATCGTAGACATGGACGGCCACCGGATCGATAAGGTTCTGGTAACCATCAGCCAGGAGCTTCGGGATGAGATGGAGGAGGAGTAGGCTGGTTGCAGGTTACAAGTTACAGGTTTCTGGCGTTGAGCGTTACGCATTTAGCATTGCGCATTATGCGTTTGGCGTTCCGCGTTTAGCATTCCCTTAAAAACTAAACCCCACCTTCCGTTCCGGATAATTTAACTTGCTGCTTTTCCGGTTCCCGTTCACTATAAAATGCACAATATTCAGCTGGTCTTCAAAAAGATCATACAGGATCGTATTCTCAATAGCAATATTTTTCGGATCGAAATCAGGAGCCGCTGCGGTTGTGTAAATATAAACTGCTTCGTGATCCACCTCCCAGCCAAAAAATTTCAAAGGAAGCAGCCGGCCCCTGGTGCGCACACTTAAATGGGTGGTGATGTATTGCGTTACCAGCCCATCCATCGTTGGCTTTAATGCCTTATTATTAAAATCAGCTTTTGTTTTGTAGATGCGCTCCAACACCTTTTCGAAATCATCGGTGAAGATCTTGCTGCTGATCTCCAGCTGTTTGGCTTTGGCATTATACTCGATCTCCGAAGCGCTTACATGGAAAGGATGCCAGGACCGCATGCAAAATGCAGTGCCGCATAGCAACACAGCAAAAGCAAAAAAAATAGAGCGCCATTTATTGATCCCTTTAGCCATTAATACATTTCATTTAATAGTGTAAAGATGGTTAATTATATTTGATCGTTGGCTATATGAACAGTTTTACATTTTATTTTACGGAAGGGTGGAGGCACATCATCAGCTGGGATGCACTGGATCACCAGTTATTTATCCTGGCGTTAGCTATCATTTATACGCTGCGCGACTGGAAGAAAGTATTGGTGTTGGTAACGGCTTTCACCATAGGACATTCGGTAACCCTCGCATTAAGCGTTTTTGATATCATTCGAGTCTCTTCCGCCTGGGTGGAGTTCCTGATTCCGGTAACTATTTTAATTACCGCACTGTGGAATATCCTGCGCAGGAGGCAATTGCAAAAAGTAAATGTCAATTACTTTATGGCTTTGTTTTTCGGATTGATCCATGGCCTGGGCTTTGCCAACGCGCTCCGCATCATGATCGCGGGAGATCAATCCATCGGCAGTAGCCTGCTGGGTTTTAACCTGGGCCTGGAGGCTGGACAGGTGTTAGCCGTTTTACTGATCCTGCTGCTTTCCAAATTGATCCTCGATGCTATAAAAATTCCTCAGCAAATCTATATTTTTGTGGTTTCTGCAATCGTCTTTCTTTTATCGGTAAAGATGGCTATTGAGCGGATCCCTTTATTGAGTTAAACTGAACAAATGAGAAAAATTCTTCTGGCAATGGGTTGTTTTTGTATGGTGCAATCCCGGGCGCAAAATATTCAGAACAATCCCCAAAGCAACCATGGTAACAAGTTTGAACAATTGGGTACCATACTGCCTACTCCTAATGAATACCGTACGGCAAGTGGTGCGCCGGGTTCCAAATACTGGCAGCAGCGTTGCGATTATGTAATCAAAGCTGTGCTGGATGAAAAAAATCTTAAACTGACGGGTAGTGAAACGCTCAATTATTTCAATAACGCTCCGGATGTGCTCACCTATATCTGGATCCAGCTGGATGAAAACGAGCACAGCAATATTAATAATGCCAACTATCAGAACAGTTCTGCGTTGCCGGAAGCTGTTACGGATAAGATGGTTACGCGAATGGAAGAGGATGCGGGCCCGGACAATGGCTATGGGCACAAGATAAAAGCGATCACCGATATGAGCGGGAAGGCAATCCCTTACACCATTAATAAAACAATGATGCGGGTAGACCTGCCGGCACCGTTAAAGCCTGGTCAGCGCTTTCAGTTTAAAATAGATTGGTCCTACAAAATATCTGATCGCATGACCTATGGTGGTCGCGGCGGGTACGAATATTTTCCAGGCGATGGCAATTATTTGTTTACCATGACGCAGTGGTACCCGCGGGTTTGTGTGTACAGCGATTTCCAGGGCTGGCAGAATCATCAGTTCACCGGCCGGGGCGAATTCGCGCTCACCTTCGGGAACTTTGATGTGGAAATGACCGTGCCCGCCGATCATATTATCGGCAGCACCGGCGAATGTCAGAACTACGCCCAGGTACTGTCAAAGGCGCAGCTGGAGCGTTACCAGCAGGCAACCAATTCAAAAGAACCGGTGGAGATCGTGACCCTGGATGAAGCTACGGCTGCTGAAAAAAATAAAAGCACGCAAACAAAGACCTGGCACTTTAAAGCGGATAATGTGCGTGATTTTGCCTGGACCAGTTCCCGCAAATTCATATGGGATGGCATGCCACAGCGGATCAATGGTAAAAAGATAATGTGTATGAGCTTTTATGGAAAAGAGGCTTATGGCTTGTACCGCAAATTTTCGACCAGAGCGGTAGCGCATACCATTAAAACCTATTCTTCTTTTACCTTTCCTTATCCTTATCCCGTGGCGCAAAGTATAGAAGCCGCCAATGGCATGGAATACCCGATGATCTGCTTTAACTATGGCCGCACAGAAAAAGACGGCACCTACAGCGAAGCCACAAAGAACGGGATGCTGGGCGTGATCATACACGAAGTGGGGCATAACTTTTTTCCGATGATCGTGAACAGCGATGAACGCCAGTGGACCTGGATGGATGAGGGATTGAATACTTTTGTACAATATTTAACTGAAGAGCTTTGGGACAATAAATTCCCCAGCAAACGCGGGCCCGCCTGGACGATTGTGGACTACATGAAGCTGCCCAAAAATCAGCTGGAGCCCATCATGACCAACTCAGAGAATATTGAGCTGTTCGGGCCGAACGCTTACGCGAAGCCGGCAACCGGCCTGAATATTTTGCGGGAAACCATTATGGGCAGGGAGTTATTTGATTATTCTTTCAAAGAATATGCGCGCCGCTGGGCCTTTAAGCATCCCACGCCGGCGGACCTTTTCCGGACGATGGAAGACGCCAGTGGCGAGGACCTGGACTGGTTCTGGCGGGGCTGGTTTTACGGAATTGATCCGGTAGATATTTCGCTGGACTCCGTAAAATTTGCCAGGGCAGACCTAGATAGCAAACTACCCGAACCCAGAAAAATGGTAAAAAAAGTGGATGCTCCAGAAGTGAATGCCTTTGAAGATATTTCCAAGATCCGGAACAGGGAGGATAAGAATATAACCTTTTATACCGATGCGGATAAGGGTGCACGCGATTTTTACTGGCGCTACGACCGCGGGCAGGAAAAATATGATTCCACAAAAAAAGTAACCATAGACCTGCCGGAAACCGCCGCGGCGCTCAGTCCGGAGGCGAAACAAAAATTGAGCGGTAAGTATTTTTATGAGTTGAGCTTTTCCAATAAAGGTGGAATGGTAATGCCCATTATTATTGAATGGACCTATAAAGACGGTACCAAAGAAATGGATCGTATTCCTGCGCAGATTTGGCGGCATAATGAGCAGCAAGTGAAGAAATTGTTTATGAAAAATAAAGAGGCGGCGGGCATTCGCCTCGATCCATTACGCGAAACGGCGGATATTGACGAGTCGAACAATTTATGGAATACCATGCCTGAGCCTACCCGGTTTAAGGCCTATTCTCAAAAACAGGCCATGGCCCGCGGGCAAAGCTCGGGCAGCAACCCCATGCAGCAGGCGAAGAAAATGTAAAATAAGAAATTAGAAATAAGGAATGAGAAAGGAGATGCGTTGGGTCCTTGCTCCGCTGCGCCTCCGCGTGAAATTCTTGCGTCCTTGCTCCTTTGCGTGCAATCAAATTCTCCTAATTATACACCGGGGTAAGTGTGTATCCTTTTTTCCTCAGCAGGTTAATTAAGCCATCGGTGCCGCCCAGGTGCCCCGCGCCCACGGCAAAAAGGGTAGGGCTGCTTTTCATTTTTTCCGGCAGGAGGGTGATCCAGTTCCTGTTACGCTCCCGCAACAGCTTTATTTCATCCGCCGGGTTCATAAAGCGTGGATTATTCATGAGCGCGGTCAGTTTCGATAAATTTTCGTTTCGATAATCCTGAACCAATTGTTTGGTGAATGCCGGCGCTGTTTTCATGTCCTGCATGGATGCGATCAGCTCATCGATCGTATTCGTCGATTGAACCAGTCCGATCTGGTAATCGACGGATTCCAGGTGATCTACCTGCAACGAATAATTCTGCGCAATGCTATACAGCTCCGGCTCCATCATTTTGATACCGGAAGCATTCGGGCAGTTAAAGGTTTTTACTGTTAAAACAGACATAAGGCCAAAGGGAGATGTGTACCGCAGCGCATCCTGCGTCAGGTTATTTTGTTTCAGCAAACTGTCCAGCAATTTTAGTTTCCTCGGTTGCAGCGTATCAAGGATACCTGGCACCGGCTTGGTCAGTTCCAATAACCTGTCGCCCCCCTCGGTGTTATTAATATCCGCTTCAAAGGTGATCGTTTTTACCAATTGCAGCACCGCCTTTACCTTGGGCTTAATCTCAAAATCATCGCCACAGGAAATATGCAGCGTGCCCAGCAGGTAGGAAGGTGCCTTTAAATGATTGCCGCTGATGCGCCACAACATAGAATTGGCTTCCTGCTGGCTCTTTCCTCCCAGGAAGCCGAGCAACAGGCCCAGCAGGAGCGATAATTGAAGTAGTGTTCGCCTGTAAATCATCCTTCAAAGTTATTTACACCGCTACCAAATGGAATCATAAAAAAAGCGGCCCTGAGACCGCTCTGCCACTTTTTGCTAAAACAAGCGCCGAACGCGCGTTAAAATCGTTTATCTTTTATTATCGGTTACCTCATAAACCGTCTTTCCATCCACGGTTACCGTTTTATAATAAGTTCCGGCGGGTGACACATACACCCGTTTGCCATCCAGGTTTACCGCTTTGCTGTTTTTAGGCAATTGGTCAAACTGATCGCCTACCTGCGGACGGTTATCATAGCCGGCATTCGCATCGTAGCTGCCATTGTTTTCCGCGGGCGCCGCATTTTCCTGCTTGCTATTGTCATCATTATTGTAATCCGGTGTCTCCTGTTGCATCGGAGTGTTTTGCAAAGACCCGGGGTGGTTGTCGTTAGGGGCGTCACGATAATTCTGATTATTTTCTGCACCGGAACGGGCCTTGTCTGCCTCATCCAGGTTCAGTTCGCCATTAGTGCCTACTACTACGTAATACTTCCGTCCGCTGCCATCTATATCCGGCGAAAAATAGGTTCCGTTAAATTCATAGTAGTTTTGCCCGTTGATCCTTACCAGGCGGGTGCCTCTTGGCAGGTGTTGTAACGTGCCGCCCAGCGGGGGCGCAACTACCTCGTACCCCTGGTTGCTTTGAATATAATAGGTGTTGTCATAGTAATAATAAGGAATCCCGCCAAAATAAAAACGGGAATAGCCTATTGGCAGCGAGCCATAAAAAGCGCCGATAGGGAGTCCAAAGCCAAAAGAAAAGCCCGGACGCGCGTAGCCATAATAGGGGCGCATGGGGCCGTAACCACCCACTCCAATGCCTACTGATACCCTTGGGGCCGACCGGTAATGGTAGTACCTCGGCCGGGGCATATGTCTTCTGTATTGAGCAAAACTGCTGTTGGCTAACAAAAGCAAGGCTCCCAAAAGGAACATGCCGAATTTTATAATATTCTTGTTCATAGCTTTTTAATTGTACTCATTTGACGATAGGAATGAAAAAAAGCGTAGCCTGATACTGCAGTAAAATGATAAAAAAATGCTAAAATCCGTTTGCACAAAAAAAGCCGCAAACGGTTTGTTTACGGCTTTTAAAGTTTTTATTGATCCAGCTAAGCTTACCTGTGCCGGCCACCGCCGCCGCCGCTGTATCCGCCGCCTCTTCCGGAACCGCCGGAATATCCACCACTATATCCGCCACTGCTGCGCATGGGCGCACTGTAGGAACGTTGCGGCGCTGACTGCATCCGTTGCGGCGGCGCCTGCATACGCCCACTATTAGCGTTCGCTCTGCTGTTATTGTAGTTTCTGTAGGCGTTTGCGTTTGCATTCGTCCGGCTGTTGTTGTAGTTACGATAGGCATTTGCATTAGCCCTGGAAGCCGTTGCCCTTGCCCGCGAATCGTTTTGCCCGTAACGCCCGTAAGACCTTCTGTAGTACCTGCCATTATTATAATAGTAGTTATTGTACCCGCCACCATAGTAGCCATAATAGCCATAATACCCCGGCCAGTAGCCATACCCATAATAACCAGGGTAATAGCCGTAATCATCATAATATCCATCATTATATGGATAATAGGTATCTGCACAGGAACTGAAACCAACAACGACCAGCGCTGCCAGCCCCAGCCAGGCAGCCTTTGTTTTTTTGAATATTGAAGTTTTCATTTTGAAAATTGGATTTGTATTGTAAAGTTAAACTTTTTATTAAAAGTGAAACCGCCTAATCCCTGTACCGGTTATGCCCGGGAGCAAAATCCCTTCCGGACCGGTAGCCGTAATATTTTTTAGCCTGACCGGGAGGCATGTGCCGGTAACGGTAAGAATAATAATTGTCATAATAACGGGGACGGTAATGCCTGTGATAGTAATACGGCCTGTAAGTTGGATAATATACCACACTTACAGCCGGGCGATGCGGACGATAATAACGATGATGATAATTCCTTTCGTACCGATAATGCTGCGCGTTTGCCCGGATAGCACCAAAGCCCAACAACACAAACGCCAGTAAAATAAGCTTCATTTTCATAATTGCATTTTTTAAGGTTACTGATTAAAACTAAACTACTTAATAGACGATGTAACCCTTCGGACCGATGTTAATAAAAATAAAATGTTTGGGAACCCTGCCTTGAACACCATTCAAAAACCCCGCGCATAATTTTTTGATCCAAAATACAGCGCGGGGTTTAAAGCGACGACTTTTTTAACAATTGCTAAAGGCTAGTAGCCCAGTAACGATCCTAATACATTGCTCAAAGCGTTCTGTTGGGAATAGCCCTGGTTATAATAGTACCGGTTGTCATAGCGGTTGTTGTAATACTGGTATCTTTTTTTCTGCTGCCCGGGGGCAAAGTATCTGGCGGATTTATAGCCATAATATTTTTTAGCCTGACCGGGAGGCAGACTGCGATAGTACCCATAATTATTGTTCCTGTAATAGCCGCGGCGCCCACCCTGGTCGTTATCGTCTTCGTCATCTCCGTGGCGGTAGCCATAGTTGCCCCGGTGCTCATACCGGTCCTCATCATGATCCCTGTGTTTGTAATAACCCCGGCCCTGGGCCTGCGCAGACTGAACAACACCAAAAAGGGCAATAGCCAATGCGAATAAAAAAAGTTTTGATTTCATAGTACGGATTTTAAAAATTAAAAATTGCTTTAAGCACAGACGCAAGTTTGAGGCTAATGCTTGTTAAGGAAAATGCAATTTTAATGCCTAAAAACCGATATGCTGATTTGGCCTCGTTTCTGCGGGGAATGAGATCCTTCACTCCGCTGCACTTCGTTCAGGATGATGTTTTGCATTCAAGAGCAAAGACCTGTGAGGTTTAACCATTCCAGGTAGCAGAAACCTCACAGGTCTTGAATGGGTGCTGATAGTAGTACTGAAGCCTAAGTGAGTGACACAAGTAAAGCTGATAGTAGTGCAAAAGCTGGCCCCCAGGGGAATATTAAATAAGGAATAAGGAATTTAAAATGAGAAAGTAGTTCGTCTTTAGAAATGAAAATTTCTAATTTAATGGAATACCCTTTCTCATTCCTTATTTTTCATTTCTTATTCTATATTCTTTCAATAACCCCCGCAATCCCCTGTCCGCCGCCCACACAGGCGGTTACCATGCCGTATTTTTTGTTGAGGCGTTTGAGATCGCTGAGGATCTGGACGGTTAGTTTACACCCTGTGCAGCCCAACGGGTGCCCCAGGGCAATGGCGCCGCCGTTAATATTTACTTTTTCAGGGTCCAGCTGTGCTTCCTTTATTACCGCAAGAGATTGGGCGGCGAAGGCCTCATTTAGTTCGATGAGATCGATATCGTTTAGAGACAGTCCGGCGCGGCTTAATGCTTTAGGAATAGCGTGCACCGGGCCGATACCCATAATGCGCGGGTGTACGCCGGCTACGGCGCTGGACACTAATCTTCCGATGGGTTTTAGCTGCAGTTCGTTCATCATTTTTTCACCCATCACGATCACGAAAGCCGCTCCATCACTGGTTTGCGAGGAATTGCCTGCGGTTACCACGCCATTGGCGGCAAACACCGGCTTTAGTTTTTGCAGCGCTTCCATAGACGTGTCTGCCCGCGGGCCCTCATCCGTATCAACGGTAAATTGGGTGACCTGTCGCTTTCCTTTGGCGTCCATACCAACGGCTTCAACGGTGACGGGCAGAATGCCTTCTTTGAAATAGCCGTTGCTGATGGCGTTGATCGCTTTTTGGTGCGAGTGAAAGCTAAACTGGTCTGCTGCCTCCCGGGAAATATTAAATTCTTTGGAAACAGCTTCGGCGGTGAGGCCCATGTTCAGGTAATAATCGGGATCTTCGGTTGCGATCCGGAAGGAGGGAACCGTTTTCCAGCCCGATGCCGGCACCATGGTCATGCTTTCGGTGCCGCCGGCGATAATACAATCGGCCTGGCCTGTGCGGATCTTGGCGGTCGCCATAGCGATCGTTTCCAGTCCGGATGCACAATAGCGGTTGATGGTAGCGCCGGGCACTTCAATGCCCAGGGCACGGGCGGCGATGATGCGCCCCACCTGCAGGCCCTGTTCTGCTTCGGGCACGGCATTGCCCACGAGCACGTCGTCCACCCGCTTACCCTCCAGCTGAGGAACGGTGGCCATAAGGCCTTTGATAACGGTAATGGCCAGATCATCCGGGCGATAAAAGCGAAACCCGCCTTTTTTTGCTTTTGCTACTGCGGTGCGGTATCCTGCTACAATATAGGCTTCCTGCATATGATAGAGTTAAGCGTTTAATGAAATTGGTTGTTTATGCAACTTTTATTATCAAATATACTGAATTTTTGGGGTCAATCGTTCAAAGTTCAAGGTTCAATGTTGGTTCTGTAACGCAATTTATCGTTTGACGTTCGTATCGTTTCAGGTCACAGGCGTTCAGCATTGGGCGTTTTGCGTTTTATCGCTGGTAAATGCAGGATTCTAATTTTTTTTGCATGTTTTTTTTTGTTTTTGCATGTTTTTGCCGTTTTTGTATTTATCTTTAAAACAAATTTAACAGCTTTGCTGAAGAAAGAACGACAGGCTTACATATTGCATCGGCTCAATCTGCATAATAAAGTATTGAGTACCAAACTCGGTGCCGATATGAAGGTTTCTGAGGATACGGTGAGACGGGATCTGCAGGAACTGGCCCAGGCCGGAAAGTTGATAAAAGTACATGGTGGGGCCTTGTCGCTTGCGTTTAATGAAGTGCAGTTTAACAGCAGTACGGTTTATTCCCAGTCGCAAAAGGCGATCATTGCGCAGAAGGCGATTGGGTTGATCAAAGAACAGATGTATGTACTGACGAGCGGGGGTACTACGATCATCGAGATGGCCAAGCAGTTGCCGCCCCATTTGAAAGCAACCTTTATAACAGGGAGCATACCGGTACTGAATGCTTATGTGTCGCACCCGAACATCAACGTGATCGTAGTGGGCGACCGGGTGAACAAGGAAGCGCGGATCACCGTGGGGGCAAGCGCCATTGCCCGGATCAGGGAAGTTAATGCCGACCTGTGCATCCTGGGGACCAATGCGATTGATCTGCAGCGGGGGATAACGGACAGCGATTGGGAAGTGGTAGAATTAAAGAAGGCGATGATCGCTGCCGCCGCGAAAACGGTTTGTTTAACGATTGCGGAAAAACTGAATTCTTTTGAAGCGCTGCAGGTGTGCGGGTTAAAACAGATCGACTACCTGATAACCGAACTGGACCCTGGCGACAAATTGCTGCGCCCCTATGTGAAAGCAGGGGTGACTGTATTGTAAAAAAATAATAAAAATAGAAATATGAGAAAATGTAAGCAAACAAGTTCACTGCTGCTCATTTTACTTTGTTTTGTCTGTACCAGTGTTTTTGGGCAGACAAAAACGATTAGCGGAAAGGTTTCGGGGGATGACGGTACGCCTCTGGGAGGGGTAACCGTAGTAATAAAAGGAACCAGCCGGGGAACTTCAACCAATCTGAACGGGGTGTTTACCATAAAGGCGACACCCGGAGAAGTACTTCAGTTTACTTCTGTGGGCTATACTTCGCAATCAGCAACAGTAGGCGCCGAAAACTCTGTTAATATAACCCTGCTTAAGGTAAGCTCAGATATGCAGGAGGTTGTGGTAACGGCAATGGATATTAAGAGAAATGCCCGGGAGTTGGGATATTCAGTCCAAACGGTAAATGGCGATGATATTAAGAAAACACAACGGGAGAATTTTGTTACCAGTTTGCAAGGCCGGGTAGCGGGGTTAACTGTTACACCTACATCAGGCGCTGCGGGGGCTTCCGCGGGAATTGTACTGAGGGGGTTTAACACGCTTTCAGGAAATAACCAGCCGCTGTTTATTGTGGATGGTGTTATTGTGGACAACCAAACCCTGAACTCTAATTCGCAGAGTGGAAGTGGGATCGGGTTAGCATCAGACGGAAACAACCGTAATAATGATAATACCAACCGTATCGCGGATATCAATCCTAATGACATCGAAAGTGTTACGGTGCTTAAAGGGCCTGAAGCTACGGCATTATATGGAAGCCAGGCAAACTCGGGAGCGATTGTTATTACAACCAAAAAGGCAAAGGCTACAAAAGGAAAAGTGTTTGTAACCTACGATAATAGTTTCCGGCTGCAAAAAATAACCCGGTTTGCCCAGCTGGATAATAGCTACAGCCCGGGTGCAAGCAACAACGTTCCTTTTTTACCAACCAATACGACTTCCGGAACGATGACGACCTTTGGACCGGCCTGGGCGCCTGGTACTCAGTTGTATGATAACCTGCATCATTTTTTCCAAACCGGTTTTTCTCAGACACATAATGTAAGCGCTGAGTTTGGTACCAAAAATGTTGGATTTATTGCCACCGGGCAATATTTTACCAGTGAGGGGGTGATCCCTTTTAATAAGTATACCAAATACAATTTTAAAATATCGAATACAACAAAAATTGGAAAATATATCAGCATAACGCCTGCCATTGCATACACCAATGCGGATAATTTGAGACCTTTAAAGAGCACAGCTACATCATCCGGGGCCGGCGGGTATCTGGTGGATTTGTATGCATGGCCTGCCAATAATGATGTACGTAATTATCAGGATGCAAAAGGAAATAAGTTACCTCTGTACAATACGAATCCCAACCAGGACTATGATAACCCCTTCTGGGGCGCCAAAAATAATAGCAGTGGCGATCAGATGAGCCGTTGGATATCAACCCTTGGGATCGATATAAATCCCTTTAGTTGGTTGGCTATTTCCGGCCGGTTCGGATATGATACTTATAAAGACAACGGGTATGTGTTTAATCATCCGGAATCTTATATGTTGACATCAGC
>JAGIAQ010000054.1:3449-7190 GCA_017744795.1 Niabella sp. | reverse complement strand
GGGAAGTCTGGACAATTATTACAGAACCTATAAAGGGTACAACCACACGATCACCGCTACTGCAAAAAAACAATTCGGGGATTTTAGCACCCGGTTAATGGTGGGAACCATGTGGGAGGATTTTGAAACACAGCAGTTTGCCATATATGGAACCAATTTAATTGATTCAACCGGTAAAGACAGCAGCAATACTGCCGTCAATACTCGCAGAAGATTGCTGCGCAACTATAACGGACTTCCCAATTTGAATATTTTCAGAGAACTTGCTTATTTTGGAGAAGCCTCTATCGGGTATAAAAACCTGGCCTTTTTAACCTATTCGCACCGGTTTGAAAAAGCATCCCCAATACCCATTAAAAATAACAATTACAACTATCCGGGCGCGAGCCTTAGCTTAATCATGTCGGATATTTTCCCGGGCATAAAGAGTGGAGATATCCTGAATTATGCCAAACTGAGAGCTTCCCTGGCCCAGACGGCGCGATTAAATGATCCTTATTCGAATCAATCTTTCTTTGTAAATAATTTTAGCAGTACTACGCTTCCTGTAACATATACCTATAATTATACCAATGCGAACCCCAATCTGCAGCCAGAGCAGCAAAAAACCTATGAAATAGGAACGGAGCTGCGGTTTCTGAAAAATGCAATTAGCCTTGATGTTTCTTATTATAATACTTATTGCTACAGGCAGATTGCCCAGTTATTCAGGGCCAGTTATGCAACCGGTTTCATTTTAAACACACAGAACGCTGCGTCTTTAAGAAATCAGGGGCTTGAAATTACGTTGAACGCAACGCCTATAAAGCAAAACGAATTTAACTGGAATATCACGTTTAACTTCAACCATATGTGGAGTAAGGTATTGACGCTGCCTTCTTCAATTGATGTGCTTAAAGACTTTTATAATTCGGATAC
The DNA here is from genome assembly GCA_017744795.1 of Niabella sp. Classification (GTDB taxonomy): domain Bacteria; phylum Bacteroidota; class Bacteroidia; order Chitinophagales; family Chitinophagaceae; genus Niabella. The sequence goes on along the minus strand of JAGIAQ010000054.1, from coordinate 6,272 downwards.
CTATATCAGCAACGTAAGGGCCGGTTTGGTAAGAGGATATTCCACGGGGACACTTACGGGGTCTAAATACCAGCGGAACAACGCCGGTCAGATCTTAATTGATCCTAACACAGGCGTGCCATTAACATCCGGATCCGGAACCAATTTCGTTATTGCCGACCGTACTCCAAAGTTTACATTGGGTACTTTAAACAATCTTAGCTACAAGAACTGGAACCTCAGTTTTCTTTGGGATCTTAAAGTGGGGGGCGATATTTATAACGGAACCGACCAGTTGCTGACCAACCTGGGTAAAAGCGCGCGTACTTCCAACCGGTCAACACCAATCGTTGTTAAAGGTGTTATAAACGATGCGTATGCCAATACGGCTACTCCAACGGTAAATACTTTGGCTATTGTTCCCAAATACCTCACTTCTTATTATACCTCGCTTCCGGACGAAGAATACGTCCAGAAAAATGTGAACTGGCTGCGGCTGCGGGACGTGACCCTCAGCTATACGCTGGCGCAGAACGCTATAAGAAAATTAAAAGTTATAAACAGTTTAAGCTTCTTTGTTACCGGTACTGATCTGGTATTGATTACAAACTATTATGGAGTAGATCCGGCTGTGAATGCGAATAATCCCGGCACTTCAGGTGTTGGAGGTTTTGGAATGGATATGGGGAGTGTAGCAACACCTTTGGGATTAAATTTTGGCTTGCGGGTACGCTTTTAATTCAACGTAAAAACTTATTATATGCGAAATACTTTTTTTAAATGTATATATCTGGCTACTATAGTTATTGTTGGCTTTAGTTCCTGCCAGAAAAAAATTAATGATGCTTACTCAAGCCCCAATGCTCCTGTACGGGTTCCGATTGAGACCATTCTGCCAGGGGTGATCGGCGGGTTCACAGCCTTTAACTCTGCAGCGGGTACCAATTTTGGGTTGCAGGCAGATGACATCCTGCTGGGCAGATATATCCAATATTGGGGCTCCACCAGTTCCTTCGAAAACTATGGTGAAATGGGAGGTACTATCGGCAGTGATAATACCGGCGCCATTTGGGGTGCCGTGTATTATGGTCATGGACAGAACGTAAACCGTATTATTGAATGGGGAACAGAAGAACAAAAATGGGATTTTGTTGGCGTTGCTTATGCCATTCGGGCCTGGGGTTGGTTAGAGCTGACGAATCAATACGGAGATGCTATTTTGAAAGAAGCTTTTAATACCAGTCAATCGCAATTTCATTATGATACCCAACCAGATTTTTATGATAGCTGCAGGGTTATTTGTTTCAGGGCTTTGGATTACCTGAACAGAACCGGCGGGAATGTAAATCCGACCAACCTGGCCGCCAGTGATGCTTATTTGAATAAAGGGGATCTGGGTAAATGGAAAAAATTTGTGTACGGGATCCTTGCCCGCTCTTATATTGACTTAAGCAGCAAAAATATCTTTGCACAAAATCATTATGCGGATTCTGCCATCAAGTATGCCAATCTTTCGCTGGCGACCAATGATGATAATATTCTTGCTACTTTTTCTGCGGCTACAAGCGCTAACGGATTCAACAGTTATTTTGGTCCTACGCGTCAAAATATCGGTACTATAAGACAGGGGGGATATATTGCGAACTTACTGTCGGGTGTAAATTCTGCCACTTTTACCGGAGTTGCTGATCCCCGGGCATGGTATATGCTTAGCGAAAATGCTAATGGTACTTTTAAAGGGGTTATGCCGTGGCTGGGCGTTACAGAATACGGAGGATCGAGTCCAACCAAAGATTTTCCAAAAAACTTTTGGCGGAATCCAATAGCGAATGCTACAGTAGGCGGCGCAGTTGATAGCTCCAGATATGTTTATACTAATAAGGGCCCCTGGCCATTAATGACAGCGTCCGAAATGCAATTTATTATAGCGGAAGCAGCGTATAAAAAAGGGGACAAGGATATGGCGCTGACTGCCTATAAAAAGGGAATAAGCCTTGATTTTGATATGCTTAATACGACCTACGAATTCAATATTCCACAAGGACATTCCATAACGCCTACATCTAAAAACGCGTACCTGTCAAATACTGCTGTGGTGCCGGCTGCCTCGGGAGGGTTAACTTTGTCACAGATAATGCTGCAAAAATATATTGCGTTATATGGCTGGGGGACGCATCAAACCTGGACCGATATGCGGAAATATCATTATATTGATAAAGATCCGCAGACCGGAAACCAGGTGTATACAGACTTTACGCCGCCTCCAACCGCCCCGACAAACTATCTTATTAGCACCAATAACGGAAAATATGTGTACCGGTGCAGGCCAAGATATAACTCTGAATATTTATATGATATTCCTGAGTTGACAAGGATCGGTGCTTTGAATACTGATTATAATACGTATGAGTGCTGGTTCTCTCAACCCTAATTAAATAATTCGAAAACTTTTAATAATGAAAAGAATTAGCGTTTGTAGTTTACTTTTTATAGTTTCTGCTGCTATTACAATCTTTAGCTCGTGTAAACGGGATATGCCCCACGTGGCTTCCGTTAATAACAATACTGATACCACGGCACTGGTACAGGTTTTCAATGGTATTGCCAATTCGGCAAGAAACAAGATATATGTTGATGGAAACCAGATTTCCGGATCCGTAGTGAGCGAGGGAGGTGTTTTTCCGGCTACCGCGATCGCGTTTTCGGTTAGTCCGGGTACAAGAGCCATAACTATTAAGGATACACTTGCTACGTCTGCGCAGCAGCCTTTAGTTTTTTCACAAAATTTTGAGAAGGGCAAGAAGTATAGTGTTTTTACTTACGACACCATCACCTCGCCCAAGC
>JAGIAQ010000054.1:0-3439 GCA_017744795.1 Niabella sp. | reverse complement strand
CAAGCAACTTGTGGTTGTTAATAATATTACGGTGCCTGCTGATACTACGTGCAGGGTGCGATTTGCGAATTTTCTTTACAAAGTACCGGGCGTTTCAAATGTGGACGTTTATTCTTATAAAATGGGCTTAAGCACCCCGGTATTTAAAAATATTGCTTATGCGCAGGTTACCGACTTCATGCCGTACCCGACCGGATCCACCGATACGATCTATGTGTATCCTACGGGGATGACAACACCGCTAATCATCAAAACAGCTGTTATTGTTAATGCGGTACAACGCAATTATACGGCCGTTTTAAATAACAGTTATAGTTCCACTAATAAAAAGTCGAACCTGCTCAGCTTTTTTGCAACATATTAAATTGGTTATATGAATAATGCCCGCGTTTCGTTCGCGGGCTTTTTTTTGCTCTTTATCCAAACAGCCATTCCACATCTTCCTGGCTAAGGCCTTTGATAAAGCCTTCATCTGCACTGATAAGATCGGAGGCGAGGTGTTGTTTGCGCTCCTGGAGTTTGAGGATCTTTTCTTCAATGCTGTTGCGGCAGATCATTTTATAGGCAAAAACATTTTTTTGCTGGCCGATGCGATGGGTGCGATTGATGGCCTGCTGCTGCACGGCTTCGTTCCACCAGGGGTCAAATAAAAATACATAGTCTGCTGCCGTAAGCGTCAGCCCGGCATTCCCGGCTTTCAGGCTGATGAGGAAAAGATTGGTTTTATTATCTGGTTGCTGAAAGTCCTCCACCATCCGGGCACGCTGCGCCGGCGGGGTTTGCCCGTCGAAATGAAAATAAGGAATGTTTTTCTGATCGCAGGTTTCGGCCAAAAGATCCAGCATGCGCGTAAACTGAGAGAATACCAGCACTTTATGTTGGGATAGTATTTGCTCCAGCTCATCAAACAGGATGTTCATTTTTACGGAATCAGAACTGAATGCCGCCGCCTCTTCCACCAATTGCGGACTGTTGCAGATCTGACGTAGTTTTAAAATACCCTGCAACACATTCAGCTTGCTCTTGGCGATGCCATTGGCTTTGATATCGGAAAATACTTCACCGCGGATCTGTTCCTTTATGTCCTCGTAAGCAGCGCGCTGACTTTCGCCCATATCGCACCAAAGAATAGTTTCTGTTTTCTCGGGGAGGTCAGTGGCTACCTGTTCCTTGGTGCGCCGGAGCACAAAAGGAGCGATCAGCTTTTGCAATTGCTGTTGCTTTACTTCATCGGCATAGCGGTCTATAGGATCGGCGTATTCCCGTTTAAAAAATTCGCGTGAGCCAAAAAGCCCGGGTAATACGGTGTTTAATTGCGCATAAAGGTCGAATGTATTGTTCACCACGGGTGTGCCGCTCAGGGCAAAGAAAAGATCACCGCGTAAATTACCGACAGCCCTGGTGATTTTTGCTGCCGGATTTTTTATATTATGACTTTCGTCAATAAAAACCACTTTATAAGGAATGACGGCGAATCGTTCTTCGGCCGCGCGGAGCGTGCCATAGCTGGTAATGAAAACCTGAACGGATGGGTCATCAATTGCAGTGGAAGTACGCTGTGCTCCATGATACACTGCAATGCTTACATGCGGAGCAAATTTTTTCAATTCCTGTTCCCAGTTATAGATCAATGAGGCCGGGCACACCACCAGGGCCTGCGCCCCCGGGTGCTCCTCTACTATTTTTGTAATAAAGCAGATCGATTGCAGTGTTTTTCCCAATCCCATATCGTCCGCCAGACAACCACCTGCTCCGGCAGCTGCCATCAGGCAAAACCACTCATATCCCTTCTGTTGATAAGGCCTCAACGTGGCCTGGATGGAAGCCGGAACGGGATATACAGCCTTGCCCTGTTGCCAATGCTGCCAGCGTTGCCACCAGCTGGTAACTTCCCCATCTGCTGTTGGGTCGGGTTGTTCGGATACCTGTAAAGACAGTTGCAGCCAGCGGGAAACAACCAGCTGCTGCTTATTGACCTTGCCGTGTTTAATAAGCGTTGCGTATTGCTGCATCCAGTCGGTATTGAGCAATCCCAATGAACCATCTTTCAACAGCACGGCGGTTTGCCCGGCCCACAATACCTTCTGCAATTCGGTAATGGAAAGACTTTCTTTTCCAAAACGTACCGTTATGTTGTAGGTAATAGCGCGGCCATCTTCTTTTGCGGGCTCCAAATGGGTTTCCGGAAGGTGCTGCGAGTAGCGGAAATGTTTTAACAGGTCCATGCCTGCCAGTTCAATGCCGGAGGTCAGCAATTGATGATAGGCTTTCGGAAACCATTGCCGCTTTTGGGCCTCGGCAAAGGAAAGGTAATAATAGCCCCTCTTTTGATCGGCGAATTTGGGATGCAAGGATGTCAATAAAGTTGTTAATTCCTCCTCAGCCGCTTTATTCCGGGAAATAACAAGCGCCGTATCTTTTTGATGAATGGTCGTTTCTGTTTCCCAGTCGCCTTCCACCAGCCAGCCATCGTACAACCATTGCGGTGTGAGCATTAAAAACGAATCATTCAGCTCGCTCAGCAGCACCCGGGGTTGCGGCAGCACTTCAATCGTTTCTTTGTGCTCCAGTTCATTCCGGTTTACCGGGTATTTATCCTGCAGGGCATCCAGTATCCGGCCGAGCTGATTTTGATCATTAGATGCTCTGTGCAACTGGGTTTCCAGCCAATCCAGCGTTTGCGCATCGCGGAGCGAAAGAAAATAATAGCTATTGTCTTTCTCAATAAAAAAGGCATTGCGTTGAAAACTGTGGAGCGGAGAATCCGAATTTTTTAATTCAACGATTGTTTCAATAATATAATGATCATCTTCCCTGACTACGTTAAATTTAATAAAGGGGCGTTCCAGGCTAAGTTGACAGGGGGCCGTAATCATTCGCCCGGCTGCGCCCGGATAGCTGTGATACCATTTTACGGTGTCAATAAAAGGCTTCAGTTCGCGGAACAGATCATATTGATACCGGGTTAATTCTTTTTTCTGGAACTCAGGATATGACAGATCGTTTTGTTGGGCATCGTATAGCTGCTTGATGGGAACCGTTGCTTTTGCCATCGATTCCTCGCTAAATAAATTAAAAATTTTCAGTAGTTTATCCGGCAGCCTGCCAAAAGTTCCAATGGCCAGCCGGGAATTAATGGGCTCTGTTTTATAAGCCGGTGGATGGATCGTTTTATCGACTGTTAATAACTGTAACAGCCCTTTTTTTTCACCGGTTTTGCCGGGGGATAGTAATACTGCGCTTATCTTTTGTTCTGTCATGCCCTGCTTCATCTGCTTCCTGTTGTTTTCCTGTTTCCGTTGGAGGTCCGGAAGCCGCACAAGATAGAAAAAGATGCTGATGAGCGGACAAAATAAAATGGCTCACGGACTTTATCGATTATCACAGAAGGCTTCGCGGTTAAGTTTCACGCAATCCCGATAGCCATCCTATCGTGTGG
>JAGIAQ010000053.1 GCA_017744795.1 Niabella sp. | reverse complement strand
GTCGTTCGGGCGGGAGCGGGAAAACCAAGTTCATATTGTTTCTATAAAAAGTTTAAACAACTTCATTGCTATTGATAACTCCATTCTATTTTGTTTCTTTTCTCACTTTTTTCAGTCGATAAAAAAGCGAGCGAAAAGAAGGCTCAGTAATCAGTAATATTCAAGGAACCTACGTTCAAATGCGCTCTATCCCGATTAAAAAATATTAAAAAGAACGAACACTACATGTGACTAAAATAATGTCCTTCTACATTCCTTATTCAATATTTCTTATTCTGCATTCCCCGGGGATCCTATGCCTAAAGAAGCTACATTAATTGTTCATTCATTCTATAAAAGTAACACTTTTCAATCCTGCCTTCTAATACGCCCAGCGGGGGTCGCCAATAGCTCCACCGGTACTGCTGCCAGATCTTAACACTGACCCCTGAGGCAGTGTAAAATCAGTAGTCGTTGCACTCCAACCCAGATCCAGCGTCCAGTTGGTATTCATTGTAATGCCGGAAGGGAAGGTCAAATTGGCGTTGGTTCCGTTCTGTAATTTGAAATAGTTATTATTAGTAAAAGTTGTTGAAGCACCAGCTCCGGACGACCTTAAAATAATAGCATTCACCGAACCGCTTCTCGGGGAGTTAGCAAAAATACTGTTGGTGAAGGATGCAGTAACTGGGTTTGTATTAGCATCCAGCAACAAATATTTCGCATTTGCTCCAAAATTATTAAACGTACATCCATCAACCGCGATCACCGGAACAGGACTTAACGACATCGCTGTAGCGCAGGAAACAAAGGCCTGCCCAACGTTATAGAAGGTTGAATTGGAAATATCCAGTTTCGTAAATGCCAGTTTATCCAATGTAAACTCCGTATAAAGGTTTGCAAGCGCATTATTGTACGCGATACAATTTCTGAATTTAATGGTTCCGATAACGTGACCACCTGTAGCTGTTGCCCGGTTGGCTCTTAACAGACAATTGCCGTAATCATGTATAGTGCAATTGAAGAGATTGATGTTGGTGAACGTTGCAGCTTCCCCATCCGAATTTAAACCAATCAGGTTCAGGAAATACAAGGCAGCAGTAGTTGAAACGCCCTGGAATTCGATGCCATTGAGGGAAATTCCCGCGCCGGTTCCCTTGAGATCAAATTCTTTAAAATACACTTTCGTATCTGCCGGATTGCCCGATGTGGATTTTATCGAAACTGTTTTATTTTTTACAACATAGTTGGCTGCAATGCCCGCGCCATAGGTACCCGGTGCCAAACCAATTACGGATCCATTAGCGCAGGTATCCAGTACCGCAACCAGATCAGCGCCTGGTGAAAGACTAATGGTGATCACCTCCAGCACTGGTGTTGCAAAGCTCAAAAATCCTTTACTTACCGTTCCTGCAAATAATTCCGCATCATATTTTGTTGAAGGCGTTAATCCGGAGATCACTTTTATACCGCTTGAAATTTCACCGGCAGTCAGTGTGTAATCTTTACTTCCCGCAGTGGTGGTCAACGTAATTTTCGTGGCACCAGGGCTGGGCGTCCAGCGCAGGGTAATTTCAGTAGCTTTCAGCTCTGTCTCCCGGATGGGCAGGAACAGCTGTTCTCCGGTAATCTTAAACCCTTTGCTATTTACCCACTTCGAATCCAGATCGGCCGCAGCGCCATTCGTTTTCACCCGCGCATAGTAGGTTTTTCGTACGCCCAATGCAGTGTCATACAACCAGATCCTCGCTGAGTCCGTTGTATAGGTCAGTTGCGGCCCGTTTGTAAACGATGAATCCTGCGATAAAATAACGGTATATTTTGTATGATTGCTGTCTGCATTAATAGCAACGCCCCATTTTAAAATAGCGTAGGTTGCCGATGTGGTAACGGAAATAGTACCACTGGGCATAAACTGCCGCATCGGTGCCAGTATATTATCGTTCTTTTTACAAGAAACCATTGCGACAATACCTGTAAGCATTACCAAAAAAAATGCGTTCCCGGAATATCTTTTCATTTTTGATTTTTTTGCTTTTAATGAACCGCTTTTGTTAATAACCGTAATCCTGTTGTATTCTGTAATTCTGATTCACCACATCACTTGGCGTTGGAAACACTTCAGAATGATTGGGCGTAAAATACGTGGCAAAGCCGCTGGAGTTACCGGTTATATATTCGGCTGAGATCGAGGACCTCCACGCTTTTGACGTATAACCCGATGGCGTGGATGCAACACTGGGTGAATAAAATACCGATGCCGGCACCCCTCCGTATAAGTTTAAATTATTGGTTTCCGCAACAGAAGGATTAAACGGACTGTACGCATTGGCGATGGTGTACACCACATTGGGAACATTGGCGTAACGACCTGTACCCGCCTGCAGCTGCGTCAGCTTTGCCCGGGTTTCAATGAACTTGGAATTAATCAGGTTCCAGCGAATGAGGTCGTATTTACGCACGCCTTCACCGCCAAATTCCAGAAGACGCTCTTCCACCAGCGCATTAAAGAAACCAGCTTTGTCCGTCGGAATAACCGGCAACCGGTCCAGGTGTCCCACAAAAGCGCGGTTCTGTACCTCCCTTAAAGCCGCGATAGCATCGGCACTGGGCGCGCCATTGATTTCGTTGTCTGCTTCTGCATACATCAACAACACATCCGCAAACCGCAAAACAGGCCAGTTCACACCAAGGTTCTGAGAGGTACCGTTGATACCCGTCCAGGGCCGCCGGAACTTACCATCCGTCATATTGTTTAATGCGTTAAGGATCTTGTTGCCATTTGCGTCTATTTCAAAGGCATTTAAGGTCACATCTCGTCTGCAGTCACCAATAGAATCAAATTCATAAAAATAAGTGGCAATCCCTAAAATACCGCCACCGCCACCGCCGTAAACTGTTGCTCCGCTATTCACACGCAGGCCATTATAGTACCCTAATTTACTGTCGGTATTCGCATTTCCCCCAAAAGCGCCTATTTCAAACATCAGCTCATGAGCGTCATCATATCTTTTCCCGGTATTTTCAGTCAGGAACAGGTTTTCGTATACCGGGTTAAGGGTGTGCTGTTCCCGGTGCTGCATCAGATCCCAGCATTCGTCTTTGGCTATTTTATAATAGGTGAGGTAATCTGCATTTCTGGCCATGGCCTGTGCGCCGTATTTGCTGCTGGCGCGACGTACCGCATAACCGCCTCTTGCGAGAGCGATCCTTGCCCGCAGTCCTTTTACAGCGCCTTTGGTTAAACGCGCACCCTGATCAGTGGTTTCGGTACGCCAGGGTACAAAGTCTTCGGCTGTTTTCAGATCATCGATCAATTTACTGTAGATAGAATCCTGATCGGTCCGGGGCAGATAGGGATCGGCAAGATCAGCTGCAGGCACCGTAGGAAAGGGAAGATCGCCCCAGTTCCGTACCAGTTCATAATAGAATTGTGCCCTCAAGGTCAACGCTTCGCCATAATACTTACGCATAGTGGCTTTCTCCGCGTCGCTTCCGTTGCTGTACAGCTTGGACAGCGGTATATACTTGATACAGATATTTGCCCTTTCTATGCCTTTATATAATTGTATAAAGGGATTGATGAGATCCGTATTGGTTGCCGCAGCAGCGTACATGCTGATCCCCCGGCGATCCGAAGCGGAATAGCTTCCGGAAGTTTTAAAATCATCGGCGGTTTGCGGAAACAAACTCGAGATCCGGTTGCCGTAAGCATTATCCCCAATCAACATGGCATATACGCCGATGATGGCCGAATTGGTATAGGATAAGCGGCTGAAAACCGTATCCTGTGCTGAAGTTGTGGGATTCGTTACATCAAGATATTTTTTACAGGACCCCAATGTAACGGTAAGCAAAAGAACCAGGCAATAGGTATTTATATGAAATTTCATAACAAGTAACTTTAAAGATCTTTTAGTTGAATGTAACATTTATACCGCCCAGAATAAAGCGGTTACGCGGGTAAGCTGCATAATCAACCCCGGGCGTTAACGGCGAGCTTCTCCGGGTATTCGCTTCCGGATCGAAGCCGCTGTATTTTGTAAATGTGTACAGGTTATTTACCGTTCCGAAAAAGCGAACGCGGGAAATAAACTTGGTTTTAGTGAGCATTCTGGCGGGCAGCGAATACCCGATCGTTATATTATTGATACGCAAAAACGAACCGTCCTCCACCGCAAAGGAAGTAGGCGCATATTGGCCTCCGGCGGGTGTCCAGTATTTGGTATCCTTATTTAAGGCGGCCAGTTGAGTAGGATCTTTTACGATATTTCCTGCATCATCAAACCATTTCCACCGGTCTTTCATAATAGACAGCAGGTTGTTATCCTTGTATAAATACTGGCCGGTAAATTCAATCCGGTTTGCATTGTACACTTTATTGCCATAACTCCAGTTCACAAAAACGCTCATGTCAAAATTCTTATACACGAATTGGTTATTCCAGCCTCCGGTAAATTTGGGTGTGGTATTTCCGATAACCGTTTTATCATCTTCCCCGATATTCATATCCGTGGTACTGGTTGTTTTTTTCAGTTTCATATCACCGGGCTGCGGCTGTTTATTGCCCAGCATGGTAGCGTCGTTGGCGATGCCGGCTTTTAAAGTATATTTCTGGGAGGAAGCGTCGTAATCGAAATCTTCTATTTTATAATAACCGTCCGAAACAAATCCATAGATCTGCCCCAATGGCTTTCCCACTTGAACCAGGTAATCCCAGGTGGATCCTGTAATCCATCCTGAAGAGAATTTCATTGACCCTTTCGGCTTGCCATCGCTGCCCATGCCCAGGCTCAGTACTTTGTTCTTATTGCTGGCGATATTGAAATTAGAGGTCCAGGTAAAGTCTTTTTTACGAATCATATCGCCCCCTACCTGTATTTCGATCCCCTTATTCTGAGTTCGGCCTATATTCTGATACTGTGTGGTATAGCCGGTCGTTTGCGGTACGGTTGCCTGTATTAAAAGATCTTTCACAGAGTTTTGATACAGGTCTACGGTTGCGGTGAACCGGTTATTTAAGAACCCAAAATCGAAGCCCAGGTTACGGGAAATGGTGGTTTCCCATTTCAGATCAGGATTTGCGTAGGAAGTGCTGGCATAGCCGGGCAATACCGATTCATTAAAGGAATAACGCGCATCACTGCCAGTACCCAATAAGGTGAGCCATTGATCCTGAGCGATCCGGTTATTCCCCACCGATCCAAAAGAGAAACGAACTTTAAGATCAGATATCGGCGTGTGCTCCAGCAAAGGCTTTATGAATGCCTCGTTGGAAGCCCGCCAGGCAAGCGCCATTGAGGGGAAATTACCCCAGCGATTCGCCGGCGCAAATAAGGATGACCCGTCTCTTCTCATTGTTACTGTTGCCAGGTATTTATCTTCATAGGCATAGTTCGCCCGTCCAAAAAACGACAATAAGCGACTGCCCGAATTACCGGTAGAGGGTGCATCCTGTATCATCTTATCCGGAGGGGTTGCTTTTTGATAACCATGAAATGCTTCGCTAGCCGTGATATCTACTGGCAACCATTTAATGGTCATGCTTTGCGCATCGGTATTAGTCTGATAAATCTCCTGCCCCGCCAACACATCAAACCTGCTTTTTTTGAATGTGGTATTATAAGCAAGGGTGTTTGAATTGGTAATGGTAAGCCCCGTGCTGTTTTGCAGTACTACTACCGGCTGATTATTGTTTTGACGCGCCACGCCGGTAATCGTTCCGTTAAACTGCTGCATAGTAGTGGTCGTAGGCGTTAAACCCAGTACGGAACGCAGTTGCAGGTTCTTTAAAATATTAAAGGAGGCAATACCATTTAACAACAGATCTTTTCTGGTGCTGTTTTGTACCTGGGCATTGGCCAGCAATACAGGATTGGTAAGATTTGTAGCGTTGGCATAGTCCGGATCAAACGCATCTACATAAGGCGATGTAACCGATTCAAAAGGCTGGTAGCGCACGGCATTCCGTAACCTGCTGTTAGACTGGGTGCCGGTATTGGAAGTACCCACGCCAATAACAGTTTGCTCGCTGTACCGGGAATTAAACGCCACCCGGAATTTATCCGAGATACGATGATCGAGTTTAAAGGACGCCATTGTTCGTTTAAAGCCGGAGCTGATCATGATACCATCCTCATTTACCCGGTTCAACGAAATATTAAAAGTTGTGTTCTTGGAACCGCCGGCAACACTTAACGACTGGTTGAAGGTCATAGCCGCATTGCCGAAAAGCGCCTGCTGCCAGTCTTTAAACGGCATATTTTTATAAATATCCAGATCCTGGTAATTGCCGTAGCGGCTGGTAAAAGCATCTTTCGTTGGTTGGTCTGTGTTGTAATTATAAATCTGGTACTGATACATTACAAAATCATAGGGTTGTAATACATCCAGCTTATTTACAATTTTTCTTGCACCATAAAAAGCATCATAGCTGACCTTGGTGGGCATATTAGCGCCACTTTTGGTGGTTATAATAATTACGCCGTTCGCGCCCCGGGCCCCATAGATTGCAGTGGAGGCCGCATCTTTTAATACGTCTACACTTTTAATTTCAGAAGGCGAAATAAAGGACAGCGCATTTTCCATTTGCACTCCATCCACAATATAGATCGGAGAATTGTCCTGAGTGATAGACCCGCCGCCTCTTACGCGGATGGTCACCTCTGCTCCCGGACTGCCTTCAGAACTTTGTGCCACCACGCCCGCCAGCTTGCCGGTGAGCACTTCTGCCGCAGAACTTAACGGGATATCTTTAAGCTGCTTGTCTGATACGGAGGATACCGCGCCGGTTAAGTCTTTTCGTTTTACAGATTGATAGCCTACCACCACTACTTCATCCCCGGCAGAAACCACATCTTTTACCAGCACAATGCTTAATCCGTCTGTAGCCAGATACGTTTGGCCGACATAGCCTACAGAAGTGAACCGCAATTGCGGGTTCCCTTTATCCGGAATGGCAATGCTGAATTTTCCTTCGATGTCAGTAATGGAAACAGTGGGGGTGCCTACCAGTGTTACAGTAGCTCCGGATACAGGCCCGCCGGACTCCTCAGACACTTTTCCGTTTACCGTATGTGTTTGTGCATACAAGGTTGTAGCTGATAAAAACAAGATAAAAAATAGCAGCTGATATTTTTTCATACAGCAATTGTTTTTGTAATTCATAATCGACTTTTGCAAGCTTGAAAGAAGTTTAATCAAAGCAATTTTAAATACATTTTTGCTAAGCAGGACAGTACAGGACAGATTTATTCACGCAATCGTTGCCAAACGAATATTTCTGGTCCGCTCCGGCATTTGCAATTATTTCTTTTCGGTACTATTCGCCTTCGGCGCCCATTTCTTTTGCCATTTCGGATATTGCTCCAATGCCTTTTGCGGAGCATACGTGTACCAGGCATAGCCATCGCGGCGCTCGCGCTCCACTTCAGCAAGGCTGTACACCACTTTGCTGTCCCGATTGCAAAACAAGGGCCGGTGCGTTTTCAACTCATAATAACGCGTCCAGATGGGCGGCGCGGCGCTATCGGTTACAACCACCCGGTCTGTTTTAGAAACCCGGAAGGGTGTATTCATTGTTTCCGCCGGAATCGTTTTCACCCGGGTATTATATATTTTAGAAACCTCGAACCAACGCATGGCGCTTTGCACGGCCCGCACGATCCGCTGATCCGGGTTGTTGATGCTCATTAAAAAGAGCGTGAGGCCCACACTTTCCCCGTTACAGATGCTTGGGGGCTCAAACTTGCGCGCCCATGCAGGCTGCAGCGTTACTTCGTTGTATTGCTGACACCAGGCGGTAAGCACTCCGTCATCAACAATTTGCGTTTTAAGGATACAGTCGATCCCCTTTTGATACGCCACTACCAGCTGTTTACGCAGATTGCCTTCAACAAACGAATAAAGCGGATCATTATCATTGATCGCTTTCAGCAAGCGCATGATGCCTTCCATTGCCCCATCATTATAGGTAATACAGCGACTGTAATTATCTTCAAGCGGGTAATACTGCGGCCAGCCACCGTTGCCATACTGGGCCGACAAAATATACCGCAATCCCTTTTCAGCTCCGGTCTTATATTTTTCATCTTTGGTGGTCCCATAAGCGATTGCCAGGGCCCTGATCTGCGTATAGCCCGTTCCATTGTCAAAAGTGGTGTTCAGGACATGCTTTGCTCCTGCAACTGCAGTTTTTTGTGGGCTGGTGAGTATCGCAAACATATCATAGTTCTTTGGCCAGCCGCCATTATCCTTTTGAAACAGCAGTATATTGTCCGCAATGGCGGCCACCTCCGTGGGTTTATAGGTTGGCCGGCCCGGACTGGCATTGATCATATTTTTTTTATCAGCAATGCCGTACCAGTGTCGTGCATTGTCTCCAAAAGGTTCCGGATCGATCTGTGCCGATTGGCCATAAACGCCGCCTGCCAGCAGCAGGCATAAGATTGCAAACAATTTTCCTTTCATATAACAATCGCTTAAAGCAATAAATTTTTGACACGGGTTGCTGCACCTGAATCTATCGCAGCAATGGCAGCTAAAAATAGAATAATTTGACAGCACGTATTTAAAAATCTACGCAATCGTTGCCATACTTTGGAGGTAAAATCAGTGGCTTTATAAAACAAAACCCGCTCCCGGAATCATCCGGAGCGGGTTCATATCGATTCAATAATTTTTATTTACCAGTCTTGCTTTGCCTTGCCTGCTTTAATTGCAGCCAGCGCTTTTTCCTCACCTAAAAGAGACGTTAGTTTATTGCCTTTGCCATCATGTCCTTTTGCAATATATCCGCCTTTAGCCGTGCGGGAAATTACAGCATCCTGGATGGGAACATTCTTTTCTTTTGTTTTCACATTGTAAGCGGTAAGAGTTGCATCTGCCATAACTAATAATTTTTGATTTAAAAAAAATGAAATTAAGGTTTTTTATCTAAAGAATCTTTTAAATATCTTCCGAAAGTCTCTTTTATAACTAAATATTTAGTTATATTTATAATTAAAAGCATTGGGTTATGAAAGCACTTTATATATCTAGTTTATTGATTACCAAACTATTTGGTACTTTTTGCTTTAGCTGGGGCCAGGCGGGTTATAACCGGGCAAAGCTGGACGAGTACTATCAAAATCAGGATTATGAGCAGGCGTTGGCTTATTTACAAAGTATTGTACCTGCTGACACAAATGAATATCTCTTTGACCTTGGTTATGTCACCTATATGAACGGTCATGCAAAAGAAGCCCGCGCAATTTTTACAACGCTTTATCATAAAGACAGTAGTTCCTGTGCGCCGCAAATTTATTTGGCGTTACTCTTTGAACAAAACCGCATTTACGACAGCGCTTTATTCTACTATCAAAACCTGACCCGGCTTTTGCCCAAAAACTACAAATACTGGCAAGCGGGCGCCCGGCAATGGGCGCGCCTGAATTATACAGACTCAGCAGTTGCCTATGCGCAAAAAAGTTACCAGTTAAATCCGGCATCCGGCAGTGTAGTGTATGACCTGGCAACCTATCTGAAAATACAAAAACGGAAAGCAGAAGCGGAACAACTTGTAGACGTTTTCCTGAAACAGGATACCACTTACGATCCGGTCATCGGGCAAAAAGTAGCTTTTTGTTTTACAGCAAAACGGTACCCGGAAGCGATACGCTGGGGCAAGCTGTACCAGCGAAGGGAAGCAGATTTCCCCACACCCTATGTGAATCTTTTATATAGTTATCTTAATGTGAATGATCCGGACGGCGCCATCAGCCTGTACAAATGGATGGAATTAAAAAATATGATAGCGGAAAGTATTGCCTATGGCGCAGCCCTCGCCTACGCCGCTAAAAAGAATTACAAGACCAGTGATTCTTTGCTTTCAGTTTGTTTGAAATTAAATATACAGGAGCCGGCAGTTACCTACCTGAGAGCAAAAGGTGCTAATGCAACCAGCATGAAAAATTATAAACAGGCGGCAACCTACTATGACACGGCCTATTACATGTTCCACGATCCTGTGGATCTTTATTTAGCAGGAAACATTTTCGATAAATATTTAAGAGATACCGCAAAAGCCACGATCTATTACCGGAAATTCCAATTCGCTTGCACCACCCCGAAAAGCCCGGACGAAGTCAGTATCTCTCAATATATTAAGGAATTTTTGTCGACCCGAAAAAGATAAAACAGTTCAGGGTCGAGCTGTTATCTTCGCAAAAATTTATATTTATGAAAAAAATCACGCTAATCGTATTATCCGCCATCAGCCTGGCATCTTGTGGGTTGAATCAAAAAAAAGCAGTAGACTACAATAACGGTCTTGTCAAAATTCAGCAGGAGGCAGCGCTTGCGGTAGTGAATGCAGAGAACCAGATAGGAGCCGCTATCACCGCAAAGGATAGTGCTAAAGCAATTCAGCTTATGGATGATGCAGCAGCTAAAGTGGATGGCTATCAAAAACAGATCGACAGTCTTAAATTTGATGGCGATGATTTTGGTATGAAGGCTGCGTTGAATGAAACAATTGCCTTTATGAAAAATTTTTATGGGGTCACTTATAAAAAATGGCTGGGCATCCAATTTTCGCCGGATCCCACTCCGGCAGATCAGCAAACCGCCCAGGCGTTGTTAACCGAAAGTCAGAAAGGCGGCGGTGACCTGGATAAAAAATTCTTACAGGCACAGCAGCAATTTGCCAAAAGTCATAACATAAAGCTGATCCAGCAGAACTTTGTAAAATAATTGTAACAAACATCTTTAACAAAAGGCCGCTCCGGGAGCGGTTTTTTTATTTCATAGAATTACGAATTATTCGTATAATTGCGATAAATAAGTAAATTACTATGCAATACAAACCAATATCCGTCAAAATTCTTTTGCTTGCAGCAAGCCTGATCTTCCATTCAGCGCTTTCAGCACAAAATAAGGCAGGAGGTGAAGCTCCACTAAGAACCGCCCAGGGCAGGGTCATTTATAATTTCAGCTATATGAAAGATACAGCGCACCGGAGTTATTTTTATACCGAAACCTTTGAGCTGGATTATGATAAAAGCAGCAGTCTTTACTCAAGCTATACAAAAAAGGAGAGCGATTCCGCCACTTACAGCCAGGTGGCAAAAGCCTTTAAAGAGGCGCCCGATCCCGATCATGTGGACGTTGTACTTACGGGGAAAACAACCACAAACGACCAGTTTTTTACAGAAAGAAGCGGCAAGACCAGCGTTAACGAACTCCGCTTCCTGGCCGGTACGCCATTTATTATTCCATCCAGACACCCTGTTATCAATTGGTCCATCACCGATTCCACAAAAACCATAAAGGGCTTTGTTTGCCAGAAGGCTACGGGTGAAAGTTACGGACGGCGCTATACGGCCTGGTTCTGCGCTGACCTCCCTTATCGTTTTGGTCCCCGGCGGCTCAACGGTTTGCCGGGCCTGATCCTGGAAGCCTATGATGAAAAAAGAGAGATTGTTTATACTTTAAACCGGGTGGAAGATTTTAATGCGGGGATTCCTCCATTCGGACTTCAAACAAACGCCGAAATCGTAACACCGGAAGCTTTTGCAAAAGCGAAAGATGCCTATAAACGCAACCCGCAGGCATTTATCGATGCCAATAGAAAAAAGATGAGCGGCGCCCCAAGGCCCAAAGGTGGCCTGCTGGACGGCTTTGATGCTTCTAAGATAAAAAGTGTGTCCGTCAACAAAAGCAAACCTGATCCGTCGGATATTACACTAAATAACCCGATCGATCTGCAAAAAGATTAATGCCCGGAGCAGCTGTGTTATGAAAAAAGTCCTGCTCCTGCTGCCGTTGCTTTCGCTGATGCTTTGTGCGGCTGCGCAGCAAAATGAACTGCATATTTCCGGAACCGTTACGGACAGCCTGGGCAAAGCCGTTCCCGATGCCATCGTGAGCCTGATACGGCTTAGTGATAATGCCGGTCTCCTGTTTACGGCTACCGACCAGCACGGAAACTTCCTGGTTGATAGCAAAGAACTGTTCCGGCCGCAAACACTGGCCATCAAAGTAACCGCTGCGGGCTTTTTGAAACAACAAACAATTATAAATGCGGCAGCCGGACAATTGAAATTCAGCATGCGATCTGTTGCCGATGCACATATCCTTCCTGTTGTTGTTGTTATCGGCAAGCAACATCCCATCGTACAAAAAGGGGACACGCTTAGTTATGACGCGGCCCGTTTTACGGATAAGAACGACCGCCACCTGCGGGACATCATTCAAAAATTGCCCGGTGTGGAAGTGGAGGAAAATGGCACCATAAAATACCAGGGAAAAGCGATCAATAAGTTTTATATCGAAGGAGATAATTTGCTGGATGACCGGTATACCATCGCAACAGACAATATCAATGTTGCCGATGTGGATAAAGTGCAGGTTATTGAGCATAACCAGCATGTGAAAATGCTGAATGGCATTATCCCTTCAGACAGGGCCGCCCTTAATATTGTATTGAAAAATAAAAGCAAGCTTAAATTTTTGAACAGCCTTGAAGCCACGGGAGGCTTGCCAGCTACCTATAACCTGGAAGGCAAAAGCATGGCATTTAAAACAAAATTCAAGGCCATCAACCTGGCTAAAGGAAACGATGCCGGATTCGATTATTCCCGTGAAACCGGCTCGTCCGGCTTGCCCGTGCCGGAAGGCATCAGCAGGGAACGGGCGCTCGAAAACCGGAGTCAGCTTTTTTCGGCAAATAACCTCATAAAATTAACCCCCTACACAGCAATAAAAATAAATGCCACTTATAACAAAGAAAACCAGCAAACCAACCACCAGCTGGCGGCTACTTATTATCTTCCCGGAGGCGATAGCATCTTTTACAAAGAACTGAACCAGGACCAGTACAATGCAGGTTCGCTCAACTTGAATATCGCCCTGGGCATCAATAGCCCAAAAAATTACCTCAGCTCCGCAACTAACTTTTCGCGGAACAATAACACCAATTCAGGCAGCACCTATACCAGCAATTCGCCCATTACTCAAAACAGCAGCGCAACCACTACCCGTTTCAGTAACACACTCAGCGGATACCTTATGATCCGGAAAATGCATATTATTAATTACGAAAATAGTTTTGCCTATTCCGTTAACCCGCAGTTGCTTATTCTTATCCCGGGCATTCTGCAAAATGTATTGAATGACAGCATTCCGTATCTGCAAACCAACCAGTATCAACAACTGAAAAACCTCAGCAACACCAGCCAAGTGGCTTACAACCGGGTTTTTCAAAACTGGGTATTGGGTCTGACTACCGGATTGTTCCTTCAGTCGCAACAATTGCACTCCGCTGCAACATTGACCCAGCAAAGCACTCAGACCACCGCTCCGGAAGGATTTGGAAACGCTGTTAACTGGGGAAAAAACGAACTATTTGCACAAGCCACGCTTACTTATAACGGATATAAAAGCAAACTGATCCTGGGCGCGCCGGTAAGCTGGCAACACTACCGGTATTATAATGATTTCATAGCCGCGAACCAGGATAAAGGCACCCGGCTGGTTTTTCAGCCCTCGTTTCATTGGGAATATAAAACGGGAAAAGAAAATACAGTCTACCTGGACTATACGCTTGTCAACAAAACTGCCGGGGTACAACAAATTTATGGGGGCGCTATTATTTCCGGATACCGGAGTTTTGCTTCTTATGAAACACCCTACCTCATGAGCCGCGCGCATACCTTCTCCGGCGGCTTTGACTATAAACGGGTGATCAAAGCATTTTTTGCAAACCTTAATATGACCTTTGCGCCGACCAAGAATTATTTTTTATACAGTACTACGTTGCAAAACAACATGACCCTGGTAAAAGCATTGCCGGTTATTAATTACAGTCAGGCTGCAGGCACAACGGTGCGGGTCAGCAAATATATTTTTTCGTTGAATACAACTATTACTGCTGATGCTGCATTATCTGCAACCAGACTGCAGCTATTACAGAATGAACAATTATTCCGTGTTCTATCTATTGTAAGAACCGCCGGGTTGCAGGTAACCCCAACGGTTCTGAAATGGCTGCAATTCACTATAAACGGCAAGTATATGCAATACACCACGGCATCCGGACAAACCGGCTTTCTGCAACAGGAAGTGCGGCAGTGGAACCTACGTTCCGGGCTAACCCTTTATCCCCTCAACCGGTTCAGCTTTAATTTTACCAATAATTATTACCAATCCTTACATAGAGGCAGTTCTGCCGTCCGCAGCCTTTTTCTTGACAGTTATCTCCAATATAAATTTGAGAAAAAAAGCCTTTTGGTACGCCTGGCCTGTACGAATATTGCAAATGTGCGGTCCTATGAAATGATTGATGTCAGCAGCAATAGCATTACTACCATTAGTTATCATCTCCGGCCCAGAACGGTTTCACTGATGGCTTCATTTGATTTCTGAAAACGTGGCATCGCCGGTAAGACGGTGAGGCGGGAAGTCAGTTGTAATGGAAACACAAAACCTTTCCGATTTTTCCGGCTTCCCGGCTATTAGCGCAGCCCTGTTTAAATATCCAGTTTCGCGTATTTCGCATTCGTTTCAATAAACTCGCGGCGGGGCGCTACCTCGTCACCCATCAGCATGCTGAACACACGGTCTGCTTCAGCAGCGCTCTCTATCGTTACCTGCTTCAGCGTTCTCCTGTCCGGGTCCATGGTTGTTTCCCACAACTGCTCCGCGTTCATCTCACCCAAACCCTTGTATCGCTGGATGTTTACAGAATCTTCGCGGCCGGCGCCCAAACGCTCCACTAATGCCTTACGCTGGTCTTCATTGTACGCGTAGGCCGCTTCTTTGCCTTTCTTTACCAGGTACAGCGGCGGCTGCGCCAGGTATACATAGCCCTGCTCTACCAGCTCCTTCATATAGCGATAAACAAAAGTGAGAATCAGGGTGGCGATGTGGCTTCCATCCACATCAGCATCCGTCATGATGATCAGTTTATGATAGCGCAGTTTTTCCAGGTTCAGCGCCTTGGGATCATCCGGTGTGCCCACCGTTACGCCCAGGGCCGTATAAATATTGCGGATCTCTTCGTTCTCATAGATCTTATGCTCCATGGCTTTTTCCACGTTCAGGATCTTACCCCTTAAAGGCAAAATGGCCTGAAAGCTGCGGTCCCGGCCCTGTTTGGCCGTTCCGCCTGCAGAATCCCCTTCCACAAGGTATAATTCGCAGCGTCCGGGATCCCGGTCAGAACAGTCCGCCAGCTTCCCCGGCAAACCACCGCCGCTTAAAACAGATTTACGCTGTACCAGGTCCCGCGCTTTGCGGGCCGCTATTCTTGCCTGTGCGGCAAGTATCACTTTTTGAATGATATTTTTTGCGTCCTTCGGATTTTCTTCCAAAAAGGTATCCAGCGCCCGGCCAAGAGTGGTTTGCACCACACCGCTTACTTCACTATTCCCCAGTTTGGTTTTGGTTTGCCCTTCAAACTGCGGCTCGGGTACTTTTACAGAGATGATGGCACTCAGTCCTTCACGAAAATCATCGCCTTCAATGGTCACTTTTGCTTTTTCAAACAACCCATTTTTATCACCATAGCTCTTAAAGATCCTTGTGAGCGCCTGACGGAAGCCGGTTACATGCGTACCCCCTTCAATCGTATTAATATTGTTTACATACGAGTAAATATGCTCGTTATAAGTGCTGTTATAGGTTAATGCTACCTCCACCGCAACATTGGAAGTGGGATCATTTCCTTCTACATATAATACTTCGGGGATGAGCGATACCCGGCCCGCATTCTTATCCAGCATCTCTACAAACTCCACGATGCCACCCTCGCTGTAGAAAACCCTTTTGATCTCGGTTCCATCGTCTTCCTTTTCTCGCTTATCGATAAGGGTGATCGATATCCCCTTGTTCAGATAGGATAATTCGCGCAGGCGTCCTTCTAAAATCTCCCGTTTGTATTCTGTGGTCATGAAAATAGAACCATCAGGCCAAAACTGCTGGAAGGTCCCGTGCTTTTCCGTAGTGCCGATCTCCCGAACGGGATAATCCGGAATCCCGATATGATATTCCTGCTCAAATATTTTCCCATCGCGACAAACCACAGTATGCATGCGTGTGCTCAATGCATTTACACAACTTACTCCTACTCCATGCAACCCGCCAGATACTTTGTATGAACCCTTATCAAATTTCCCTCCGGCGTGCAATATCGTCATGGCCACCTGCAAGGCGCTCACGCCCTGCTTCTGGTTGATCCCCGTCGGAATACCCCGACCATCATCTTCTACAGAAATGGAGTTATCCTCGTGAATGGTAACAATTATATTTTTACAATAGCCTGCCAGGGCCTCATCAATCGAGTTATCCACCACCTCATAAACAAGGTGATGTAAGCCTTTCACTCCGATATCACCAATGTACATCGCCGGGCGTTTGCGCACGGCTTCCAGCCCTTCCAATACCTGAATACTGTCTGCTCCATACGCCGGTGTTTCCATGGGTTCGGTTCCTTCTAATACTTCGCTCATAAAATACAAAAAAGTTTAATATATTCTAAACTGTATAGCTTACAAATTTACGAAAAAAAGCCGGTTTTTTTACATTGAAAATCTGTTTCTTTACGAAGTACTTTACTGGTAAAAAACATTGACAATCAATTTATTACATTACAGTAACAAAACACCTTCCTGAACTTTTTACCCAGGGTGAAGGCAAGCGGTCGTAGCTGCTGTTGCTTTTTACTAAAAACATCCGTTATAATTTAAAACAACGTCATATGAAAACAGCGTACCTGCTGGTTTGTACATTACTTTTTCTGACAAACGCTTGCACCAAACCCAATAAAGCAAATACCCAATACAGTTTTGAATTTGGCACTTCCTACCGTGGCATGTGTTCCGGCCCTGAATGTGTGACTTCCTATCGTATAGAGGGGAATAAAATGTATAATAATTAACCGCTATCATTATTACTAAAATAGTCGTAACCCTTTGATAATTGTTTTACAGCACCAGTGTTTTTGTAATATGATTTCAACGCGAGAGCTAATATGGTTTCTACATCGTCAAGGCTGTTGAATATTTTGTTGTGAAAATATTTTCGCCTGACCTCTCTCCATAAAAGTTCAACCGGGTTGAGTTCGGGGGAATAAGGTGGTAAGTGCATTAGCAAAAGATTGTCTGCTAAATGGATGTTTTTACTGATGTGCCAGCCAGCTTTATCCAATAGTAGCACTATTCTGTAATTGGCGTATTGACCGGCCAGTTGGGACAAGAAGCAATTCATTGCTTCTGTGTTGCAATAGGGCGCTATCATTGAAAAACAATCCCCTGTTTCGGGAGAAATGGCGCTATACGCATAAATGTATTCCCTGACCATTTGCCTGGCAACAGAAGGAATCATTTCTTTTCTTACCCAACAATACATTTCTCTGCTTATTCTGCCAAACCGGCCTTCATCTTCAAAAAAGACTACAATCGGCTTGCTACTTTCTGTTAGATCTGCTCTCCATTTGAGGGAAGCCAAACGGTCGGGGAGTTTTTTTTAAACGCTTGTTGTTCTTCTATATCCCTTTTAGGATGATGAGGCCGTGGCATTTTCTTCTTCCAGTTATTCCGATTCAACAGATCCCATAAATAATCATCCGAGACATTTTGACCCACCCGCTGTTCCACCATCGCTCTTATATCGTTAGCCGTCTTTACTAATCCTTTGGCTGCCTTTTGCTCAATAGATACCAATAATGAAGCTTCTTGTTCAACACTTAAAAAACAGCGTCTTCTTCCCCCTCTTTGTGTATATTTAATCCCCTGAACACCTGACTTATTATACCCTTCCACAATTTTATAAATACTCTGCTTGGATAAGTTTACTAAGGGCGCTATTGTCTCTGCCGATTCAATGCCTGCTACCTGGATCAAATATAAAATCTGCCAACGGCTAAATTCTGGCTTCCCAGCCGTAATGGAAAGCTTCTCTTTTAGCGCTGCATCGTTCAAATGATTTATCACCTTTAGCGTTCGCATATACATACGTTTGAACGCAAAGATAATAAATTATTATTTTAGCATTTTTGATAGCGGCTTATTATTAGCTTGTAAATCTTTCAACCAAAACGCTCAAATCTGTTAACAAGTTGAAAAGGTGATAGGTTGATAAGGTCCACAATAACAACCTCCCTTGTTAACCTGTAAACTTTTAAACCTTTCAACCTGTAAACTTACCGATTCATATACCGCTCCACCGGAAGACGGTTCTGAAGGCTCCGGCCCAATGTTAATTCATCAGCGTATTCCAGCTCTCCGCCAAAGGCGATGCCCCGGGCAATAGTGGTTATCTGCACCGGCAGCCCCTGTAGTTTCTTTTGGATATAATAAATAGTGGTGTCGCCCTGTATGGTGGGGTTGAGCGCAAAAATCAGTTCGTCGGTTTTTTCATGTTCGATGCGATGCAGTAGCGATCCTATATTCAGCTGATCCGGGCCAATACCATCTAATGGAGCAATTACTCCTCCCAACACATGGTAGGTTCCGTTATATTGCTGGGTATTTTCAATAGCAATAACATCCCGGATCGTTTCCACCACACAGATCGTGCGCTGCTGCCGGTGCGAATTGGCGCAAACAGCGCAAAAATCACCGTCGGCCACATTAAAGCAACGCTTGCAAAATCGGATCTCCCGACGCATGCGGCTGATCGTTTCACTAAACTGTTGCACTGCTTCCGGGTTTTGGCGCAGCAAATGCAAGGCCAGGCGCAGTGCCGTTTTTTTGCCAATGCCGGGTAATTTTGCAAATTCACTGACTGCTGCTTCTAATAAACCGGAAGAAAATTGCATTCTGCAAAGATACAGCTGAAATAAGAAATTTGTATTTATTAACACCTGCTCCCTGCGGGGAATAGCACAAAAGCAATTATGTTTGCACTACATATGCGCTCAAAAAGCATTTTAGGCTTATCGCTTACCGTTTTTGTGGCCCTGCTGCTTATCTATTCCGGCAGTGGCTGTGCCAGTATTGTGCCACCATCCGGTGGTCCCAGGGACTCATTGCCTCCCAAGATTGTGGAAGTAGACCCGCCCAGCGAAACCAAACATTTTCATTCGCAAAAAATCACTTTTCAGTTTGATGAGTATGTGGAGCTGAACGATGTTTATAAGAACCTGATCGTTTCCCCCTTACCAAAAGTATTGCCCCAGGTAGACCGGAAGCTGCGTACTGTTACCGTTAAACTGAAAGACTCTTTGAGGGCTAACACCACTTATGTGCTCAATTTCACTAACGTTATCAAAGACGTTAATGAGGGCAACAAGGCGAAAGACATGCTGTATGTGGTTACCACCGGCGATTATTTTGATTCCTGCCAGCTGAGTGGCAACGTTAAAATAGCCAGGACCTATAAACCCGACTCTACCCTTACCATTATGCTCCACTCCAATTTGGCGGATAGCGCAGTTACCCGGGTGCGACCGGAATATATAGCCAAAGTGGATAGTATGGGCAATTTCCTTTTCCGCTTTTTGAAACCCGGTACCTACCGGTTGTACGCGCTCAAAGATGAAGGCGGTTCCTATCTGTACACCAGTCCGCAACAGGTTTTTGCTTTTGCAGATAGCGCCATTGCCATAGGTCCGGTACCGCCCACGCCGGTGCGTCTTTATGCTTATTCGGAGGAAGATGAAGCGAAAAAAAACAGCCAGGAAGAACCGGAACTGGATAAAAAGGAGAAGCGCATAAAATTCCAGACCAACCTGCAGGGAAATAAACAGGACCTGCTGGAGGCGTTTACGATGACTTTTCCCAACGCATTGAAGAATTATTTCCCGGATAAAATGGAACTTTCAACGGACAGCACTTTTACCCCGGAAACAACACATAAGTTTACGCTCGACAGTACCCGGCATATCATTACCATGAATATTCGCTGGAAAGAGGGTACCCGTTATAACCTGGTATTACCAAAAGATTTCGCTTCCGACAGTTTGAACAGGGGGCTTTTAAAACCCGACACCATCCGGTTTACGGCGAAAGAGCAAAAAGATTATGGCCAGGCCGAGATCACTTTTAATAACCTGGATACCTCTTATCATCCGGTACTGCTGCTTTCGCAGGGCGGAACATTAAAAAATTCATTTCCTTTAAAGACCAATATCCTTAAAATTGATCTGTACAATCCGGGGGATTATGAGGCGCAGATCTTGTACGACCGCAACGGCAATGGCAAATGGGATGCGGGCGATTTTAAAAAGCACATCCAGCCAGAATTTATTATTCCACTCGACCGAAAATTAACCTTTAAGGCCAACTGGCCCCTGCAGCCGGAAATTAATCTGAAACCGCCGCCAACACGGTAGTTGGTTGCAAGTTACAGGTTCCTGGTTACAGGTTTATTGTTTGTCAAAGTTGGTTAGCGTTCTGCATTAAGCGTGTCTGTCGTCTGACGTTTCACCAGAGAACTTGAAACCTGCAACTTGAAACCTGTAACAGGCTTTCTATCCCGGCATCCGGGAAATGTATTTTTCAATCTCTTTGATCTGGCTAACGATCTGCGGGGTTGTGGGTTTGCAGGCTTTCGCCTTTCTGAAGAAGTCTTTTGCAGCCCGGAATTCTCTTTTATTCATCATGATGCTGCACATCTGCAAATAAGCGGCTGCTTCGTTTTCTTTGTCGGGCAGCCCTTTGCGGATCGCCTGGCGGATATAGCTCTCCCCCTGCTTGGTATTTCCCTTTTGCATGGCCAGCATTCCCATTTGCAGCATACTGGCTCCCTCTGCTTCCTTCATCGGCATACCCAGGTCCAGTCCTTTTTTCATCATGGTTTCCGCATTATCAAAGTCCTGTTTGCTCATAGCAATATTTCCCTTCAGGGTATAATAAACCGAACGGATGGGTTTGTACAAAAGGTTGGGAAATTTGATGGAATCCAGTACTTTTTCAGCACCTTCCAGGTCTCCGTTTTCCATATACTCCTGGATCAGGCGCAGGGGGCCAAAGAAAAAATGGCTGAACAGGAGAATGGCTCCGATCAGGTACAACGGGAAAGCCGGCCAGAAACTACCGGCATAGTTTACATAAATGCCTGTAAGAATTAAAATAATGCTGATCAGCAGCCGGTGCTTTATTATAAAATTATACGCTTTCATTCTTTTAATTTTAGTCTGTACTCCAGGTTGCCCTGTTTTACAATATTTGGGCTGCAAAGATAAGGGTTGGCAATGACCGTTAAGGTTGTATTTTTGCCCGATGATAGCAAGTGATGATTTACAGGCGCGCTGGTGGGGCCTGGAGGCGAAATTGGTGGAACGCTTCGGCAAAAAGCCGGATTTAGAAACCATCCTGTTTTTGATTGGCGTACAGGAACTTGGGGCTATAAACCCCAAATTTTCAAAAGAGCAGAAACAGGAGCTGATGCACGTAGCCGTTTGCAGCCTGCTGGTCCCAAGCGGCTACTATGAATCTGAAGGGCGCGATAAAGATGGCTGGCCTCATTTTAAACAGCTGAAACAAATGCCCGTAATGAACCCGGTAGAACAGGAGCTTTTCTTAAAAGATCATGTGCTGCTGTATTTTGATGAAAACGGGTTGTAGCAGAGAGAGTCATCAGTTATCTGTCATCAGTATTCAGTTTTTAGTTCGGCGACAAGCTGATAACTGACAACTGATAGCTGACAACTAATTGCTTCCCTTCTCCGGTAAGGCGGAAGAAAAGTACAGTCCCGTTTCGGCAATGGCCGGATTGAGCCTTGATTTCACTTCCAGTTTGATCTCACTTGCCGTAATGGGAGCAAAATGCAGCAGGCGTTTATACCCGATAGTCGTTTCTTGTATAAACGGCTTCCATTCATTGCCCTCTTTATAGGATACCGTAAACTGTTCTACCCGCTGGCCTACCCGTATGTTCTCCTGTATGGAAAATACGTTAAATGTTTTGGGTTGTTTTAATTTGAAAATAAGGGTAGCCGCCGTATCAGCACCTTTAGTTGTAAAATGTGTTGCGTTATTCCCATCCAGCAAGGCCTGGGCATTCACTCCATTTTTGCAGGTAATAACCGCCCCTTTCAGCAAATTGGTTTTAAACAGTTCATTACGCATCCGGCTCCATTCCCGTAAGGTTTTTACATCACTATCGCTGACCAATCCACGTTTATCAGGAGGAACATTCAGTAAGAGGACGCTGTTCATTCCAACGGAAGTAAAATAAATATTCATCAATTGCTGCGGTGTTTTCACCTTCGTATCCTGGTCTGCATGATAGAACCAGCCCGGCCGGATGGATACATCCGTTTCTGCGGGATACCACACCAGGCCTTTTGCGTTAATAATTTTTTCCCTGCTGCCCAGGTCGTCGCCTTTGAGATCACTGACTGGTTTAAACAACATCCCCTGTTGTGAATTAGCCGCTACCGTATGTTGGTCCAGGTTATTGGTCGTAACCACGCTCCATTCCATCCGGCGGCCCTTTCCACTTTCGGTGCCCACCCATCTTACATCAGGGCCCATGATAGCAATTACCGCCTGGGGCTGTAATTTTCTAATCAGCTGGTACCACCGGTTAAAATCATACACCTGTTTTTTACCATTGGGCCCTTCGCCATTGGCGCCATCAAACCATACCTCATCCACTTTGCCATAGCGCGTCAGCAATTCGGTCAACTGCCGTACAAAAAAATCGTTGTAGGCATCGGTTCCATAAACAGGTGCATTCCGGTCCCAGGGCGAAAGATAAACGCCAAAACCCATATTCAGCTTTTTACAGGGGTCCGCCACCTCCTTCACCACATCTCCCTTTCCGTTTTTCCAGGGACTATTTTTCACGGAATGTTCAGTAGTGCTGGTAGGCCACAAACAAAAACCGTCATGGTGTTTGGCGGTAATGATCACTTGCTTAAAGCCCGCCTCTTTCATCGTGCGCACCCAATGGGCAGCGTTTAAAGCGGTAGGATTGAACAGCGCCGGGTCCTCCTTTCCGCTGCCCCATTCATTACCGGTAAAGGTGTTCATCCCAAAATGAAAAAAGGCGGTCAGCTCCAGTTGTTGCCACCGCAGTTGCCGGGGGGTGGGCACTATATTAGCGGCTTGCTGAACGATCTGTTTTTCTGTTTCACCAGGAGTGATGGAAACATAGTTTTGTTTTTGGGCGTTAACGCCGGCTGCGCTGACAAGCCCTGCAAGAAGAAGTAATTGTTTGATCATGGTTGATTTTATTGTTGGAGCGTAAGGGGTGAAAGATTTTTCGCCCTTTACTTTTTCGTTTAAAAATAAGAAACACAATGGAATTAATAACCATTGTGTTTCTGAAAGTATGAAGCAAAAGCCCTTCACACAATTCTACAACTTATTATTGCCAGCCGGGGTTTTGGGTAATCTTCCCATTGGAAACCGTTATTTCCTGGAGGGAGATCGGCAACAGGTAATCCCTGCCCACATTAAACTGATACCCGTTGGCCATACTGCTGATATTAGCGTAGGGAAGAATATAGCCAGCATTATTTACTTTAATATTAGTCCCGATTTTTAAGCCCGGTATCACTGTTGCAAACTGGTTGGCCTGCGCTCCTAATGGTTGTTTACCCACCAGCAACGTAGCCCCGGCTGCCCAACGCATGAGATCATCAAACCGGTATCCTTCACATGCCAGTTCTACCCGCCGCTCGCGCCGCACTTCGTTAATAATGGGCGACAAGGAGGGGAATATCCATTTCGGATCGTTCGGAATGCTGGCAATAACCAAATGCGGCATGCCTACGCGGTCCCTTAGCTTGTTGATGGTAAGGTCAACGTCTGATTGGGTCAGCGTGCCTAATTCAGCCTTTGCTTCTGCGTAAGTCAATAAGACCTCCGCATAACGCATATAAATCACCCCATCGGTTCCTCCTGGTCCATTATGTGAATCCTGGAAATAATCCGTGTTCAACCCTTTCCTGATCTGGAACCCGGTGGTATTGGGCGTACCGGAGAGGAGAGCCGGGTAGGTGAAATATTTAATGGGTGAAGCGCCGGGTACATTTGAAATAACCGTATCCCCTTTCATAAAAACAGATTGACGCAGCCGGGGATCCCTGTTGGCTACAATATGCGCCAGCGAATCATCGCCTTTATACAACGGGCTGCTGCTGATGGGCATACCATCGGTGCACAGGTAGTCATCCACCAGCGATTTGGACAAACCGTCACTATTAGTACCATCCGACCCAAACTGGTAATAGTTCTGCCAGTAGGTGGTGATGCCCTGCTGCTGGTTATAGGCTCCCCAGAACATGATCTCTTTGCTGCTGGCATAATTGGTTTGGTTGAACAAGTTGAAATAACCATTAGAAACACCCACATTATCCGGCTGGAATATCCCCGAACTGATAACCGCATTGGCCGCATCAGCCGCTAATTGCAGGTATTTAGATCCGTTCTGTCCCGCCACACCAAATGGATCGTTTGCATGGTATTTTTCCCAGGTACCTTCATAAAGACAGATCCGGGCCTTCATACCCTGTGCATATTC
Organism: Niabella sp.; assembly: GCA_017744795.1. Classification (GTDB taxonomy): domain Bacteria; phylum Bacteroidota; class Bacteroidia; order Chitinophagales; family Chitinophagaceae; genus Niabella. The sequence goes on along the minus strand of JAGIAQ010000053.1, from coordinate 2,502 downwards.
TTTATACACCCGTTGTGTGCCTGCTTTGCTTTTGGTGGGCAGACTGGCGATTGCACTATCCAGGTCGCTCACAATGTGATCCATGATCACATTGCGCGGTAACCGCGGGGAATAGATCATAGCGGTATCGGCTGTGGTCAATGGCTTATTGATCCAGGGAAGACTACCGTAAGATCTTACTCCCATAAAATAGAGGTAGGCTCTGAAAAAATAGGTTTCGCCCAGGTAAGGGGCTATATCTGCGGCGCTGGCACTTACCTTGCCGTAATTAGCCAGGAAATAGTTAGCGTCGTAAATATCTTTCCAGAAATAGCCCGGATAGCCGCCGGAGCCTGAAACCGTCAGTAAGCCATTCAACCTATTGTCAGCGCTCTGCGGAACCATATTATCACTGTTATCATCCACGCTGTAAATGCCCAGGCTGCTGAAATTCCGGTAATGCGGGAATATTTCGTCTTTCTGGTAGAAGTTATTTACATAATTCTGCAGGTCAGCTACCGTATTCCAGTACGCGGTTGTAGCAAGGGTTGTTGGGGGCGTGAGGTTCAAAAAATTATCACGCTTGCAGGAGTAGGCTGCCAGTACAACCAGCAACGTACATAAGGATAAAATATTTTTCGATTTCATTATATGAAATATTAGGAGTAATTAAAAAGTAAGTTGCAGGCCCAGCGAATAAGTGCGTTGCAGCGGATAAATTTTTTCGTCGGACTGCAACAATTCAGGATCAACATACTGATGCTTGAACACTCCTGAAAAAGTGGCCAGGTTGTCAACACTTCCGTACAGCCTCAGCTGATGCACGTGAAACCGTTCTGTAATTGCATTGGGAATGGTATACCCTACCTGCAGGTTTTTAAAGCGCAAATAAGCCAGATTTAACAGGTAGCCTGATTGCCGTTGTATATTTTTTCCCGATCCGTTATTAATATCCAATCTTGGGAAATACCCGTTAGGATTAGTGGTTGTCCACCTATCATCAATTTTTGGAGTTACGGTACTTTGATATTCCGAGGTCACATTCCAGAAATAGTTATTCGTGGGCCAGTAATCCGTATGTCCCTGCCCCTGCAGGAATACATTTACATACAGTCCCTTCCAGTTGGCGCCTAGCGTAAGGCCGTATAAAAATTTGGGCGTTGTATTTCCAATAATCATTCTGTCTCCAGGGTTTGCAACCGTATTATCCCCATAAGTGATCTTCCCGTCATGGTTCAGATCAGCATATTGAATATCTCCGGGCTGGTAGCCGCTGGGATTAATGGCGGTCTGATCAGGCGCTGCGGCAACAGCGGCGGCCGATTGAAATTTCCCCACTGTTTTAAAGCCCCAGATAGCACCCATCGGCTCACCTGCATAAGGAATGGTGATTAGGTTATTGGGGTTCCCGTCAAATTTGGTGATGGTACCTTTATATTGAGAGAAAGTTCCACGGGCATTTAATCCCAGTTTGCCATACTGATGATGCCAGCTTAAGGTAAGGTCGTACCCCTTTGTTTCTGATGCCGCATTATTTACAGTTGGTGGTAAAATACCCAGGGTTCCCGGGTAGGTAAGTGGGGGGCCAAACTGATCGGTGATATTTTTCTTATACCAATCGAAAGTAAGATTAAAATCTTTGAAGAAGTCCATATCTACTCCAAAATCGAGCATGGCTGGTTTCGCCCAGGTAAGAGTAGGGCTTATCAACTGTCCCGGCTGGCCAACATAAGGCAACCGTCCGCCGGCAGCAGGATTAAATATCCATTGGCCGTTGGTGGAGGCACCGGTTCCAAGGTTGGTTAAATAAGGGTAGTAGTTACCGTTACTAAGGAATTGCGAAATATCTCCCAGTCCGCCATAAGAGGCCCGGAGTTTTAAATTATTGATCACCCTGGTCAGCGGCTCAAAGAACTTTTCCCGGGAAATATTCCATCCCGCAGACGCCGCGTTAAAAAAATGGTACCGGGAGTTGGCCGGGAACAGGGAGGTTCCCATATAACTTCCATCCAGTTCCAGCAGGTATTTGTCGGCATAACTGTAGTTGATCCTTGCTATGGAACTTATGGTAGCCCAGTTATACCCCGCGTCCCAGGTATTGGGCGTGGTGCCGTAAGTAAGCGCCAGTGAAGGCTGGTTCAGGTTATACAGATTTTGGTTGTACCCATTAAGTTCCGTGTATGACTTCTTTTCCTGCTGCTCTCCTACCAATACCTTAAAGTAATGTTCATTTATCTTTTTCTCATAACTGGTAAACACGTTCCAGTTAAAATAATTGGTATTGGTGCCCTGTTTGGTAACCGATGAGATCGTGTTACTGAGCGTTTGCGGATTATTGGGCGTGGAATAATAATAAGGCAGTATAGACGACGTTATAGTATAATTGTTATAATCATAGTTATAATGTCCGAGTATCTCCCAGCCTGGTAAGGGTTTGATGGTCAGGTCACCGCTGATACGGCTCTCATTATTCCGGCTGTTGTTAGCGCCCCCCTGGGATAACTGGGGAATATAAGATTGAGG
>JAGIAQ010000052.1 GCA_017744795.1 Niabella sp. | reverse complement strand
TTCCGCCTCAGCCCGACCGCGAAACGGGAGGCGGAATTCACCTTCTGGCGGAAAAGATTTTTTGCTCCACTTTTTTATCGACTGAAAAAAGTGGAAAAAGCAAAACAGAATGAAGTTATCAATAGAAATAAAAAGACTGTATCAACGATCGTTTTTTACAAAAGATGTTACGTTAATGAATACCGCCCTTTGTAGGGCTACAAGAAGATCCGGTCTGAAAGCTTAAGTAAACGACATTGATTGATGTTTCTTCATTTATAAATGCTTATAAACGATAACGAGCGTTTATAAGAAAAAATTATGTATGTTTATAAGCCAACTGTTAAGCTAAAAAAAACAACAACCTGGCATATGGAAGACCTTTTTACAATAGATAGAATAAGAGACGAGATCATAAAGTTTAAAAATGATCCGGATTTTCAAAAGTTAGAAAGTTTTTATTATTCAAAGTCTTTCTCTGAGATCTTAGGTGTCAGCAGGCGAGAAGTTAGTCATAGCGGATTTATTGCTTGGTTGCTTAATAATACAGAAAGTCATAATCTTGGAGATTTTCCGATTAGAAACTTTTTGGACATTTTATTGAAGTTCAGTAATGATAAACTAAAAAGTGATACCGATATATATAACTCGTTCGTAACAGAAGAGTATAATATTGAACGTGTTTGGGTCGAACAGGAAAAGGTTATCGCTAAGGTTGGACGATTAGATATTTACATCGAATTAGCTTTGTTAATTTCCGGCAAAAAACGAAACGTAAAGCTAATTATAGAAAACAAAGTGGAAAGTAGAGAAAATAATGACCAAACAAGCAGTTATTTCAAGTACTTCAATTCGCTTTTAAACGAAAACGAAATAATCCTGTACGTCTATCTTACGCCGATTTCAACACTTGAGCTTATTGAATTAGAAGAGCCAATGTGCAGCTGTAGAGAATTTATTCAAATTAACTATCAATCGATTGTTGACTATCTGATTGAACCAGCTTTAAATCAAAATATTTCAAATCGGACCAAAAGTGTTTTAACTGAATATTTGAAATCTCTTGGCCAACCTTCTCTTAATGACGAAATTGATGGACATAAACAAGAATTAATTATGGCACTAGGTAATGAAGAAAGAAGACTGCTGTCAAGCTTTTGGAGCAAAAACCAAAAATTAATTTTGGCGGCACTCTATGCGATAAGCTCAGACCCTGAACAAGAAAAAGATACAAGAGATAGCATTCGTGGAGCGCTTGATAGTCTTTCGTCGGACAAAGATAGAAGCACGTTTAATATTAAATACAATGGGGAATATTTCGCCAAAAATTTCAAAAAATCAGACATTGGACTTCAAAGCATTAAGCTATTGGAAGAAAAAAGCTTGATTAACGACGATATAATGTTGTATCTCAAGGAAGATAAAAGCTGCGGTTTTCTGCTTTTAAAGAAGCAAGGAGAGTTTACGGAAACCGAAATTAAATACAGAAAATATAAGACAAACGATACTCCTGAATTAGTATACAACGGCGAAGAATTTTATGTTGCAAGAAATTGGGCAATACATAACATAAATAAATTTATTCAGAAGCTGACGGATAAATTTAAGGGACTTGAGTATGAAACGAATTAACCGCCTTCCATTATCAAACCTATCAAGTGGTATTTATTCGACAATTAATTTAAAACGAAGTCACCATGCGAAAAGTAATTGCAGCAATCAATATGACACTGGACGGCTTTTGCGATCATACGGCCGGCATCCCGGATGAAGCCTTGCACCAGCATTACGCAGACCTGTTAAATGATGCTGGCATTATTTTGTACGGAAGAATAACCTATCAGCTTATGGAATACTGGCCGCCAGTACTGAAAAATCCCACAGGCAATAAAGCCATAGACGCATTCGCTGTGGCAATTGACAGGATCCCAAAAATCGTTTTCTCTCATACGCTGAAAAGGGTAGACTGGGAAAGCGCTAGGATTGCAACGGGAAAGCCTGAGGAAGAAATCGCAGCGTTGAAGCGGGAAACCGGCGGCGATATTTTAGTGGGCAGTCCGGGTTTGATCACAGCCTTAACAAAACTAAACTTAATAGATGAATACCAGCTTTGTGTGCACCCTGTGATAGCAGGAAAGGGGTTGCCTTTATTTAGAAATATAACCGAAAAGATTACACTGAATCTTATAAATACAAAGCGCTTTGATTTTGGTGGAGTGATACTTTATTATGAGCCGCAATCTTAAACGAAGACGCCTGAAAAGTATTTCTTAACCACAAAGTTAGAAGAGAAGACACAGAGATCGCAGAACTGAGACGTTGAATAATATCCCTCTGGTTACTCCGCGTTTAAATCTCCGTTTCCTTTGTGGTTATATTTTCATAGTTTTTTACACGTCCTCTTGGTCTATCCTAAATGCTCTCCGCTGAAAGCTAGTGGCAGCAGGTCTTTTACCGTATTAATGATATAAACAGGGCCTTCCATTCCTGCCAGCAATAAGCGAATGGGATTGCCGGAACGTTTCTCATATTCCGAAAGCGCCTGCCGGCACATCCCGCAGGGGGAAATGGGCTGGTCGCTTTTTCCCTTTAGCGAGTGATAACTTACTGCCAGCGTTGCAATGGGCTCGTCTGCGTATTGGGTGCCGACGGTGGCCAGCAGTGCCCGTTCCGCGCAAATCCCAACCGGGTAAGATGCGTTTTCCTGGTTGGTCCCGATCACCGTGCGGCCGTTAGCCAGTTTGGCTGCGCAGGCTACATTGAATTCCGAATAGGGCGCATAGGATTTTTTGGTGGCCTTTCTAGCCTGTTGTAATAACGCAGCATCTTCTTCGCTTAGTTCTTTGCTGTCTGGAATTATTTTATAGGAGAACTGAAATTTTTTTTCTTTCATGTAGACATTTGTTTATGTACCATGGAATAGTTCTTGTCTTTGAACAGATAAAAAGGTACTAAAGGTAATAAGAATTTGTGGTATGGCCTCTGTTGAAATGCAAATGGTACAATGATTAGCCGGGAAGTCGAAAAGGTCGGAATACCTTGTTTTTTGATCGCATTCAACTTACCGCCTCCCCGGTTTCCCGGCCCAAAATGCATTTCGCTCCAATTACCGAACGATCAATTGCGCTCTTCTCAGATTATCGGTGCATTGCAATATCTTTTGTTTTAAATTCCCGTTAAGATCCTTATGGCTTTGCATATAGTTTTCTACAATGGCATAAGCTGATTTGGATTGATAACTGCCAAAGCTGGACTGTAGCCAGTTCCCGGGGAAAAAGAGGTCTCCCGTTTTTTGTATTTCCGGCAAAAGCTCCAGTGTTTTGGCCAGATATTGTTCTGCAGAAGGCTGTCGAAGGGGATGATGCAGGTACGCCAATGCCGCTCCCACAGCGGATTCATTGGAACGGTTCTCTTTCCTTGACAGGCCGTTAAAGAACCGGGTGCGAACAGTGCTATCGAAAGATAAGGCCGGCATAATCAGCTCAAATCTTTTTTTACGGTCAGGATTTTCAATGCGCTTCAGTTGCTCCTGCAATAGATCGGGCCAGGCTTTTCGAAGGGCCAATGCAAAAGCCAGGCTGGTATAATCTTCTTCTTTTAATACTACCGGGGCGGGCGGTTTTTGGCTGCGCCAGATCTCGTATAACCGTTGCTGTGCAGGTGCTGTTTCAAAAATATCCTGAAAACATTTAAAAAGGATCTTCTTGCTATTGGGGCTCGTTTGTTTTTGTAAGGCGCTCCAAATGTGCTGTTCCAGTTTTTCTACCTTTTTTCTCCGGGCGCCGGGTGTCAGGAAATTCCAATAAATAGTACTGATATAACCGGTAAGCAGCTGCAGGTTTAATTCTGCAGTTTCTTGTCCGAGACCCGAAACAAACAGGTCAATAAGTTCCTCGGGCTTTTTATAACGCCCGTTGAGCATGTTCTCATATAAATTAATATATGCCGACGCGCGACTCACGTAGCGCTCAATAGTAAACAGGTGCGCATACATGGCTGTATCAACGGGCCAAACGCCATAGCCCGTTCCCGATGCGTTAAATTGAATAAAGAGGGGCTGTTTTCTTTGTAGTGCCCCCGGAACCTGCTGGGAGGGAAGGCTGTCGTTTACCATTACCGAACGTACCAGTCCGGGATAATAAAAGCTGACATCGAAGGACTGAGGCCAGGTGCGCGCTCTTCCTGATTCCTGCTTTTGGTCAACTGTAAAATGGCTAACCTGCCCGTTTTCATATCCAACAGTATAGTCGACTACAGGTCTTCCCGGTTCATTTACCCAAACCGTATTCCAGCTGCCAAGGTCTGCCTGCGTATGTTGCCCCAGGATGCGGATCAGATCGGGCCATGCTGCATTGTTATAACTATATTTTTTCAAATATTCGCAAACGCCCTTCCGGAAGCCATCGGGCCCCATCAGCTCTTCCAGTTGCCGCATCATAACGGGGGCTTTATGGTAGATGATATTGCCATAAAGCGTTCCGGCATTTTCAAGATTATCCAATGGCTGGCGAATGGGGTTAGCGCCCGGCGTGCGGTCTGTCGCATAGGCGTAGGGGAGATGCGCCGTCAGGAATTGTAATGCAAAACCTTCCTTGTTTTTAGGATTTGCATTGGCCTTGTCTGCCATGAAATTAGCAAACACTTCTTTCATCCATACATCCGTAAACCAGCTCATGGTAACCAGGTCGCCAAACCACATATGGGCCACTTCATGCGCCAGTAATTGCGCCCGGTTGTTGAGCTGCCCTTCCGTTGCTTCTTTGGTTAAGAATAAGGAAGCGTTTTGCAGCAACACAGCCCCGGGATGTTCCATACCGCCGAACTGAAAATCGGGTATGGCCACCATGCCGTGTTTTTGAAAAGGAAAAGGAATACCTGTCCATTGTTCATAAAACAGAACTGATCTTTTGTAAAGGTCAAAAATCGCCGGCAGGCTGTTACCGACCTTTTCCTTATCCGTTTCCCGGTACAAAAGCTCAATGTCTTTGCCCCGCCATTTTTGAGCGGCGCGATTGAATTTCCCCGCGGCAAAGGAAAACAGATAGGTGGGCAGTTTATCAGTGGGCGCAAAATTCAAAGTTTTATCCGCTCCGTTTATTACCGAATCGCGTAACACACTATTGGCAATACCCATCCAGTCTTTTGAAATCGTAAGGCTTAATTGGAATACGGCTTTCAGGTCCGGCTGATCAAAGCAAGGGAACACGGTTCGCGCCCTGTCGGGAACAAATAGCGTGTACATAAAATCATCCCGGCGGTTTAAGGCAGTGTTGCCCGCAATAAAGTCGATAGTTAATTGATTGGATCCGGATTTTAAAAAGCCAGGATTAATAAGGATATGTTCCTTTTCCCAAACCACGGGTATGGATCGGTTATTGAGCTCCAGTTTCTTTATTTTATCTGGGGACTCTTTAAAATCAAGCTGCAGCAAATTCTTTTTTGTTGATGTGTAGGAAAAACGAATGGTTTCCTGCGCCGGGATCTCTTTGTTTTTTTCAGCCGGCACCTGGAAATGGAGCGCGTACCGGATATCGCTTAACACCGTTTTCCTGGACACCGCAAGAGAATCGGTGATACCCGTTGTGACAGTGACCTTTGGAGTCTTATTACGGCAGGAAACGGCGATCAGCGCAATTAAAAGAAAAGCGGCAAACTTGTAGTTCATGAGGACAAATATATTTATTGTATTGCTGATTTTCTGCCGGGACAATCGCTTAAAATATTTTGTCGTTACTTTAAGGTTGAATTAAAGATAAGTTATGAGCTGGGTAAATGATATTCCTGTTTTGAGTAATTCGTATGTGGAGTTGCTGCCGATGGCACAAAAACATTTTGAGGAGTTATATCTCGCCGCCAACGATGCACGCATTTTTGATTTTATGCCTTACAAAGGTGACAGCCCGGAGGCCTTTCGTACACTATTCGATAAAACGATGGCCCTTAAACAAAGGGGACTGCGTTGCCCCTTTGTGATCTTCGATAAAAAATCGGCAATGATCGCTGGCACGACCAGCCTTATTGATTTTGATGCTTTGAACCGCAAGATTGAAGTAGGCGCTACCTGGCTGCACCCCGGCTATTGGGGAAGCCGGCTGAATATAGCCTGTAAGCTTTTATTGTTTACTTATTGCTTTGAAACGCTCCGGGTAGTACGCCTTCAGCTAAAAACAGACGAAAATAATCAGCGTTCCCGGAAAGCGATCGGTAAGGTGGGCGCCCGGTTTGAAGGGGTCCTGCGCAATGACATGCTGCGCAATGATGGTACTAAAAGGAATTCGGCCTACTTCAGCATTATTGATGAAGAGTGGGCGGCTGTAAAAGAACGGCTGGAAAAACTGCTTTCTTAGATCAATAGTAATTACATTTGATAAAAAATTATAATGCGGCGATCCTTGCGTTTTCTTTTTGCACTTTTATTGTTGGGTACAGTTAAAACGGGGCTTGCACAGCAACGGCCCAATATTATTTTTATTTTGGCGGATGATATGGGTTATTCTGATCCCAGCTGTTATGGAAACCCGGTTATTCAAACTCCGTTTTTGGATAAAATAGCGCGTTCCGGGTTTATGTCCACCAATTATATTGTAAGCAGTCCGTCCTGTACGCCGTCACGGGCTTCATTGCTCACGGGCCGCTACGCCTCCCGCTATAACCTTCCGGACCCTATTGCTCCGGGATCCAAACTCGGCCTGCCGGATGAAGAAGTAACCCTGGCAGAAATGCTAAAGGCTGCGGGCTATAAAACCGCCATGGTGGGCAAATGGCACCTGGGCGACCAGAAGGATTATAATTATCCCACAGGGCAGGGATTTGATAGTTTTTACGGGATGCTGTACAGCCAGGACTACCGCGCCCCTTATGTAAAAACGGATACTGTTATTAAGATCTTCCGCAACCGGACCCCTGAAATTTTTAAACCGGCAGATTCAACCTTAACGCAATTATATACGAAGGAAAGCATCAAGATCATAAAAGAGCAGCAGCAGGGGCAACCCTTCTTCTTATACCTCGCTTACAATATGCCGCATTTACCGGTATATTATGCGGCGCAAAGGCAGCACCTGAAAAATAAGCCGGGGGGCGTATTGGGTGCGGTTATTACTGAAATTGATGAAAGCATTGCCGCTATCTGGAAAGTATTGGAAGAGAAAAATTTATTGAATAATACCATTATTATGTTCTCCAGCGATAATGGCCCCTGGAGTGATTTTCCGCCCCGGATGTCGGGCGATGGCGTTACGAAAAAAAATCATGCAGGCACTGCCGGTGTCTTTCGTGGTGCCAAAGCAATGTCCTATGAAGGGGGCGTGCGGGAACCTTTTATTGTATATTGGAAAGACAAAATACCTGCCGGCTTAAAATCTGCCAGCACCATTAGCAACCTTGATATTTTACCCACAATAGCCCAATGGACAAAAGCACCGCTGCCCAAAGGAAGAACCCTGGACGGACAGGATATTGGAGCGCTGCTGACGGGGAAGGAAAAAGATGGTCAGTTTAAACATCAGCCCATTTTTATTGTGAATCACGGTAAACCGGAGGCGGTAAAGGTTGGCAAATGGAAGTACCGCGAGGCGCCCGATTGGCATTTGCAGGCTACAGATGAACTGATCCCTGCTACAAAAGAACTATTTGACCTGGATGCGGACCCGGCCGAGCGGACAAACCTCATCACAGTATATCCGGAAAAAGTAAAAGAGCTTAAAAAGATCTTCGATTCTTTTAACGGAATGACGGCGAATTGACCGGAGTTGTCCGTTCGTTCAGGAGCCAATGCCCAGTCTTTGTTTGAGCGTTTCGAGTGATGGTTTATTGCTGCCCTCTATGTAAACGCTGATGTCCGGCGCGCCGAAATCGGGAATGGAGCGGGGAAATTTATTTGGATCCAGGGCGGCTGTTCCATCACCGCAATATTGCCACAGCACTACATCGTCGAGCGTCCAGGCTTCCAATCCATTCATTACAATGGAAGCAGTGTAACAAGGGTTCCAGACCACATCGCATCCCATCTTATCGTTAATGCTCTTGTCGCGCATTGCACCTCTGCCATAGAGCATGATATTGCGTCCTGTTGCGCTGCGCAGTTTGTCGGCACATGCAGTGGTGCAATCAATGATCTGTTGGGTGCTGGCGTCCTGGTTGGGGTTGCGTTTGTGACGTCCGTCTTTGCCATCCTGTCCCAGTTCTACATCAATAATAGGAATGATATCCCCGGTATCCCAGTTGCCGGCTGCTGCCAGCGTGTCTAAATAGTTATCTGCCTGAGCGGCTCCGTCCTGCCAGAAGTTTAAAAATAAATAAGCCCCACGGAACCAGGTATCGCCATACCGGTCACTGGCAGCGGATCTCAGATCCTGCCAGCTTTTATTGAACCAGCCGCCGTCATCAGACCAGCCTTTTATGCCTTGTGCCGCTTTTAGTATAGCGCCGTAAAAACCAGGCGTACCCGCCAACACATCCCAGGCGGGAGCACCATTCAGATCAAGGGAATACAGATCTACAAACAAAAATTCTGAAGATTCGGTTGCCGGGGCATCCGGATTACTCGCATCGTTATTAGCTGCTGCCGTTGTATCTCCATCCGGGCTGCGGTAAAAATTGATCGGTTGCATCGATTGATTTTTTGTGTTTAGAGAATTATTTTACTCCGGACCCCTAATTCCGGGTGCGATTTATCCATTGCCCGAATGATCATCTGCTTCCGGATCGGTTGTAGTAGTAGTATCTGCCGGTGTGGTTGCTGTGGAATTGCTGTTGTCTTCTGTATTAACGGTAATATCAAAACTGCCGGCACAATTTATCGGGGTGCCCGGGTTGGATGCCGCGTAGATACAGGCTTCCAGGTGGTAGGTGGCAAATGTGTTGGGAAAGGAACCAAAATGTACCACAGCCTTTACCGTGCCATTGGCATCCAGGCCCGCATCCTGTTTAAAGTCCAGGTCTTTTGCGGGATCCTGATCCCCGCTTAGGGTAAATCGTACATAAAAGGAGTCGGAGGGAAGTGTTCCCGTGTTAGCAACGTCTACACAAAAATCGTATTCCACATTCGGCTTGGGGAAGGCCTCATCGGTATCGCCCCCATCGGGACTTACATACACGGTATCTGTGGTGACCAGGCCTTTATTATCTGTTTTTTTTGTATCGTCTCCTCCAGCCGAAGCATTGGGATCGTCGGTGGCGTAAAAGCAATTTATAGTTTTCATTTCTTTTATTTTTTAAGATGAAGAAGATGGAATTGTTGTAGTTGGGGGGGCATCTGAAAAATTGACATCATCATTAACGGGCAGTTCCGGGAGCACTTCACATACCCAGCCAATGATCTGAATGCCGGGCGCCGTTAAGGTATTATTGGTAAAGCTGCTGTTTGTAATATTAAATGAACCCAGGCCATAGGCCGAACCGGCGGCCTGTTTGTCTGTGTCGGACCATTGTGCCGTAATATTTAAACTCCGGATCACGATCATCGCTTTGGGTACGGCCCGCAAGATCCCTTTATTGGTGTTATCATCTGCTCCGCTGGAATAGGCCCCGGCCTTCTGTGCCACGGCAAACCACAATTTTGCTTCCTGCAAAAGGTTGGCAGCTACCCAGGGCCGGTTCAGGTATACAAGGCTGTAATAAAAATCCATTGTAAATTCCTTGGAATCCACGGTTCCGGTTTGCGTATTATTATCATTTCCAATGGCCCGGTTCAGCAATACCATCTTATTCAGCGGAAGCGCTGTATTGATGGTCTGGTACTCTTCTTTGTTCATAGGCGCGTCTGATGCGGCCCCGGTGTTGATGGTACGCAATGGCGGCGTACTAACTGTGGTAGGGGGCCGATTGGTGCTAACGGCGGCAATGGGCTGGGGGGCACGTGCGGTCATTAGGGGAGCTGCCATCGGAATGGCAAGAGATGGCGCTGTTGTTGCATGCTGCGCCGGTATTGCAGTAGCAGCTCCTCCAATAGACAATGCACCGATATTCAGCATTCTTAACTTGTCTGCAATAACAGGCGTATTTAATATTTTAACAACAGCAGGGTTGTCCGCAATTTTTGATTGAATGGGTGTCAGTTTCCAAAGAACGGGTAAAACCGGCTGTGCCGGGGTTTGCGTAACCGAACTGGTTGAAGTAAAACTCTGGTGTTGCCATATGGCGCTATCCTTATCGTACCAGCCGCCGGGACTCCCGTTGCAAACATATATTTGCATGTTGGGGTCTTCAATAGAAGCCTCACTGGTAAACTGTTGCTGTGCTTTGCTTTTTATATCGCCAAATAAGCTTAGGTAAGGCGTTACATCGCCTGTAATATTTTTATCGCAAAACTGCACAGAAGCCAGTAAGTTGCCATAAGCGTCACTGAATTTATTGAGCCCGTCAGCGATAAACAATGCGTCAATAGCAGGAACGGCATCGGCGATCAACGACAGCTGCTCCCGGGCAACAGTATCATTAAAAGTACCGTTCAGCTTGAAATCATCCGGTGCTACTACATGTCCCAATGGCTCAAAGGCCACATAAGTGGCATCATTGCCGGAATTGTTGCTGGTATTATATTGTTTCAGAAAAAAATCCCTGATGTTGTCAATTAAATTATCTAAGTCCATAAACAGGATTTAAAGCCGGCACTGTTATCTCCAGTACCGGCGGTTTTAAATGGGTTTTTGATCATCCGGTGGTTAGGATGCCGGGGTTGCAGCAGTTGTGGTTGTTGCCGCACTGGTACCGTTTCCGGATGCAGTAGCCTTACTCATATAATCTTTTGAATCTAACCGTGGGGAAGCCGGGGTAATAGCCGATACATATCCCACTAATTGAACGCCATCAATATGCAGTCCGTCTGTATCAAAATTGTAAGAGAAATCGCTCTTTGTTTTGCCATGTGAATAGCTGCCGCCTGCCATAAAAGGACCAAATCCAACGGCACCGCCACCACTTATATGCGATTCGATAGTACTTTGCTGCTCATCCATCTCATCCCAGTAGATCACAAGATTTCTTACTAATATAAAACTGGTTACAATTGATGGCAGAAAAGTGGCCTCGTCAGTGGTTGACTTTAATTCCTGCCCAAAAGTGCCATCTGAAATGCAGTTCTTCGAATAGTTACCCACAAGGAACCAGTTGCCCAACCGAAGGAGTGTATTATCGCACCAGGAACGCTGTATGTCGGCAGTACAATATTCAAAACTGATTTTTAAATTGGATGTTTTTAGATTAAGATCGGTATGGGTGCTGCCACCGCTTACAGAGGCGCCAATGCTGAAGAAGCCAATACTAAAACCGCCTGCAGCGCTGTAAGAGGAGGTGGAGGAGGAATAATGGCTTTCGGAATGAAAATCAGATTGGGAATAGCCGGTCCATCCATCGTCTTCATCGGCGCTCCACCATTTTGAGGGAATGATAAAAGTGTAAGGCAGATCGCCCACTTTATCAAAGTGCACAATGCTGTTCTCCCATTTATTTTTTGCGCGCGCAATCAATGCCAGCGCAGGATCCATACCTTGTGCTGCCAGCAGATTTGTGGCGGTCTCAATTTCAGCCTTAAAGCCAAAGCCCTGCCATTGATCCCACGCGGCATTTACATCGTCCTGGTACGATTTGCCCAGAACAGGCCATGTTTCCAGTTTTTTGGGATCAGATACTGCGGAAGCGTAAGCTTTGTTAAGGGCTTTTACAGCATCATGATAAACCCCCTGGTATTGCAAATAATTGTTGTAATGTGGGGTGGGGTTACCGTCCTTGTCCATGATCTTGGCCTGAGCATCGGCAATAGATTGTTTAATGGCATCGCTAACCTGCATATTTGAAGTAACAGCATTGGCTCCGTTGATCACGGCAAACCAGGCATCGCTTACGTGTGAGGCGTCGGGCATTACCGAGTAATTGTTGCTCATCACCAGCTTATCATCTGTGAGCATAAAAGTATTAATATAGGCGAGCATATTAGAGGCAATGCCGGCTGTTAAAATGGTATTGGTGTCAATGGCTGATGGCTTGGAGGGATCGCTGCCTTGCGCAAGCTTCACGTTAGCCGCGGCAGATTGTACCTGTTGCAATGTTTGGCCAAAAGGCACCCATGGATTTTGAAAATCTTCCGGGGGGATGGGCAGTCCCACGTTCCGGAACGATACAAAATAACCCTGCGGCATTTGATTCGTTTGAGGGTCAACTCCTACAGCTTTGTATTCCAGGTCTTTTAAGATTTTAAAAACGTCGGGATCCTGCGGGTTTCCGGTACCGGTTGTTTCGATTGGCATGATTGATAAAATTTAAATTGTAAGAGAAATTTTTTTAGGAATGATTAAAGGACTTTGTCAGCTGTGTTGTGGATTATTAATTGTTTGTAACACAGCTGTTCTCAGGGCAGGTACATAATGCGAAAATTGGCATGGGCGGCATCATATCCCAGATCGCCAAAAGTATTGGCAAAGTTCAGGAAGGGCATATGCTGACTGGTGCCGTTATTGGCCGGATTAAAATCTACGGCATCACTATCGAAAGTCGTATTGATATCCCAGGGATTCTGGATTTCGAAATACGTGCCGCTTTCAGTACCGTCGCCTGAAATGCCTTTTAGTACCAACGCATGGCTGCCGCCGGAGGCCCAGATAAACGTAAACCAGAGCGGACCGTAATTTTCAAGCCAGTCGTGCCATTGTTGGGGCGGGTAATACACACAGGCATCGGAAGGCACTTCTATCACGCTCTGAAATCCAAAATGATCACGCACCGATTCAAGCAATTCCCAGGAATAACTCGTGCGCAGGCTTGCACCTACTTCATTGGCAAGGCTTTCCGGATCGACGCTTTGCTGTCGCTTATAACCAAGTATCATGGCCATAGACGCGGCCCAGCAGGCCAGTTTGTTTGGCTGCGGAATCAACGGCACGTCATAGGATATGGGAGAAAAAGGAGCTGCGGTGGTAGTAGTAGTACCATCTGAAGAAGTGTCGCTTGATCCGGAGGGAGGGTCGTCGTCCGGAAATCTGAAAAATGTTGTGCGCATATTTTATTTTTTAGTGGTTTTAAGAAAAGCCTGGCAACGTCGTTACTATCGTGAGGCGGCTCACGACAATACGGGTTGCGCACATTATTACAACGTGTTTTATGGGCGACCATTTTTTGAACGGTTGCCTGTGTTGCGGAACCGCCTTACTATAGCTGACGGACGGATATAAGGGCTATCACCATCCGTTCGGTTCCAAAGGCGCTCCGGAAGGCTTGTTTAAAGGGTAATGCAATTTGATGAACGGCGAATACCGGATTATTTTTTATTTAAAGATACGGGTACTGCAGGGGGCTTGTCAATCGCCTAATTGTGGTAGTTTTTGAACCGGCGGCAGGAAATGAAGTTGGTTTATCTTATGGAGAAAAAATATTACTTATCTTTCCGAAGTGTTTACATGCTTGTTGGATTTCAACGATCTTGTTACCCGATAAAACAGTTTAACTGAAAAATTTAATTATGTATCAAACGTTACTTCGTTTCAATTTTTGTATCCTGTTATTTGCAGCAGTATTCAGCGTTGCAGCCAAAACAACTGTTGCTGCTGATTCTTCCCAATTGATTGGCCGTTGGGATATTACCATAGACGTGGACGGAAAGCCTGCGCCGGCCTGGCTGGAAGTCAATCTTTCGGGCAACCGCGCGCTTGTGGGATCGTTTATGTGTATTGTTGGAAGCGTGCGGCCAGTAGCACACGTGTATTATTCCAATGAAAAATTTCATTTTTCCATCCCGCCGCAATGGGAAAAAGGAGACGGAGATTTCCAGATCGATGGCGCCCTGGCGGGCGAAGGCATTGAAGGCTGTATTGTAACGGCCGAAGGCAAAAAATACAACTGGAAAGGCGTTCGGGCGCCCTGGTTGAATCGTACCACTACTCCGGTTTGGGGGGCGCCCATCAACTTGTTCAACGGTAAAAACACTGACGGATGGCGAACCTCCGGTGCAACGAATCAATGGATTGTAAAGAATGGCGTTTTAACAAGCCCGCATTCCGGATCGAACCTGATCTCTGAAAAGAAATTCACCGATTTTAAACTGCATGTGGAATTCCGGTATCAAAAAGGAAGTAACAGCGGCGTGTACCTGAGAGGCCGTTATGAAACACAGATAGAAGACAGTCCGAAAGATAAACACCCCGACAGCCATTTGTTTAGCGGTATCTATGGCTTTTTGCCTCCTACGGTGATCAATGCTTTAGGGCCTGACCAATGGCAAACGTATGATATAACATTGGTGGGAAGAATGGTAACGGTTGTAGCAAATGGCAAAACCGTGATCTGCAACCAGGAGATACCCGGCATCACCGGTGGGGCACTCGACAGCGACGAAGGCGCACCCGGCCCCATCTATATCCAGGGCGATCATGGTCCCATCGAATTCAGGAAAATCGTTATCACACCTGCTAAATAAGCCGGTCAAAAAGATTCAAACAGGTATTTGCGGAAACGCGGATACCTGTTTTTTTATGCCGATTAATCAACCTTTAATTTCAGATCCACTTTTTTCCGTCTTTTAAATACATTCCATCGCGGACCCTTTTTAATGATGGAGATGGCTTTTTCGGCCGTAACGGCATCCGGTGTTTTGATGACGATGAAATTTTTCGGGATGCCTTCTTCAACGTCAAATAGTAAGTGCAATTCCTTATCGGCAGTTGCACTATTAACGCCCATTTCAGTAGTGAGGTTGTTGTAAAAAAGATCCCAGCCCCCCAGCGGATAGGGCGACTCTTTGTAAGGGAGTGTATCAACTTTTATGCCCGCTAACGCGCCCGTGATGCTTTTTTTCTTTTGAGTACCATAACCGATCACCACAACATCGTTGAGCGCATTCTGTGATTCATCCAATTTTACATTCAGCACCTTTCCTGCGGTCATTTGTTCCGCCCTGGCAGTATAGCCTACCGCTGTAACCGTAACAGTGCCTGTAGAATCGGATGCCGGCAGACGAAAACTGCCATCGGTGTTCGAAAGCGTGCCATTATTGGGAGCCGCAGTAATGCTGGCCCCGGGAATGGGCCGTCCCTTTGGATCAAGTACTTTTCCTGAAAAAAATTGTGGCGGCGCGCCCCCGGGCAACAGGTTGCTGCGGCCATGGGAATAATTCCTGCGTAGGCCCAATGCAGTTACCACGGGGTCGTTTTGCGACTGAAGGGAAGCTGTTTCTTTGGGTTGATCGATCGTTACAGGGGCGGCGGCAACGGTGTTATCTGCCAGCGGCTCCGGGTTGGGCTGCATTACAGCTGGTGGAGCAGCAGGGGAGGCTGTTCGATTTTTCAGCATTTCCTTCTTACTGATAACCGGTGGTGGAAGCTTCTCCGGAATAGCAGCGCTGTCCGGTTTCACCGGTATTGTTGCTTCGGATGTTGGCGGAGCGGCGGTAGCTGTTTGCTGCGCCACGGCAGGGAGCGTACCTTTCTGTTGGGTTGGCTTCAGGAACAACCATCCGCCCAAAAACATCAGCCCGATAAGAACCGCGGCGGACAAGCCCCGCCACCATTTATTTTTCGGGGTATGAAGGGTAATAACCGGCGTGGGTCTTGTTTCTGTTTTTACTGCGGCTATCCGGCTTTTTATTTCGTTTAAATGTTGCAATGTAACTGCAGGTTGTGCACCGCGATAGCCATCCAGCGCGTCCGCCAGCAACGGATCGTTCAGCGCCGCCTTCTCCATTTCGTGCATTTCCGAAGTGGCCATGCTTCCGCTCAGGTAACGCTGAATGTCTTCAAACGTATAAAAATATGTCGGATCAGTTGGCATCTTTTTCCATACAATTTTTTAAATTTCTCCGTCCATTCTGGATCAGGCTTCTGACTTTATTCCATTCCAGACCGGTCGATAATGCGATCTCATTATAACATTTATTGTCATAATAAAAGAGCCGGATCGTTTTTTCCTGTTCGCCCGGAAGCCCTTCCATACATTTTTCAAGCTTTTTAAAGGTTTCTTCTTTCTCTATAACACCATCCAGATGCGAAAAATCACCCAATTGCACAGGCTGTGCGTCTAAAGAAACCGTTATATTTTTTTTGGCGGCACGTAAAAGCATCAAACAGTGGTTCTTAGCCAGTACATACAGCCAGCTTTTAAAATGCTGTACTTCGTGCCGCGGTAATTTTTCCCTTAACTCCTGGTAAATATTCATTACAGCGTCTTTCGCCTCCTCGGCATCGCCAAGGTACTTCAGGCATACGCCGTAAACCAGGTCGCTATACCTCAGGTACAAACTGGCCAGCGCCTCCTGATCTTCTTTTTGCCTGAACCAATCAAGAAGTTCGGCATCGCTCATTGCTGCGGTAACAGGTATAGTGACAATTTTTCCCAAACAGGATCTTTGGAATGTAAAATAAGAAATATTAAATAAGAAATGTAGAAGGGCATTAGTTTAGTGACATCCGGTGCTCGCTCTTTTTTTGATGTTTTTAATGCATTAAGCGTTATGCGTTACGCGTTCAGCTCATAATGTAGGCCATGTGACGAATTTCTACTTGTTTTTATCTTATTGATAATCAATCAGGTGTGTGTTTATTTGTTTTTTAAACATCGTTTTGGCATAATATTTACATATTGGTATAGAGCGTCTGTTGATTCAGTTTGTAAATACCAATCCCTTTCAACCATCACGCCTGTTAAAATATTATCCTGTAGAATTCTTAGAACATCCTTTTTCAGGGGTGTTCTTGTTTTATAAACCTGTTTGTTTTTTATTTGCAGCATGAAAATTATAAGTCGTTCTCAATGGATCGCATTACTGGCTGCTCTATTGCTTGCTATCGGGTGTTTTATGCCCTGGGCGATCATCGCATCGCAAAACCTTACGCTTTCGGGAGTAGATACCACCGGCACGCGGTTTGGGAAACCCGCTTATAACCATTTCTTCCTGGATGCAGTGATCCTGATCCTTACGTTTATTCCAAAATTATGGGCCAAAAGAATGAACCTGCTGTTCGGAGTGCTGAACCTTGGCTGGGCGATACGGAATTTTATTTTATT
Source organism: Niabella sp. (assembly GCA_017744795.1). GTDB lineage: Bacteria > Bacteroidota > Bacteroidia > Chitinophagales > Chitinophagaceae > Niabella. The sequence goes on along the minus strand of JAGIAQ010000052.1, from coordinate 10,067 downwards.
CAGCCGCTGTGAGGCGGGTGATTGCCCGGAGCGGCAAATAGGGCTTTTTTTAGTGCTGATCGCATCCGTTATCCTCATGCTGACGATCCTTTTTCCGCAAATGGAATTAAAGGATGATACCGAGGAGCAATAGAAACTAAGTAAATTCGAAGGCAGTCAAGTGAAATGTAAATATTGAAGTAGATAGATACGTCTCAGGCCCAATTATTGTCCCGCAAATCTCGCCGATCAGCGCGGATGAGCTCAGTTCCTGTTCTGCTGTAGTCTGCGAGATCAGCGGGAAGCCATTGTGAATTAATTTTTGCCTCCCGGATCAGCGGGAATCTGCGGGAACTTTGAAACCCCTCAGTGCTTCTGTCTCAGTGGCTCAAAGAAACGTTGCAATCCAATACCCGCCAGCGGCAGCGAGCAATCCCGCTCCGCCCGTGAGCAGCATCCCGCCAAAGGCAGGGCGCCCAAAAAAACGGTATTTCAGCAACCCCGCTATCATCAGCAGGAATACCGGCACAACGAAGAACCGGGGACCAGGCGGCACAAATTCCAGGGCATTGATCAATACGACAATTCCGCCTGCAATACAGCCAATAAAAATAGCTGCGGCATATTTAAAAGGCGGAAGCGGTTCTGCAGCTGCGTCCTTCGCGTCCCAGGTTTCTTTCCACTCATCATTTTCGCGCTGGGCATCTTTTATCAATTCTTCTTTTACAAGACCTGGCACATCTAACCCTTTGTATACGTTAAGGATCCGCTGCTGATGGGTATGCGATAGCTCCTCTTTTCTGGTAAAAAAGCCGCCGGCCGCAAGAATCAAAGCTGTGAATGTAACGATATACAAGGTATAATTCCATACTTCACCCGGATGCTTTCCAAGGCCGATAAGAAAACAATATACTGTAAGCGGAATGATGATCCCATCAATGATCCCGATTAACACAGACGTAATATAATTTTGTGCTGTATCAGGCATCTAATAGTGTTAACGAGGCTTCGATGATCGAAATACATTCATCCAGCTGGGCTCTTGTAATGCAGAGCGGGGGCGCAAACCGTATCTTATCTCCATGCGTCGGTTTTGCCAGCAAACCATTTCGCATCATCTCAAGACAAAGATTCCAGGCCGCATCGGGATCGGATGCTTTTATTTCAATAGCATTTAACAGGCCTTTCCCTCTTATCGTGCGGATGTGCGGAGAAGCCAATGCTTCCAGTTGCCCACGAAAATAAGCGCCCAGTTCCAGGGCCTGCTGTGCCATATCTTCATCAATCAATACCTGCAACGAGGCAATGGCCGTTACAGCCGCCAGCGGATTGCCCCCATAAGTGGAACCGTGCTCGCCGGGTTTAATGGTGAGCATGATCTCATCGTCGGCCAATACGGCGCTTACGGGCATCATGCCCCCGCTCAGCGCTTTGCCCAGTAGCACAATGTCAGGACGAACCTTTTCTTCGTCACAGGCCAGCATATAACCTGTACGACAAAGACCGGTCTGGATCTCATCTGCAATAAATAAAACATTTGCATCTGTGCACATTTTTTTGGCGGCAGACAGGTAGCCAGCGTCCGGCACAATAACGCCGGCCTCGCCCTGGATAGGTTCCACTAAAAACCCGGCTACATTTTTTTGTTGCAACGCTGTTTCCAGCGCCTGCAGGTCATTGTAGGGAATGCGCACGAATCCGCCGGTGAACGGACCAAAATTCTTCTTTGAGGAAGGATCGCTGCTGAACGAAATGACGGTGGTGGTGCGGCCATGAAAATTCTGTTCGCAAACAATGATCACTGCTTCATCTTCGGTAACGCCTTTTACTTCATAGGCCCATTTCCGGCACAGTTTCAAAGCTGTTTCCACTGCTTCAACGCCGGTATTCATCGGCAACACTTTATCATAACCTAATAGCTGCGTAATGAATTTTTCAAAGACACCCAGTTGGTCATTATAAAAGGCACGACTGGTCAGCGTTAATCGCCGGGCCTGTTGGGTAAAGGCTTCCACGATCCGGGGATGACAATGGCCCTGGTTTACGGCGGAATAGCCGCTTAAAAAATCGTAGTACTTTTTTTCATCAACATCCCATACAAATACGCCTTCGCCTTTTGATAATACAACGGGCAGGGGATGATAATTGTGCGCACCATGGGCTTCTTCAAGATCGATGAAATACGCGCTGGTATTTTGAGCAATTGCAGACATATACAAAAATTAAAACGAATAATAAAAAAGAAAAGAATAAAAAGCAGCCAATCAAAAACGGGCGAAACCCGCATAACGTCAGTGGTTCAGCAGATCAAGGTGCTGTCGCAGAAGGGGTAAATAGTTGCTCCTTGCTTTTTGCATGGCGCCAAGGTACAAAAAAATGCCCGGGCAGGCAATTATTTTTTAGGAGCGACCCAAAGCCAATTGGCCGGGAACCCGGAACAATGTGAAGGTTTTTTTCATCGTTTAAAATTTACCCTCTTGCGGCCTTCCCGGCAAAAAATACTAACGCTCATTACGCTTATATAAAAGGAAATAAATAATCTGAATGTTTTCGCGGGTTTTGTCGTCCAACGGGTATTACAATTATGAAAAAATATCCACGTACAATCCTCGTAGCTACTAATCATTTAAAAGACCCGGGCGGTTCGGAGACCTTTTCCTATACATTGATCGGTGAATTAAAGCGGTTGGGTTTCGATGTGGAATACTTTACTTTTTATAAAGGATTGGTGTCGGAAAAGATAGAAAACGATCTGGGCGTTGCCTTTATGTCCCGAAACAAATATGATCTCATACTCGCCAATCATAATTCCTGCGTCAAATACCTGGTCAACCGGGGATTCATTATTCAAACCTGTCATGGTATTTTTCCTGAGCTGGAGCAACCCACTTCTTACGCGCATAAACATGTTGCCATATCAAAGGAAGTGCAGGAGCACCTCCAAAAAAAACATATCAAAAGCAAAATCATTTTAAACGGCATTGACCTGGAACGCTTCAAAAGTAACCGGCCGCTGCAAACGGAAGTGCAAACGATTTTGAGCCTTTGTCATTCAGAAGCGGCCAACCAAATGATTGCAGCATCCGCAGGGGAAATGAACGCTACATTTATTTATCTGAATAAATATGAAAATCCCGGCTGGAACGTAGAGCAGCTTATCAATAAAGCAGATGTGGTAGTAGGCGTGGGCCGTTCCGCCTACGAGGCAATGGCCTGCGGCCGTCCTGTTGTTGTTTTCGACAGCCGTTCTTATTATCCCGCCTGCGGCGATGGGTATGTGAAAGAGATACTGGAAGACAGCATTATTAAAAATTGTTCCGGGCGGTACTGCGGACATACTTTTACAGTGCCTGCGTTAACAGCCGAATTAAAAAAGTTTAAAAAAGAGGATGGCGCTTTCTTTCGGGAATTTGCGCTGAAAAACCTGAATATTACCAACGCTGTACTGGAATACATCCGGTACTTCGGCGAGCGGCAGCCCTTGAGCTTAAAACGAGGCTGGCTGTGGATGAAGCGGATTGTTAAGGGACCTGCCTTGAGGAAGCGGATGGCGAAACGGTATAAAGTGGCGGGAATATAAAATAAGAAATAATAAATCAGAAATTAGAAAGGGGCGGTTAACGAAACTGTTTTTACAAAATAATGTTCGGGGAATGCGGGTGGCTTCGGTTCTTTTTCAAACAATCCGAAAACCGTACTTCCGCTGCCGGCCATCAATGTAAAAAAGGCGCCGCTTTTATGAAGCGTTTCTTTGATCTGTTTTATTTCAGGATATTCCTTAAAGACCACGGCTTCAAAATCATTGGTAATCCATTGCACCCATTTCGTTACGGGTTTTCGAATGGCCTCTTTTAACGAAAGCACCGGGGAGGCCGGGCTAAGCTGCCGGAATGCCCAGGGGGTACTGATGTGGATGCCGGGGTTAACAATGAGCAGGTAGTAGTTTTTTAGGTCCAGAGAGATAGGGGCTAATGCTTCTCCGCGACCGGTGGCATAACAGGGCTGGTTGATAACAAAGAACGGGCAATCGCTGCCCAGGGCCAGCGCCGTATGCAGCAATTGCTGCGGCGTTAACTGCAATCCGAAAAATTGATCCAATGCCTTCAGTGCGAAAGTGCCGTTAGCGCTTCCTGCGCCCAGCCCTGCACCTACGGGGATATTTTTTAAGAGATGAAAAGCTACGGGGGGCAGATCGGGAAACTGCTGCTTTAAAAGTGCATAGGCCTTCAATATTATATTGTCTTCCTTATTACCGGGGATCGGATGTCCGTATAAATGAAGGGCGGTTGTGTCAGCAGGGATCAGCTCCAGTACATCATAAACGGGGAGCGGATAAAAAACAGTTTCGATGTCATGGTAGCCGTCCGGGCGTTTGCCGGTGATATGCAGCCCCAGGTTTATTTTGCAATTGGAAAAAACTACCACGGGCTTGCTTTATCTGTTTGTTCGGCTGTTGATCTCATCACGGATGGCGATGGCACGGATATAATCCTCATTTTCCAGCACTTCGTTCAGCAGGTGATTGAGCTCTTCAAGCGTCATGGTCTTCAGGTCGTCCCGGCTGGAGTCAGTTGTAGTAGCACCCACGGCTTCCTCCCGGGTTACTTTGGGTTCTCCTTTTTCATCCATAACGATGCCCGCTGTTTCGAGTATATTTTCGTAGGTGTAAATTGGGCATCCGAAGCGTACGGCCAGGGCAATGGCGTCAGAAGTACGGCTGTGGATCTCCACCGTATCATGCTCCGAAGAGCAGATCAGTTTACTGAAGAAAATACCTTCCTGCAGGTCAGAAATAATGATCTCGTGCAGATCAATATTGAAAGCCACCAAAAAGTTCTTCATCAGGTCGTGCGTCAAAGGCCGGCTGGGGTTCATTTTCTCCAGGGCAACCGCAATGGCCTGCGCTTCAAAACCTCCGATCACAATGGGTAGTCTCCGCAACCCGTTTACCTCACCCAACACTACCGCATACGAATGGGTTTGGGTGATGCTGTGTGATAAGGCTACTATTTCTAACTCTATTTTTTTCATACATTCCGGAACCCGGATACAAAATATTTAAAGGGACAAATATAGTTTTTTTTAGGCGCAACAATGCAGTTCATAATGAAAACTAAATGGAGGGCAAAAAGTTGCCTTTTGCCCTCCATTCCTGCTCCCGGATCAACGCATTTTTTTATAGGCATTTATAAGTCCGGCGGTGCTGCTGTCGTGCCCTGTTACCAGTGCATCGCCTTCCAGTGTGGGCAGGATCTTACTGGCCAGCTGTTTCCCGAGTTCAACACCCCATTGATCAAAGCTGAAAATGTTCCAGATAACGCCCTGTACAAAGATCTTGTGCTCGTATAAGGCGATCAGTTGCCCTAGTGTGAAGGGCGTAATCTTTTTTACGAGGAATGAGTTCGTGGGCCGGTTGCCTGCGAAAACCTTATAAGGCGCAAGGCGATCTGTTGCTTCTTTTGACAGGCCCGATTGTTTCAGTTCGTCTTTCACTTCTTTCAGGGTTTTCCCTTTCATCAATGCTTCTGTTTGGGCAAAGTAATTGCTCAATAATTTCTGATGATGGTCGCCCAGGGGATTATGCGTTTGCGCGGGTGCAATAAAATCGCAGGGGATCATAGGGGTGCCCTGGTGAATCAGCTGGTAGAAAGAATGCTGCCCGTTAGTGCCCGGCTCGCCCCAAATGATCGGCCCCGTGGCATAGGAAACATTCTTGCCCGTGCGGTCCGTGCTTTTGCCGTTACTCTCCATATTGCCCTGCTGAAAATAGGCCGGGAAGCGGTGCATATACTGGTCGTAGGGGAGGATGGCCTCTGTTTGTGAACCGAAAAAATTGGTGTACCAGAGTCCGATCAGCGCCATAATAACCGGGATGTTTCTTTCGAAAGGAGTGGCTTTAAAATATTCATCAATATCATAAGCGCCCTTTAAAAGCTGTTCAAAATTATTATAGCCGATGGTAAGTACAATGGACAGGCCAATAGCAGACCACAACGAGTAACGGCCACCTACCCAATCCCAGAATTCAAACATATTCTTTACATCGATCCCGAATTTTTTTACCTCGGCTGCATTGGTGCTCAGTGCCACGAAATGTTTGGCAACAAACTTTTCATCCTTCGCTTTTTTCAAAAACCAGTCGCGGGCGGAATGTGCGTTCGTCATGGTTTCCTGCGTGGTGAACGTTTTGGAGGCGATCAGAAACAAGGTTGTTTCCGGGTTTAGTTTTTTCAGCGTCTCCGCGATCTGCGAACCGTCCACATTGGATACAAAATAGGCTTCGATACCTTTTACGGTATACGGTTTTAATGCCTCGGTAACCATAAAAGGTCCCAGGTCGCTGCCGCCGATACCTATATTTACAATTGTTTTTATTTTTTTTCCCGTATAGCCCAGGTGCTTGCCCGTGTGCACTGCATCTGCAAAGGCTTTCATTTTGCGCTGCACTTTACGTACTTCCGGCATTACATTTTCGCCGCGACTTTCGATAGCATCTTTTCCGAAATAACGCAACGCGGTGTGCAGTACAGAGCGGTGCTCCGTTTTATTAATGATCTCTCCCGAAAACATTGCTTTTATGCCATCAGCAACCTTTGATTCTTTAGCAAGATCAAAAAGCAGTTCCAGTGTTTTGCCAGTGATCCGGTTCTTTGAATAGTCAAAAAGAATATCGCCATGACGCAACGTGTATTTTTCAAAGCGTGCCTCATCCGAAGCAAAAAGATCGCGCATGTGCACGTCTTTCATTGTTTCAGCGTGCGCCGCCAGCTTTTTCCAGCTTTTTGTTTTAACGGGAGATTGGGTTGGTAACATATTGTTGAATTTAAAATTGTAGTGATTGGATTTTCCGGATGACAGCTGCAACCATCGTCTCCGTAATATCAAGGTGCAACACAAAGCGTACGCGGTCAGGGGCAACAGCATGACAAAGGATCTCCTCTTTTTTCAGTTGCTCCACCAGTTTTTTCGCCGTATTATTTTTTGTTTCGAAGATAATAATATTTGTTTCCACGGGAAGCACCGTTTGCACGAAGGGGCAATTGCCAAGTGCTGCAGCTATTTGTTTCGCGTGAAGGTGATCCTCCGCCAGTCGCGCTACATTGTGCTCCAGCGCATAGGTTGCCGCGGCTGCCAGGAAGCCGGCCTGCCGCATGCCGCCGCCCAGGATCTTGCGCACCCGCCGCGCTTTTTCAATAAAGGATTGAGTGCCCAGCAATACGCTTCCGACGGGGCATCCCAGGCTTTTGGAGAAGCAGATGGAAATACTATCGAACAGGGCGCCATATTGCGCGGGTGTTTCATTTTTTGTGATCAGCGCATTGAACAAACGGGCACCGTCCAAATGAAAGGAAAGGCCGTTTTTTTCACAAATTGAACGGATCTTTTTTAGCTCTTCAAAATCATAGCAGCTGCCACCGCCGCGGTTGCTGGTATTTTCGATACAAACCAGCCGGCTGGGCGGTTTATGAATATCGTCCGGATTGATAGCCTGTTCTACCTGCGCTGCGTTGATACGTCCCCGGTCGCCGGGCAAAAGACGTACCGATGCGCCGGAATTAAAGGCGATGCCCCCGGCTTCGTATTGGTACACATGCGCATCCGCATCGCAAATAACCTCATCACCCGGTTGGGTATGGCATTTAATAGCGATCTGGTTGGTTTGGGTACCGCTGGAGCAGAATAGTGCCGCTTCCATCCCAAAAAGTGCCGCGCATTTTGCTTCCAGTTCATTTATAGCCGGGTCTTCCCTGAAAACATCATCACCTGTGTTTGCCTGCATCATGGCCTCCAGCATCGCAGGGCCGGGGCGGGTAACGGTATCGGAGCGTAAATCAATCATATGAGGCTCAAATTTAGGATTTTGTGGTTAGCCGGGAGCGGAAAAATCATTTCGCCTTAAACAATTGAATATGGGGCCGGGAAGACGGTGAGGCGGCAAATAAAACAATCCCTTCCGGTATTTCCGGCTTACCGGCCAGCATTCCAATGATCATATTGTGCATTTTTTAACACAGAAAAGCTATTTTTGTCGATAACTTGTAGCGCATAACTAAAATATTTTTCAGGCATTAGCGTTTAATGGTGGGATGTTTAGTTTTATACTTCGTGGTTATAACAGCGACGATACATTTTCTGACGAATTATTACAGATTAAAATGGCTTTATTTCAAAAAGGGAAAAAATTAGTTTTAGCTATTACTTGCGGGTTGATGTTTTCAGCAGTGGCACAGGCACAGACAGCTTATACAGCTCCCGCTTCTTATGGTGCTTTTTTTGAGTCTCAGATCAATAGTAAAAATCCCCGGGAATCTTTTCAGCGGAAGGGGGAGTATCTCAAAAGCTTATTCAAACTAAAGGGGCTCGACTGGCCGGCACGGTATGTTTATATCCGGGCTTTTAAGTACGACAGCCAGCTGGAAGTTTGGGTAAAGAACTCCATTAAGGATGAGTACAAACTTTTAAAGATCTATAAGATCTGCGCGCTGGCGGGATCTTTAGGTCCTAAACGTTTTGAGGGCGATTACCAGGTGCCGGAAGGCTTCTATTATATTAATGAATTTAACCCCAACAGCAATTACTATCTTTCGCTGGGGCTGAGTTATCCTAATGTTTCCGACAGGATCTTGTCTGACCAGGGTAAGCCCGGCGGCGATATTTTTATACATGGTGGTTGTGCAACAGTAGGTTGTATCCCTATCCGGAATGACCAGATCGATGAACTATATATAATTGCTTTAAGTGCAAAAAGCGCAGGGTTGGATTATATACCGGTGCATGTGTTCCCGATCAATTATACCGTTAAGAAAAGCTACGATTTTTTGAACAAGGCGTTGGAGAACAATCCCTCTTATAAAGCGCTGAACGTAAAGCTGGAAGAAGCATTTGAATATTTTGAGCAGCATAAGGAACTGCCGGTTGTGATGACCCGCGACAATGGGGAATATGTAATAAATGATGCGCCTGCGCTTCCAGAGCGTTTTGTGCCCAAGCAACGTCCTAAATCAAAATTTGTCCCCATACACCGTAAGATCGATCATGTGGCGGATGTGGTGGCCAAATGGCCCGAATATCCCGGAGGGGCTACGGCTTTTGCTGATTACCTGAAGAAGGTGGGCACCGATGCTACTAAAAACCTGCCGGATGGTGTAACGGGGGGGTATGTGCAGCTGGAGTTTATTATTGACACTGATGGCCGCCCGGTTAATTTTAAAGTATTGAATGGCATTGATGATTATGTTGATAAAGAAGTAATGGCCGAAATGGAAAAAATGCCTACCTGGTCGCCTGCGCTGCGACTGGAAAAGCCCGTTGCAAAAAAGATGATCCAGACGGTAGCGGTTGGGGGAGAATAAAAAACGTCATTTCGGACCTGACGCCAGGAAGGTGAGAAACCCCGTAGTTTAATGATGAGATTTACCTTCGGTGAAAAAGTTCTCTTCATCCGCTTTTGGCGGATTCATCGAAATGACGATGCTTCAATGATGCAGCACCCGGATGTTTTTTACTGTTTGCTGTTTTACCAGTAATTCTTTTGCTTCAACATATTGTTTCAACGATTCATCGTTGTAATGACGAATGGTAGTCAGCGTAAGCCCCGGCGTAACATGTACATCAAAAAGGGCGGCGGCAGCTGACGAGAATTTTGCAATTTTATCTTCCCAGTTATCAAAAGCAAAGGTCAGACTGATCGCTCCGTTCTGGGTAAGGGTCGGCCGCAGCGAATGTTCATTAAACCATTGATACAACTGGTATGCGTGGGCGTCGCCCACAAACGAAAAATCCTTTGTTTTTAATTCCATCATCACCTGGTTGCGTTTAATTACAATAATCGGCGGCAGGTTCTTTGTCGCGGTATCATGGATCAGCGTACCGGGCAGATCCGCATCCAGGAAGCATTTTACATAAAGCGGGATGTGCTTGTTTTGTAAAGGCTTTATTGTTTTGGGGTGAATGACCTGGGCGCCGTAGTAGGCCATTTCAATCACTTCATTATAACTCAGCTCCGGCAGCGGTACGGCATCGCGTATCTCTTTAGGATCTGCGTTCATTACATTTTCAACATCTTTCCAAATGGTCAGGCTTTCTGC
>JAGIAQ010000051.1 GCA_017744795.1 Niabella sp. | reverse complement strand
GGGCTTTTTTGTGCTTTTATAATTCTATTTTTCCGCTTGCGATCTGCTGGCGATAGATAGCTTTTAAACGCTGCGTGCGGCTTTTCACAGAAGATTTTGTAAAATGCTGACGCTCACGCAATTGCAACAAAGTTTTCGACTTTTCGAATTTCTTCTTGTACTTCTTTAAAGCCTTGTCAATGTTTTCGCAGTCTTTAGAATCAATAATTAACATAAAATAATTTATACCTCCTTTAAGAATTTGAGGTCGCGAAGATACGGAAAAATTATATAAATCATTATTTCTGACAGCTTTTTTCTTCAATAGTGCAATCGGACGCCCAATATTCTTAACCGCAAAGGCGCGGAGGCGCGATGAGATTTAATATTTCAGGGAGCAATGACCTGTGCGGTTTGGGCCGAGATAAGAAGATGAAACCTCACAGGTCTAAAAGCTGATGCCTGAACTGTAGTACAAGAGTGCGACGCAAGTAAAGCTGCCTTCTGTACTGCAGCCGGGCCCAAAAAATCTTTCGCCTGGCGGGGTTAGGTCAGAAATTGTTATAGCCCATATTTGGCCGCTTGCTTTCCGTAACGGAAATTTGGGCATGTTTACAGGAATCATTGAAGCCGTGGGTACGGTAAAAAGCAAGGAAACCAGGGGGACAAATGTCACCTTTCAAATAGAAAGCGCCATTTCCCCAGAGTTAAAAGTCGATCAGAGCATCAGCCATAACGGCGTTTGCCTCACTGTTGAGAATGTAGCAGGCAATACCCACCAGGTAACGGCCATAGCCGAAACACTAAGCGTTACCAACCTGGGGGGCTGGCAGCCCGGAACGCTGGTAAACCTGGAACGGTGCATGATGATGAACGGCAGAATCGACGGGCATATTGTCCAGGGTCATGTGGACGGCATCGGTACCTGTACCACTGTTGTTGAAAAAAACGGCAGCACTGAGTTTACCATTGCGTTCGATGAACAATCTGCGCCCCTGGTTATTGAAAAAGGATCGATATCCCTGAACGGGATTAGTCTGACTGTTTTTAATATTACGGCAACTTCTTTCACTGTAGCCATCATCCCCTACACTATTGACCATACCAATATGAGGCAATTGCAAGCGGGCGATAAAGTAAACCTGGAATTTGATGTGATCGGGAAATACATTTTGAGGAGTGCAAATTTGAAAATGAGGAAATGTGAATCACGATAGCCATCGGGAGTGGAAATGTGAGAATATTATATTAATAACACGCGTCATCCCGACACCTGCGAAGCTGGGGAGGGAACTCCTGCTGACGAAAGGAGAAATACAAAATTAGAAATGAGAAAGGGTGGAATCGCTTAAATTTGCCGCCTTTAAAAGAAGTGTATTATGAATGTTATTGCAGAACTGCGTTGGAGAGGGATGATACAGGATATGATCCCGGGTACGGAGGAACAGTTAAATAAGGAAATGACCGCTGGCTATATCGGCTTTGATCCCACCGCCACCAGTCTGCATATCGGTAGTTTGGTTCCTATTCTTTTACTGGTGCATCTGCAAAAGGCGGGACATAAACCCGTGGTGCTCGTGGGCGGTGCTACCGGTATGATCGGCGACCCCAGCGGCAAAAGCGAAGAACGCAATCTGCTGGACGAAACTACCCTTGCCGCCAATATTGCTGGTATAAAAAAGCAGCTGGAGCAATACCTCGATTTTGATCCGGCACGCTCCAATGGAGCCATAATGGTGAACAATTATGATTGGTTCAAAGGCATCAGCTTCCTGGAGTTTTTAAGAGATACAGGAAAACACATTACCGTTAACTATATGATGGCCAAGGATAGTGTGAAAAAACGGTTTGAGGGAGAAGTGGGTATCAGCTATACCGAGTTTGCCTACCAGCTCATGCAGGGTTTTGATTTTTATCATCTGTTTACCCAGCAGGATGTAAAATTACAAATGGGCGGCAGCGACCAGTGGGGCAACATTACCACGGGAACTGAATTTATTCGTCGTAAGGCATCGAAAGAGGCTTTCGCTTTTACCTGCCCGCTGATCCGCAAAGCCGACGGAACCAAATTCGGCAAAACAGAAAAAGGAAATATATGGTTGGATCCGGAAAAAACCTCGCCTTACCAGTTCTACCAGTTCTGGCTGAATACCAGCGATGAGGATGCGGTTACATGGATTAAAATATTCACCTTCCTGGAGGCGCCCATCATTGAAGAACTCATTACAAAACATCAGCAGAATCCCGCGGAACGGTTATTGCAAAAAACGCTGGCAAAGGAAATCACCAGCTTTGTGCATGGCGCTGCCGAGTATGAAAAAGCGATCGTCACTACAGAAAAACTTTTTGCCAACCAGAGCAAACCAGCTTCTGAAATGAGTATTGAAGACCTGGAAGGGATGGAAGGCGTAGTGAAAGCAACCCTCGCAAAAGCAGAACTGGAAAAAGGTATTGATATTGTTACGCTGCTGGCGGATACCAAAATTGCACCCAGCAAAGGCGAAGCCCGCAAACTGGTGCAGGGCGGCGGCATTAGTGTAAACCGCGAAAAAATAAATGAGGTGCAGCAACAGGTTACTGCCGCACATTTGTTACACGAAAAATACATCCTGCTGCAAAAAGGAAAGAAGAATTATTACCTGGTAGAAGCAGTGTAGCCCATTAATCGCCTGAGGCGATAGAATAAGGATGCGAGGCGAAGGACGCCTCGCATAGCCTTGCGACAAGGCGGAAACCAGAGTAAACCTAAGTTTTCCCGACTTCCCGGCTGGCGATCGCTTATTTAAGCTGCTTGATCGTTTTCCACATTGCTTCTGACACCAGCTGATTGCCTTTTTCATTCAGATGCACGCGATCTACCGTTAAGATCCCCTTCTCGGCATTTGTAGGATTATTCTGCCGCAGGTAGTCTAAAAACAGGTTGCGCAGATCCACCAGCGGCACGTTATTTTTTGCAGCATACTCACGGATCCATTTTGCATACAGGTTCAGGTCGCCATCCTGCTGGTTGGTGAAATCGTTGCGCTCCCCTATTACCGATGGGGTGCAGACAATGGGCTGGATCCCCTGTTTTTTTAATGTGGAAATGATCGCATCATAAAATTTCCCGAATTTATCAAAATCCGTTCCGGTGCCTGAAGAAGTTTTATGCCACACATCATTGATCCCCACATAAACCACAACAATATCCGGATGCTGATCCAGCACGTCCGGCTGAAATCTCAAAAAAAGATCGGTTACTTTATTTCCGCCAACGCCTTTCCCAACAAAATCAAATTGATCCGAGAGGCCGTCCTTCTTACACAGGTCTTCAATACGCGTAATATATCCACCCGGCTGGGCGCCCTGCTGCGTAATAGAATCACCAAAAAAAATGACTTTCTTTTTTTTAACGGGCATAAAAGCAAATAACAATACCGCCAATGGAAATAGCAATGCTAACTTTTTGATCATGATTTTAATTTAAACGATATGATTGAATTGAATGATTTTTGATGGATAGCGTTTTGCATAGGCGAACAGCATATTGGTAATGGTGCTGTTTTCTTTATAGGGCGTTACAAAATCGCGAAACTGTTCGGGTTGTTCCAGTTGCAGTTCCTCTGAAATAAACCCCATCCCATAAAAGCTGCCTTTCCAAACCAGGATACAGGACCGTTCATCGTGCTGCACGCCTTTATCAATAATGGCAAAGGAAGGCAGGTTCTTTAAATGGCGGATCGCTTCCAGTACGCGCTGGTTGTAGTTTTCAGCCGGTTCCTTTTTTTCACAAGCGCCTTTGCACAGCACCCGGTGCATTTTTTCATCAACCAACGCCGCCCCTATAAAACAGAGCCGCGGGCATAGATCAAAATCATGCACCAGCTGGCGCAAGGATGCCTTGGCTCCTTCTATATGGTGATAAGAATTCAATAATAAACTCCCCCGGCTCATCTTCTCGATCCCCAGTCGCAGGTACCCATTCTGATCTTCATAGGAAATGATCCCGTACAACTCCTCTCTCCTTTTTTGCGCCGAATTGAATTTGGGCCATAATCTTTTTATTTCTGTGGATTCTTTTACCGCGGCCATCAGTTCGGTACCGCATTCTTCAAAACTGATGTGGTGTATATGGCGCATAAAATTCTGGCGCTGGCGGGTGGTGGAATTATTGCTAAAGTGACTGCTGACCCGGTAGCGGATGTTTTTTGCCTTTCCCACATAAACGATCTTCCCTTTTTCATCATGAAAATAATATACGCCGGGCGTGTAGGGCAGCTGATCAAAATCGGTCTTGGGCACATTGGGCGGCAGCACCTGCTCTTTAGAGGTGCGTTTTAAACTTTTAGCAATATGCCCGTCCACATCTTTCTGCAACAACAGTTGAAACAGTGCCACTGTAGCATCAGTATCACCTCCAGCCCTATGCTTATTTACATGGCGAATGTCCAGTGTTTCGCACAATTTGCCCAAACTGTACGAGGCATGCCCGGGAATAATTTTCCGGCTCAGCCGAACGGTGCACAGTTTATTCGTATGTAGCTCATAGCCGCAATAGGCCAGCTGGCTTTTCACAAACGAATAATCAAAATTGACGCTATGGGCCACAAAAATTTTATCCTGCAGCAGCGCATATACCTGTTCTGCAATGGCCTCAAACAAGGGCGCCTCCGCCACCATGGCATTACTAATGCCCGTCAATGCCTGAATATAAGAAGGGATCTGCTGCACCGGGTTTACCAGGCTCTCAAAACGATCCACCACAACGCCCTCCGCATCCAGTACCTGGATGCTTATTTCGGTAATGCCGCTCGCGGCTGCGTAGGATCCCGTTGTTTCAATATCTACAATTGCATATTGCATGCTAACAAAGGGCTAATTTCGCAAAAAAATCAAACTTGAACGAAGAAAAATTCAGCATGTTCCGCAACCGCTTAACAAAAGTGTACCGGCACCTTTCGCGGCAGGCCCGCAATGCCGGCATAACGTGTTACCGGGTTTACGACCATGATCTGCCGGAATTTCCTGTTTGTATCGAACGTTATGAGGACCATATATATGTGGCGGAATACAAACGCAAACACGGAATGGAGGACACGGAGCACAACCGCTGGATGGAGCAGACGGCCGCTATTATTGCTAAAGTATTGTCTGTTCCCGCAACCCATATCTACACCAAACTCCGGCAACGGAAAACCGGGCGGCAGGGACAATACCAGAAAACCGATTCAACAAAAAATGAATTTGAGGTACAGGAAAACGGGCTGCATTTCATTGTGAACCTGGCCGACTATTTAGATACCGGACTTTTCTTAGATCATCGTAATACCCGCAAAATGGTTCGGGAGGAAAGCGAAGGAAAACGTGTCCTGAATTTATTTGCCTATACGGGTTCCTTCTCCGTTTACGCCGCTGCCGGAAAGGCAGCTGCTGTGACTACGGTTGACCTTTCCAACACCTATACCGAATGGGCAAAGCGGAATATGACACTAAATAAATTTGCTTCCCCAGGTTATACTTTTGTCCAGGCCGATGTGCTGCAATATTTAACGGAACTGTCCGCCAACAGTTACGACCTGATCATAATGGACCCGCCCACTTTTAGCAACAGCAAAAAAATGGAAGCGATCCTGGATATCCAGCGCGATCATGTTTTTCTGATCAATGAATGTTTGCGGGTATTATCGCCCGGCGGTGTGCTGTATTTCAGTACCAATGCACGGAAATTTATTCTGGAAAGAGAAAAGATACACTCAGATAAAATAAAAGATATCACCAAAGCCACTACGCCTTTTGATTTTGAAGGGAAATTGTTCCGGTGGTGTTATAAAATTGAAAAATAGCCTGCTGATTACGCAGATGAACGCAGACCGCTCCTCAGCTGTATTTCTTTGAGCTGATTAGTGGTTCAGCGTGTAAACCCGATGCAGTCCATCCTCGCTGTATAAGCCAAACGGTCGGCGAACCAGTTGAAAATCGTCGGGTAACTCAATACTCCATTGTCCATAATAAAAAAAAATTCGTGGAATATTTACTTGTACAACAATTGTATTTCCATTGTAAAGACCTGGTAATTCCTTTGAATATACTTCATCATAAAATTCTTTCAGCTTACTATAGTTAACACCAATCGTATCTTGGCGATTCCCGATTTTTAAAAACCATCGCTGCATTTCGTTGGACACAGAATCTGTAAACTCACTAAGATCAATAAGAACGGACCTAAGCGTGTCACCTTCCAGTGTAACCAACTTGATGGCATCAATCGTCTTATCGGTACTACCGGGTTTGAATAGAACAGTTTTTACCATGCGAACGGAATCAAATGGAATAAAGTGAAAACTGGTCAAACCATTTTCTGCGCACGTATACTTCCCAAAAGAAACAGTTGAACTCCCTTCACATCCTCTTTCCTGAAAAAACACTCCGTTCGCGCCCAACACAAGGGTTTTCGAGCACAAAGAACTCATGGGATAAATGTCTTTGCTAAAATATTGTACCGAGTCTCTTTGAGCTGCTGCACTACTGCTCAACAATATCAAAATGAAGAAGAATATTTGGGTTGTTTTAAAAGACAATCCCTCAGCGTCCTCGTCCAAACATGCCAATCGAAGAATATTCATAAACAGTTTTAAACAAGTTTTATTTAAAGCAATTTGACACAATATTAGAATTTCTCAACAGAAAAACGCTACTTCCCATACTGTTGCTGCAACAAATAGTAATAAGGTTCAAAATGATGATTAGCAAATTTATCCTGCTTATCTAAGCCAAATTTCTTGTAATACTCGGCATCTGGCATCAATATCACGGGTGTGCCGGCAGGCATATAACTCATGGAAGGCGCATACGCAGGCTCTTTTAAACCTGGCAGTATTTTTTTAATGGCCAGCTTATACAATTTATGTCCAAAAATATTTGTATAGGTGGTTTGGGCTTTCCTGGTTTTCCGGTTAAGTTTACCATAGTAAAAGTTGCCGACCAACCGCAGCAAAAATTTTTGCTTCTTTAAAACTTTGGGAATATCTACCAAAGGATTCACCGCATTCATATCCGATACCCGCTGAATGGTATAGGGCGTTTCCGGCACCCAATCTGCGCTGTTTGCTACGGAATAGGTCCAGCCGCCCTTGTTGATGAATTCAAAGTCATACGCATACTGCGCATTACCCGGCTTGGGAGCCGCACTGGTATAGGTTTTAAACCGGATGTCCGCCGGCAGGTTCCCGGCCTGGCGTTGATAATATAAATAAGAACTGACCAGGTAGGCCAATACGCCGCCCTGGCTATGCCCGAATATAAAGAAGTCTTTAACTCCCTTCTGGTATAATTCTTTAATTTTTGGCAGCATGTCCTTAACCAGGTAAGCCATCCCGATCGTCCAGCCCGCATGTACGTAAGCATCGGCTCTTTCCGCCAGTTTATAGTCAAATTTTGTGGTGGCATCTAATTGCAAGGTTCCTGTAGCCGGTACCATCGGGCAGTAATAATTCTCCAGCCAGCTGGCCTTATCCCCTACCGTTCCGCGAATAACTATTACCCCCTGACTATAATCATTGGTGTACAACCACCACAGGTTTTTCATGCCCAGCTCAGGTGACTTATAAACCATATGATAAGGGTCTTTTTCCTTTTCTCTTTGTGCTTTATCCGGAATACTACTTTCAAAATGCATCATAGACAGAAATGCGGCGTATTCTTTCGGATTAAAAACGGGCTGAAACTGCTGGGCAATAACAATCTGTACAACAATCAAAAAAAAGGAAAGAAAAAATAGTTTTCGCTTCATAAGTTGGTATTTAGGAGGTTCAAAAATAACTATAATGATGTAAAAAAAGCCTTTGTAAAATATCGCTTCCGACGACAGCATAAGGGCGGCAGACCAAAAGAAAATTTTTTGAACCATTAAGGATTAAGCTCATTAAGAAACGACTTAATGAGCATCTTAATCCTTAATGGTTATTATTCGCCGCTTTGCTGCGCAATAAATACTTTTTAGTCAGCCCAACGACGCTTTTTTGCCGCTGAAACACCGAGCCCTTTAATAAAAATCCCGGTCCATTTTATGAACCGGGAGCAAACAAACAATCATGAAAAATTATAAGGTTTTTAAAACGTCATTCATCGTGCGCACAGCATCGGCACTTTTGTTAAAGGCCGCCTGCTCCGCATCCGACAGTTTAAAATCGATGATCTTTTCCCAACCGTTCCGGCCCAGGGTTACCGGTACTACCAGCGAAATATCTTTTTGCCCGTATTCCCCGTCCAGCGCCACGCCGCAGGAAATTATTTTCTTTTCATCCCGCAGAATACTTTCCACCATTGCAGCCGTTCCCGCCCCCGGCGCATACCAGGCAGAAGTGCCGATCAGCTTTGTTAAGGTAGCACCTCCCACCATGGTGTCCGCAACAATTTTAGCCTGTTGTTCCTCGGAAAGAAAATTAGTCACCGGTGTGCTGCCCCAGGTGGCATGTTTGATCAGGGGGATCATCGTAGTATCGCCATGACCACCCACCACAACGGCATTCAGGTCTGCCGGCGAGCAACCCAGTTCCTGGCTCAGGTAATAGCGGAAGCGGGCCGAATCCAGCGCGCCGCCCATGCCCAATACCCGGTGCTTCGGCAATCCGGAGGTTTGCAGGGTCAGGTAATTCATCGTGTCCATGGGGTTCGACACCACGATCAGAATTGTATCCGGCGAGTATTTTAAAATATTTTCCGTTACACTTTTTACAATGCCAGCGTTCACTCCTATCAGTTCCTCGCGCGTCATCCCGGGTTTGCGGGGCAGCCCGGAAGTGATCACTACTACATCGGAACCCGCTGTAGCCGCATAGTCGTTCGTAACGCCTTTTATTTTTGTATCAAATCCCAGGAGGGCCGCCGTCTGCATCATATCGATGGATTTGCCTTCGGCCACGCCTTCTTTAATATCCAGCAAAACCAATTCTGATGCTAATTCTTTTCTGGCAATATTGTCGGCACAGGTAGCTCCAACCGCTCCGGCTCCTACTACAGTAACTTTCATTGATGAATCGTTTTAATGATGAATTGAATGGCAACAAATTTAACTGTTTAATACTCACCAAACTAACCAAAAAACAAAATCAGCCATTAATTCTAAAAATCATAAAAATATTTTCAAAAGCCTTTGCTACAACAAAGGATTTCCCTATTTTTGCAATCCCAAATCTGACAATGGTCAGAAAAAAAGGGCGGATTGACCCATGGTGTAACGGTAGCACTACTGATTTTGGTTCAGTCAGTTAAGGTTCGAATCCTTATGGGTCAACAAAAAGAGCGTTCATGGTAACGCTCTTTTTTTATGGGCCGGGCGGCAGTGCAATGCCCGGCCCAATTGCGTCGCACTCTTGTACCGTGGAATAAATCTCAGCAACCCGTCAAAGATGCACGCTGGTGGAACCAATTTTTTTGCCAACATCCTTTAACGCAAAATTCAGCGTTTTCATTTCATCTGCTGTAAACAGAGCTGCTTTCCCGTTAACAGTGTGCCCGTTCACCCGTTGCGAAAGCCAGGACTTGGTTTTATTAAAGTAAGTCTTCGCAATATAAGACAGGCTTATGATCTCTGATACTTCCGCAAGCTGCATCTTAACAGCAACGCCATTTATTCTTTCTCCGGACGCCGCAACACCTTTCTTTATATAGGCTGCAATGGCTTTTTTTGCCATCGCATCATCTTTATATTTTTCATACAGCCGGTCCAGCGCTGCATCAAACTGGACAGTTCCGGCCAGTTTCATCAATTTATTTAATTCTTTATTCATACAAAAACTTTAAGTCCTCATCCGGGAGGATTTTGGTTATCTAATTGCTTTTTTAATGCAGCGATCTTTTCAAGATAAAAATCAATCTGCATCTCGGTTTCATCGTCTGATAAGCCGAAACGCTTGGCCATCTTTAAAAACGCTGCCAGGTTTAGCTTTTCGGCCTCTAATTCTTTTTCAATTTGTTCTTTATCCATTGCTGAGGTGTTATTCGAGGGTAAAGATAATAAACTTTAGTTTATTAAACCAACTTCCTGACTATCCCATTCACATTCTATTGAGTACAGCCAGATTAGTAAAAAAAATCGCCTGCCCTAATTTCAATAGTTATCTTTGAATTTTTAAATACTGATATGCTAAAAATAGGGATTGTAGGCGTAGGCCATCTGGGAAAGTTTCATTTAAATAACTGGCTGGAAATCGACAACGTTGAAGTTGTGGGATTTTACGAGCCCAACGATGCCACAGCTGCAGAAGTCGTTGAAAAATACAAGATCAAACGTTTTTCTGACGCAGATGAATTTCTGGCTCTTTGCGACGCCATCGATATCGTCACCCCTACTACCTATCATTACGAATGGTGCGAAAAAGCCATAAAAATGGGGCGCCATGTATTTGTGGAAAAACCCTTTGCCGACACGATGGATGAAGCGCGCGAACTGGTAAAGCTCGCCAAAGAATCGAGCATCAAATTACAGGTAGGGCATGTGGAACGGTTTAATCCTGCTTTTCTTTCCCTGAAAAATGTGGCTTTAAAACCTATGTTTATTGAAGTGCACCGCCTGGCCCAATTCAATCCCCGTGGCACGGAGGTGAGCGTGATCCTGGACCTGATGATCCACGACATCGATATTATTCTAAGCATCGTTAAGAGCGATGTGAAGCGCATTTCCGCCAGCGGTGTAGCCGTGTTGACCGAAACGCCGGACATCGCCAATGTGCGTATCGAGTTTGATAACGGATGCGTAGCCAACCTTACGTCCAGTCGCATCTCTATGAAGAAAATGCGCAAAATGCGGCTCTTTCAAAAAGACGCCTATATCGGCATCGACTTTTTAAATAAAAAAACAGAGATCATCAAACTGAAAGAATCAACTGATGAGAATGTTTTTGCTTTTGATATTGATACTTCCGCCGGCAAAAAAACTATCGCGGTGGCCAACCCGCTGATCCCGGAAGTAAATGCCATCAAACGCGAGCTGGAAGAGTTTAGGGATGCTATCATCAACAACACCCAAACCGTCGTTTCCGAAATCGATGGGTTAAAAGCCATGGATGTGGCCCATCAGATCCTGGAAAAGATCGGGAACGCAACGATTAAATCATAGTAGTTATTTGAATTTTAAATTAAACCACAAACGCTCCCGTTTCATGGGGTAGATGTATAGTATTTGCCGCTGTTCAATGCCACGAATACACGAATATGCGCCTTTGGCGCACATTCGTGTTCATTTTCTCTGCAAACAGTACAATAGGCAATAAATTCGTGTCCCGATAGCTATCGGGATGGCAACTCTTTTGACTTATTCGTCGCTCTCTAAGTCTTCAATGCCAAACAAGGGCTAACCTCTATGTGTCTTTCTATGAATCTATATGGCTGAAATTAAGTCCTCCGTAAAATTTTTATACTTTTTTAAAAAATAATTTCCTCGGTTGTCCAATTTCCCTGAAGTCGGTTGTTATTAAAGCGAAACAACATTTTAATACACCCCGCTCAGCGGGGACAAAACAACAACAATGGAAATACGTTTGAATGTACAGGAAACCGGCAAAAAAGCTTTAGCATCTCTTTATCCGTTGGGCAAATACCTGGCGCAATCCACTATTGAACAGCAACTCCTGCACCTGATCTATTACAGGGTATCCCAGATCAATGGCTGCGCTTTTTGTCTGGACATGCACTCGAAGGATCTGAGAGCAGCCGGAGAAACCGAACAGCGACTTTATGTGTTAGACGCCTGGAGGGAAGCCCCCTTTTACAGCGACCGGGAGCGCGCCGCTCTGGCCTGGGCTGAAGCGCTGACAAAGCTAAAATCGACATTGGTACCCGATGAAATTTATGAAGAAGCAAAAAAACAGTTCACTGATGAAGAATTAATGGACCTTACAATGGGCGTAATCGCAATTAATTCCTATAATCGCATTAATATTGCTTTCGGCGCGCCTGTAGGCACTTATCAGGTGGGCATGTTCAAGTAAGCTATCATTCCCTATTTATTAATCATATTAAAATAATAACAATGAAAGACTTTTTATTCTTATACAGAGCCGATTACAGCGCCTATGCAAAGCGCTCCCCCGAAGAATTGCAATCCATAACCAAAAAATGGATGGACTGGATCGGCAGCATTGCCGCGCAAAATAAACTTGCAGACCCGGGCAACCGGCTGGAAAATGGCGGCCGGGTGGTGAAGCCAAATAATGTAGTAACAGATGGTCCCTACTGCGAGATCAAAGAGAGCCTGGGCGGTTATTCATTGGTGCGGGTTGATACTATTGAAGAGGCCGTTGCGTTGGCCAAAGGCTGCCCGGTTTATACGATCGGAGGATCCGTTGAAGTAAGGGAAATCAGTAAAATGTAATCCGATAGTATTGAATGCGGTCAGCAACTGAATTAATTCCCCGTTTATTTCGCACAGAGTATAGCAAAATTGTTGCTGTACTCTGTGCCCATTTTGGTATTGATCATATTGAAACGGCCGAAGATATTGCCAGCGATACTTTTCTGACAGCAACAGAGTTGTGGGGGTTGAAAGGTGTTCCTGAAAATCCGGCCGCCTGGCTGTACACGGTTGCAAAAAACAAGACTAAAAATCACCTGAAACGGAATACCTTATTTGCTGAAAAAATTGCACCTGAAATAAAACAGACCGCTCCGTTAAATGCTGAAATAGACCTTTCGGAAACCGGCATTGCCGACAGTGTTTTAGCGATGATCTTCACCATATGCGATCCCGTCATTGCCACAGAAGCGCAGATCGCATTGGCATTAAACCTGCTTTGCGGTTTTGGCGTACAGGAAATTGCGACAGCCTTTTTGACCGGCAAAGACACTATCTACAAGCGCATCCAACGTGCAAAGGAAAAACTAAGAGAAGCAAAAATCGATATCGCCATTCCCGGGGCAGACATACTACCCCGACGGATGGAGTCAGTTTTAATAACCCTTTACCTTCTTTTTAATGAAGGATATTATTCGGTGTCTGGTGAACATCCTTTAAAAAAGGAATGTTGCAGTGAAGCGATGCGCTTAACCTTATTGCTGCTCGAAAATGAACGCACCAACCTGCCGGCCGCCAATGCCCTGATGGCGCTGATGTGTTTCCACGCATCCCGCTTTGAAGCACGGACGAACCAAACTGAAGACCTGGTGCTTTACAACGACCAGGACGTTTCCCTTTGGGATCAGGCATTAATTGAAAAAGGCTGTTTCTATCTGAATCAGGCAGCGCAGGGTCCCCTGCTTACTAAATATCACCTTGAAGCAGGAATTGCTTATTGGCATACGCACCCGGGCGACTCCAGAGAAAAATGGGAAGCGATCCTGCAATTATATAACCAGTTGCTGATCCTGGAATATTCGCCGGTAGCAGCATTGAACCGGACGTTTGCGCTGGCCAAGGCAAACGGAGTGGAAGCCGCTATTGTTGAAGCTGAAAAGCTTCAGCTTTTGAATAATCATTTTTATTTTGTACTGCTGGGAACCCTTTATTCCGGCAAAGACGATAAAAAGGCCCTGACCGCTTTTGAACAGGCTTATACCCTGGCCCAATCGGCCGCCGACAAGCAGTTGATCCAAAAAAAGATCGATCAGCTAGCCGCCCAAAACTAGGTGGAACGAGATTTTATTGTTTTTGTTGTTACAAGGTTTTAACTTGATGCACCAAAGTCTTCAACAAACCTTGTATACAATGAAAGCAATCGTTCTGGAACAATTTGGAAGCATCGATAACCTCAAGCTCAAAGAAATACCAGTGCCTGTACCCGGCGTAGGAGAATTATTAATAAAAATTGAAAATGCGGCGGTCAATCCCTACGACCTGAAAGTAATTGAAATTTATAAAGAACAATCCGGCGTTGCCTTACCCGTTATCCCGGGTTCGGAACTTTCGGGTGTTGTGGTGGCAACGGGTGAAGGCGTAACAAAATTTAAGGAGGGTGATGCGGTATGTGGCAACCCGGGCCGGTTTGGCGGCGGCTTTGCCGAGTACATCACCGTCAATCAGGATTGGATGGCCGAAAAGCCTGCCAGCCTTTCCTTTGAGACCGCAGCAGCCATTCCGGTTGCAGCCTTAATAGCCTGGAAAGCGCTCTTCGATGAGGGCAAACTAGCCCCCGGGCAGAAGGTCCTCATTCATGGCGCTTCAGGAAATGTAGGCGGAATGGCCGTCCAGGCAGCAAAACAGGCAGGCGCCTATGTTGTTGCTACCGGGTCAGGGAAAAATGAACAAAGGGTTAAAGCGCTGGGCGCCGATGTATTTATCGATTATACAAAACAGGATTTTTCAGCCGCCGTTAAAGAGGTGGATGTGGTGCTGGATACGGTTGGCGGCAAAATGCAGGCAGACTCTTTTAAGGTGTTGAAGGAAGGCGGTTACCTGATCAGCCTGATTGATGCGCCATCGAAAGAACTGGCCGCCCAATATAAAGTGCATGCAAAAGTAGTTTACGGTGGCCCCAACGCCGGCCGGCTTGAAAAAATATTGCAGGATGCCGCTGCCGGTAAAATAAAGGTCCCTGTGGAAAAAGTATTCGCTTTATCTGAAGCCGTGGACGCATTAAAGGCGGTAAAACAGGCCCACCCTGCAGGCAAAATACTGCTGAGGCCCTGAGCTGATGCTGCTAAGTGAAAGGTCAAAAGGAACGCACGTTTATCGTCTCACGTCTCACGCTATACTACCTGCTCTTTGCAATGCATATAGCAACGCACTATCATTACGAAATTTAACGAAACGCCATGCCAGGTTTACAGATCACCCTTACCATAGCAATTTTCCCGCTTACTGTTTTAAGCGGACTTTACGTATATCGTTACCTCAACAACAAATTACTAAATGCCCACACCTGGGCGGGAATTATCGGCTTCGGATTGCTTTTATTTTTTGCTCTGGGCGGCATATTGTCTGCCGGGTTATGGCTGATGGCCTGGCTCTTTGATTATATGGGCACTTAGGCTGATTTGTTAATGCTGATCTGGGTAGGCACCGGCCATTGGATGTCATTAGCATCAAAAGCTTTTTTAAGCGCTTCGATCCCCGCAGTATAGACAGCATCATAAGTTCCCTGTGTTGCATAGGGTCTTATACCCATCAATATACCACCAGCATCGATTTTTAACACTCTCACGTCCGGCGCCGGGTCTTGCAGTACGAGCGGGATACCCGAGATAGTATCCAACGCCACCCGCCGCACTTTTTCGATATCCTGGCTGCGGGCTACGGTCAGCAAAATGTCTACACGCAGGTTCCCATGTGTATTATAGTTTGAGATAACACCGGTTGATAAAGCCCCGTTGGGCAAAATCACGATCTTATTTTCTCCCGACAAAATAGTCGTATTAAAGATGCCGATTTCCTGCACCACGCCTGCTTGTCCCTGAGCCTCTATTTTGTCGCCCACTTTAAATGGTTTAAAGATCATAACCATCACGCCGCCCGCAAGATTTCCCAGCGATCCGTTCAAAGCCGCACCTATCGCCAATCCTGCGCCGGCCAAAAGCGCAGCAAATCCGGTAATGGGCACGCCCAGCATGCCCACGATCGCAAGAAACAGCAACAGCAGCAAAGTAGCCTTCAGCACGGAAATCAGGAAGGTTTGCAAAGACTTGTCAAAATGCCGCTTGCTAAACAAATTTCTTAACAAGGCGGCGATCTTATTGATCAACCAGCTTCCTACAACATATAAAATAACAGCTCCGATCAGCTTGGGCGCATATTCCAGCGCCATATCCCTGATCTTTGACAGCCACGTAGCGCCTGTTGCTACTACGTTCTCAACCTGTAATAACATAAATTTTCTTTTAGGGTTCGATTTACGATAAACGATGCGAACATAAATAAACTCCTAAAAAAGAACGCCTTCCGGGAGCAAATTTTATCATTTTATTAAGTCATGGCGTTTTTGAAAAAAGCCATCTCTTCTTTCAGATCAAGAAAAGGATATTTTTCAGATAAGCGCAATGCTTTCCCGTATTGTGCATTCAGAAAGTTTTGATGCGCCTGTGTATCCGGATGAAAGGGTTTGTGTTTACGTGCAATAACAACAGAGCGGATCTCCTCCATTAACTGGCGGGAAGCGGCGTCAATACAGGCCTGCGTAAAATGCTCCAGTACAAATTCCGTAGCCGGATAATTGGGATGTGCCAGATCCACGTCGTAAAAACGATAATCCCGCAGCACATCAATAACCAGCTCATAGGCAGGAAAATAATAATGATGGGGAAATTTATTTACAATATGATGCACGGCTTCCAGCAAACGTGCTTTGCTTCTGTTGTTTGCCACAACCCCGTCCCGCAGGTGTCGCACGGGGCTTATCGTAAAAATAATCTTCGCGTTGGGATTGAACAGCCGCAGGCGATGATAAAGATTATCGAGTAGTGCCACCGATTCATCGATCTCCAGCATTTTCTTTTCGAACCACTGCCCGGGCGCCCGGTGACAATTTGCTACTTTTAGTCCGGCCGGATGGCTTCCGGGAGCTTTTTCATTCAACCGGTAGGAAAAGGATGAGCCCAGTGTAATGATCAGCCATTCGGCTTGCTTTAAAAAATGGTGTGCCTCATCTAAAGCCGCATTCATCTGCGTTAATACCGTTTGCTTATCCATCCCCGAAAAACGCGAATGATGGTGCCAGGACTGCCAGACCTCATTCAGATAAAACAGGTCCTGTTCTGTATAGGGTGTATTCTCAATATACCGGATCAGACTATGATAAACACTGGCCGGATCAAACAGGATACCATGAGGGTTTTGCAGGATGTCAAACTTATGATCAGACAATGCGTTGCCAATATGTTCCGTGAAGCAGGAACCGATCAGTAAAAGCTTATCACCGTATTTTATAGGGGGAGTTAATTTTTCTACCTGTATGGGCGCCATAAAATCCATCCTGCAAATATCAGCAATTTAAAAAGCATTTTGTTGTACCAACAGTATTTTCTGATGTAACGCGAAATTAAAATTACGGGCATCAGCTTTTAATAATTTCAACGCGTATTGCAGGTAGCGCTCTTTTATAACATCAAAAGCAGCTCCTGTTGCCTTCAGGAATTGCAGTTGCAGAAAAAGCAATTCCGCCTGAAACAACAGGTATTGATATTCTTCCTCCGGCAATTGCCGCTCGTCCTCATTAATGTAAGCTGTAATAGCGGGCTCATCAAGGTTTTCATTCAAAATAGCCGACAACAGCTCGTATTGCTTATCGCCCAGGGCCTTTTTTGCCCTGGCGATCGCCTCAAAAAACAGGCTCACTTTTGCCAATAGATAGTCGCGGCTTATCATATTTTTTTAAAATTACAATTTTATTAATTTAGCAGCGAAGATTGCGCTAAAACGAATGTGTAATATTTTTGTTTTCTCACATATTTCTCAGATGTACACAGATTTCTAAATCTTTTCTGTGAAAATCCGTGCAATCTGTGAGCCTTTCTACATCGTCATATACACCAACTTTATGCACTACAAAAAACATTTATCAAAAGACAAAGTATTAAAACAGCTGATGCGCCGGCATGGTGATTTTACGCTCCAATTGCAGGAGAACATTCTGTTGAAAATATGCACCTCCATCCTTGGGCAGCAACTAAGTACCAAAGTGGCCGCAGTAATACGGGAGCGGTTCCTGCAGTTGTTTAAAGGGAAAAAGCCTACGGCGCTGAAAATTTTGGCCATCCCTCATGAAACGCTGCGCAGCATCGGGCTGTCCAATGCAAAGGCCCAATACATTAAAAATGTATGTAGTTTTTTTATCGACAATAAGCTCACCGATAAAAAGATCCACGAGCTGGACAATGATGCTTTTATCGCCCTGGTCACGCAAATAAAAGGAGTGGGCAAATGGACCGCCGAAATGCTGCTGATGTTTTCCCTGGGCCGGGAAGATGTATTTTCCCTCGGGGATCTTGGCCTCCAGAAAGCAGTAAGTCAGTTATACCAAATCCCGTTCACCAATAAAAAAGAATACGAAGCAAAAATTATCGCCGTTGCCGAAAACTGGAAGCCCTACCGCACTTATGCCTGCCTGTATTTATGGCGCTCACTTGATGCAGTACCAGGTTAGCTCATGGCTAATGGCTAATGGTTCATGGCACCGGCTATGAACTATGAGCTATAAACTATGAACGGCTCCGCTGCTCCATCGCTTCGTATAAGATCATTCCGGTTGCCACCGAAACGTTCAGACTTTCGAAATTATTCGTCATAGGAATGAAAATATTTTCATCGCATATTTTCAATAAAGCCGGGTAAATACCTTTCTCCTCGCTGCCCATTACGATCGCTGCAGGAATGCTGAGATCGGCTTCGGAAACTTTTTTAGCCCCATCCATCGCTGCAGCATAAACTTTGATCCCGTTCAAATGCAGCTCGTCCACCGTTTTCATAAGGCTGTTCACCCGGCAAACAGGAATTTCTTCCAATGCACCTGCTGATGTCAGGATGGCATCTTCGTTCAGCGCCCCTACTCCTTTATCCGGAATAATGATGGCATGCACGCCGCAACACCAGGCTGTGCGGGCAATGCCGCCGATATTTCGTATATCCGTGATGCCGTCCAAGATCAAAAATAACGGCACTTCGCCGGCTTCGGTTACCAAAGAAATAATATCCTGGAGCTCCTGATAAATAATTCGCGATTTCTGCGCGATGACCCCTTCGTGCTCCCCCACATTAAAAAAATCCAGTTTTGCTTTGGGCACATAGTTCAATGGAACGTTGCGGGAGGCAGCCAACCGTCTGATCTCGCCGATCACAGGATCATTCACTTTCTGATCTATATAAATCCGATCCAGTCCCACGCCGTCTTTCAGCGCAGCAGCAATGGCAACTCTGCCATAAACCAAACTTGATTTTTTGGGTCGTTGTGGTTTTTTTCTAAAATCTTTCACAGCGCAAAGAAACGGAAACTTAATTATGAAGCAGTTTAAACTTCTCAAAAAAATCCTGAATGCCCGAGTTTCCCGCTGATTTCAGACAGATTGAAATACACCGCGGATCCCCGCAGATTGATTTTCTGCGAAAACCCGCGCAAAAAAATCGCCGTAGATCTGCGGGAAATATTGCCGCATCCAAAAGTTTAAACACATCTACATTTTAACACCAATAGCCTTATCGCCCCAGGCGATAAACCATAGCAGGAATTTTACTGAAATGAAAATCAGGAGCACCAATATGATACCCGTTACCAGTAAAACGGGCAGTATCACAGATTTTGCGCTCCCCTTATGTTTCCCTTCCGTATAATGCTCGGTAAGCAGTTTAACGTTCTTCATATTCGCTTTGTAAGCAAAATCAAAAAACCAGCCCAACACCGGTACGGCCCCCACCAATGCGTCCAGTGACGCATTTATGATCATTTTAGTAACCAATTTCCCCGATGCGCCGTATTGCATCATTGTAAGAATTAAACCAATAGAAATAAAATACCCGCTGATATCGCCCACGATTGGTATCAGGTTCAGCAAAGGGTCCAGTCCGAACCGGAACCCGCCCACCGCAAACTGTTCATCCATCAGTTTAGCAATGCGCAGTACTGTTTTTAACCGGGTGTCGGGGTTTTGTGCGCCGGGTTGTTGTGACATAGCATGCAGTTTAAAATAAACGATGACCTTTTGATAACAGCAATTCAATTTTTTGCAGCGCGGCAACCGATATGGAATCGGTGATGCTCCCGGTTTCCACCATTTCAAAAGCCGCTTTCAATGGAAGCTTTTTTATCTGCAGTTGCTCTGTATCTTCCGGTTGCGGCGCTTTTTGTAGCAACCCGGTAGCCAGGTACACGATCGCGAGTTCATCCGACACAGAATTGGACAGGTGCATCCGCAGCAGCTCTTTCCAGCTCCCCGCTTCTAACCCCGCTTCTTCCAGTAATTCGCGTTTAGCACTTTCCAGCGGATCGCTTCCTTCTGGACATCCGCCTTCCGGCAGCTCCCAGGTATAGGCATCTATCACAAAACGAAACTGACCGATCAGATAAGTATTTTCCCGCTCATCCACCGCAACAATCCCTATCGCTATATTTTTAAAATGCACTTTGCCATAGATCCCTTCACCCCCCGATGGATTGAGCACATCGTAGGCCGTTACCCTGATCCAGGGATTATCATACACTTCCTTTTTATCCAAAACTGTCCAGGGATTATTGGTACTGCTCATTTGGTACTTTTTTTGTGCACTAAAAATAACAATTATTGTTCCACAAATACTTATACAATATTTATAAAAATAAATCGTTTAGATTTGTATACTGATTGATCGTACGCAACACTTTAAAAATCAAAAATTATGAAACAAATTTTCTTCGCTGCAGGCGTCGCTTCGCTGATGATGCTGGCTTCCTGTGGCAACGGCTCCTCAGAAAAAGCAAGTTCTGATTCCACTGCAACCACTACCACTTCTGTTGATTCATCAGCAAAACCGGCCGCGGCTCCTGCAGCAGAGGGAACCCAGGTAGCTATGGCTAATCTTCAGTCAACAGCAGACAGTACAAAAAACCTGGGAACCGCCAAATTTTATAAACTGGCAGACGGTAAGATAAGACTGGACCTGGAAATTAATATGCCGGAAAGAAAAGATAGTAATGTAGCGGTACATTTTCATGAGCACGGGGATTGCGGTATGAAGGGCGACAATTCACACGGACACTGGAACCCAACAAATGCTAAACATGGCGAATGGGGCTCTGCCTCTTTCCACGCCGGTGATATCGGCAATATTAAATTAGACGGAACCGGTCATGGTACTAAAAGCGTTACAACCGACCTGTGGAGCGTAGATGAGGGTACTAAAGATATTGTTGGCAAGGCCATTATTGTACATGGCGGTACTGACGATTATAAAACCCAGCCATCCGGCAACAGCGGTCCGCGCGTAGGATGCGGAGTGATCACCAAAATGTAACATCTTACCCCGATACATTTAATGGCTGCAACAGGGTTGCGGCCATTTTTTTTACATTTACTATAAGACCAGGGCAGCTCTTAAATTTACCGCCTTTCCGGCCAGGTATTACGTAACTTGCTGTAATGAAAAAGATCCTTTTATTTGGCGCCGGCAAGTCTGCCACAGTACTGATCCATTATCTTTTAGCGCATGCCGCTACGGAGCAATGGACATTGACCCTGGCTGATATCAATCCGGAGCTGGCACAAAGCAAGCTGAATAACCACCCGGCCGGAACCGCAGTCGGCATCGATCTTTCTGACACTGCAAAGCGCCAGGCATTGATCAAAGAAGCGGCTATTGTTATTTCCATGCTGCCGCCTGCGCTTCATATCCAGGTTGCCAAAGATTGTCTTTTACTAAAAAAGGACCTGCTGACCGCATCTTATATTGATGAAGACCTTTTGCAATTAAAAGAAGAAATAGAAAAAAACAACCTGTTGTTTCTTTGTGAAATGGGGCTCGATCCCGGCATTGATCATATGAGCGCTATGCGCATTTTTGATCGCATCAGGAACAACGGTGGCGCCATCACCAGCTTCCGGTCGCACTGCGGAGGATTAATCGCTCCTGAAAGCGATAACAATCCCTGGCATTATAAAATAAGCTGGAACCCGCGCAATATAACGCTAGCCGGGCAAGCGGGTGCTATTTATAAGGAATACAATACAATTAAAACGGTCGTGTATCCTGATGTATTCAGGAATTGTGCCACCGTTGCTGCTCCCGTACCCGGGCAATGGGCCTGTTATCCCAATCGCGATTCGCTGCATTATATTCCTGTTTACAAATTGGAATCGGCTAAAACCGTTATCCGCACTACATTACGGCATATCGACTTTTGCACCGGCTGGCAATTTGTTGTTTTAGCGGAGTTGACCAATCCTTTGGATATTGAATTGATCAACAGCCTCAAAGACAGATCTATCGGGGAATGGTTTACCGCCTGCCTGAATTTTTACACCCGATCTACGACATTTAATACCTTTTTAAACCGCTATGTGGCCACTAAAGACCAGACGCTGGTAACGCATCTTTTTGAATATCTTGGCTTGTTCAGCGATGAAAAAATCCCAGCTGCAGCAAAAAGTTCCGCCGATGTTTTACAGCATCTTTTGGAAACAAGATTGGTCCTATCTCCCACCGACAGGGATATGATCCTGATGATCCATGAAATCGAATTTATCAACAGCAATAAGCAACCTGAATGCTTGTCGGGCTCGCTGATTGTAACCGGCGAAAATGCTTTGCAAACCGCCATGGCAAAAACAGTGGGGCTCCCGCTGGCGATTGCAGCAAAGCTGATCCTAAAGGGTTCTATTACAACCAAAGGATTACAAATCCCCATTTTGAAAGAGATCTACGAGCCCGTGCTTGCGGAACTGGAAGAAAACGGTGTACGGTTTGTGGAGCGGTGAGCGGTTTTTGCCGCCGTTGGTGGTGAGCAGCGTATGCAGCGGGGCAGCACACCACGGTGCAACCGAAAGGTATAATGAACTTGTTGGTATCACTCCATCGTCGAAGGCGGCACGCAACACCAACAAGGGCATAATTTTATTTTTTTGACAAGGTTGCTAACAGCTCTTCCAGGTTGCTCAATGACATTTTCATTCCCTGGGTAAAGCCGTCCAATATCCTTTCCAGCCTTTCCAGCGACTCATTATAAATACTGATGCTAACTTTTGTCTTCCCGTTTCCTTCGCTGAAATTGTGGTCCCATTCAGAGCCCGGCAATTCAGGATTTTCATTTTCGTCGGCAAAAGCGTTATGCATTTTAAAATTAGTTTTAGGCGTAATAGAAGTATATTCCTGGATACCCCAACGCGCCTGCCCTTCGGGACTTATCATCGCATAAAATCTTTTGCCCCCAACCTTAAAATCCATGTACTTCGTCCGGGAGGTGAAGGGTTTAGGCGCTACCCATTGATCAAGCAATTCTTTCTTAGTAAACGCATCCCATACCAGTGAAAGTTCAGCATCAAATTCCCTGTTTATGAGTACTGTCTTCGTTGATTTATCAACAGTAAAATCAAATTCTAAATTGTTGCTCATTTTTTTTGTTTTTTTATTGTTGCTAATATGTGATCCAATTGATCAAACCGGGTTTCCCAGATCTTGCGGTATTTTTCTAGCCATTGATCTATTTCTTTCATTTTGTCAATTTCGAGAGCGTAATAAATTTCCCTGCCCTGGCTGGTTTGTTTTACCAGTTCACATTCCGTCAGGATGCGCAAATGTTTTGATATAGCCTGCCGGGTTGTATTGAAGTTTTCGGCAATAGCGTTGGGCGTCATCGCCTGTAGGGCAATTAAAGCAATAATAGCCCGGCGTGTTGGGTCCGCTATCGCCTGAAATATGTCTCGTCGCATTTGTTGAAAAATATATTTAAGAAACCATTCGGTTGCAAATATACGCGCAACCTTTCGGTTTCGCAAATTTTTTATTTTCCGCCGCCCTTGATGTTGGAAAACGGTTTAAGAAATGGCGAGCATCGGGTTGGAAGATGTCCTTGATACCAGATATAGTAACCGGTGAACAATAATTGTCTGCCAGGGCATTTACTGCTTTTATATACCCGGCTGCGGTACAAGTGGCGGCTTAGTTGCGTCGCACACTTCAGCGTCCGGTTCACTCCTCATCCGGGTAGGCGTTTGGTCGCAGACTATACCCGGGGTCACATATTATGGTTTATATAAATTATTATTTTTTCTTTTGGCG
Organism: Niabella sp.; assembly: GCA_017744795.1. Classification (GTDB taxonomy): domain Bacteria; phylum Bacteroidota; class Bacteroidia; order Chitinophagales; family Chitinophagaceae; genus Niabella. The sequence continues at coordinate 3,672 of JAGIAQ010000051.1, read as the reverse complement.
AAATCAAATACAAATCTCTTCCGTGATTATCTCTGACTGCATAGTAAGCTCCTTTGTCTTTTGCCAGCCGCTTAACAATCTTCTGGTATGCTTCAATTTCTCTCTGTAAATCGCGCGACCAGTCCCCGTAAATAGGTGTAAAATAATTTACAAGCTCAGTGTCCAAAATCGGGGTCTCTTTCCATTTTGTTGTTTCAAATTTTTCGCCTGGATAATGCTCGAAAAATTCCCTGTCGGGATTTGAAAAATATTTTGCCATCTCGTCGCTAAGTCTGTAGACCTCAAATAAAAATCCTTCGCCTCTCACGCCCCCTTCTTCGTACCTGTAGTCGTTCCAACACCAAAATTGTTTCCCCGTCAGATCTTTTGTTTGATTTCTGAAATCCCAATCAGCAGACAATGGAATTATCCTCAGCTCCCAAAGACCAATCAGTATTAAAAACCCTAAAATAAGGGTATTTATGGAGGCAATTTTCGTTCGTTTTTGACAATACAGTTTTATAATCTTAATTATCCAAAACAGAGCTCCCAATAAGATTAAAACCAATAGTGCAGGTATTGTACGATAAAACTCCATTTTATTTAAGTATTTCTTTACATTGACAGGCAACTAGAGAAAAGCCAATACAGCGGCTCCTTTGCCGACATTAACGAATCAACGTCTGCAATTCTACTATCCTTTTCCGACAAAACGCGCTCCTAAATAAACTTCAAAAATGACTGTCAATAAAACCAGAATAACAAAACACCAAAATACTTTCTTCAGGTTAACCGAGTTTTTTTTGAGCGTATAAAACCCAACAAAAAAAATGGTGCAAAGTCCGGCGATCGCCACAAACCCGGCATAAATAACATACTGCAGTTTTGTCAAATTGTAGTACGAATACATACTACCATTTAATCCGGGCCGTTCGGTTATTGTCGCAAACGCAGACCAACCAAAAGATACAAAAAGAAGTAAACAGCAGAGTGTAGTCAGCAATGAGAGTACCCAATAATATTGTTTAAATTTTATCTGCATTACCTGTAATAGTTTGCCCGGTGCTTAAATATACAAAAGAAACAACCAATCAGCAATCTCAGGCCAGTCCGCCGTGGCGGATCAAATATCAGCAATAAGCAACTGTGTCAATTCCGCTACCCCTTCGGTCGCCGGTTTTTCAATGGCAACCAAACGGGGAATATTTCTCATCTGCGGGATCGTTTTATCAATAATATATTTTGGAACGGTGGCCGGCACTTCCTCAAGTAATCCGGCGGCTGGATAAACCACCAATGAAGTACCGATCACGACAAAAATATCGGCCTCCGCTGCCAGGCGCGCTGCCGGCACGATCATCGGAACCGGTTCTCCAAACCAAACAATATCGGGCCGTAACTGCCCGCCATCCGGGGCTTTATCGCCTAAATGAATGTCGTCTTTTATTTCATAGGAAGGTTTTACGGAACGATCGCTGCGCATCTTAAAGATCCCGCCATGCAAATGCAGCACATGGGTGGAACCGGCCCGCTCATGCAGGTCATCAATATTCTGTGTAATGACCTGCACTTCAAAATATTTTTCCAGTCCGGCCAAGCCCATGTGGGCCGAGTTGGGTACCGCAGCCGCTACATTTTTACGACGTTGATTATAAAAATCAAGCACCAGCGCAGGGTTCCGCCGCCACCCTTCGGGAGAAGCTACCTCCGTAACATCGTACCCTTCCCAAAGCCCGTCGCTGTCGCGAAAGGTGCGCAAACCGCTTTCGGCGCTGATCCCGGCGCCCGTTAATACTACCAACTTTTTTAATTGCATTGAGCTAATTTATAAAATAAAATTTAACCATTTTTCGGCTTCCGGTGCCCTTGCATTCTTTTGATCAAAATCCCCATCCCAATAGCGCCTGCCCAAAGCGGCCATAGGGAAAGCAATCCAACAAATAGATCCGCAAACCAGGAGGCTCCACGCTGCAAAGCGCCGACCACTTTCCTCCCAAAACCCGGTTTCTCGCTATAACTATAGCCGCTCTTTGGGGCAATAACGGAAAGATTGACCGTGCTGTAACGCGTTTGGTTGGAAAGATACCCCAACCGGCTTTCGGCAGATTCAATCTCTTCCTGCAAGTCGTTCATTTCACGTTGAATTTTTAAGGCGTCTTCGGTCGTCTTTGCTTGTTTTAAAAATTCAAGATATTTATCCCGCGTTTGCTTTTTTGTCAGCAGCCGGGCTTTTGTATCAACGATCTGGCCACTGACCTCCTCTGAAGTTATACTGCGTTCCAGTTGTTTTGCATCTGTCCCGGACAGTTCATTCAACAGGTCTTCAAAATAAAGCACCGGCACTTTTATTAACAATTGCGCTTCCAGCTTTTCATCGGTTTCGGTATTTTCTTCTTTTGCAATATAAGCGCCGTACTTTTTTGTCAGGCTTCGGATCTTTTGGGCATAGGTTGTCAGGTTGCTGGTTTCAATTTTCACTTCTGCATTTTTGATGATCTTCTTATCTATGTCTGCCGGAGCGGTTGCTGCTCCGGGGCTGACCAGGGGCGCTTGTTCTGTAGTTGAATCACCGACTGCAATCGCAGCTACTTCCATTTTTTGTTCGTCAGCAGCAGATTTTTCTTCATGTTTGTTTCCATTATTACAGGCAAATAATACCAGGGGCAATGCGAACATTACCAAAAAACGGCGTATCATAAATGTAGTTTTAAAAGTTTTTGTAATGATTTATCATTGGCTGAAAGCAATAGCAGTGCAGGTTTCCGGATATCCTGCACCCCAACCCTTTCAATAAAACAGCTGTCCTTTTAAGGCTTAATACATCATAACAAAAAAGGTAACCGTTAATAAAAAACAAAAGCCCCCGTTAAAAAACCAGGGGCCATTTGCATCAAGCGTTGATCACTAACTAAACTACTACTGTTGTTATTTCTTCGGGAGCGGGAATTGCTTCCTCCATAAAATAATGTTTATAGCGCTCACTTACTTTATCGGATTGCTGCATTCCATTAATAAATAATTTACCATCGATGTACTGGATCTTATTGTCGAGCCCCTTATCAATAAGTCCTTCCCGCTGCATCTGGAGGCTGGCATCTTTTAACCGCTGCAGATGCCGTCTTGTTTTCAGCAGCTCATTGTTAATGCGCGGCGCCAATTGCTTAAAATGAAAATCCTGATCCTGCATTTTTTTCCGGGCGTCCTCTATCTGTATTTTTATGGCATCCAGGTTTACGTTCCGCATAGCCGCATCTACCTGGCTTTTTATTTTTTCCTGATCAACAGGCTGGATGGACCGGCGCATGGCGGCGGCTATATTTTTTTCCATTGCTGCAGTATTAATGCGGGCTGTGGCCGTTTTTATATCCTGGTTAATTTTATTCCAGTCTAGTTTTTTTACTGCTTCCATCGCCTGCAATTTTACTTTTGCAAGATCCACCTGAGCCATTGCTGCATCGATCTGCTGCTGCACCTTTTCCCTTGTGGCATCCGTCCATTCTGTGCTAAGACCTTTCACCTGTTCGTCAAGATAGTTGAGGGCATCATCCAATCTGCCGGTTTCGAATTCTGTTTTGGGCAGGGTATCCCTCGCTGCAATCTTTTTTATCGGATAACCCGTGACGGATTTCTGCAAAGGAATAAATGAGGAGCCGGCCATGGCGGCAATCACTAAAACAATCGGAAGAAAGCATC
>JAGIAQ010000050.1 GCA_017744795.1 Niabella sp. | reverse complement strand
TTGCCTTTATTTTTGGGAACTTACCCCATTACACCGGCTTCAGATATTTTGCATGAGTTGAGTCGCTATAAATCATTTGGTGTACGCACCTTCCAGGCCGAAGATGAGATTGCCGCCATCACCGCCGCTATTGGCGCATCTTACGGCGGTGCGCTGGGGGTAACCACTACTTCCGGTCCGGGAATGGCGTTGAAAACCGAAGCCATGGGACTGGCAGTGATGCTGGAACTGCCCCTGGTTATTATAGATGTACAGCGGGGAGGGCCTTCTACCGGTCTGCCTACAAAAACTGAGCAATCGGACCTGTTGCAGGCGTATTATGGAAGAAACGGAGAGTGTCCGATGCCCGTGATTTCCGCATCCTCTCCCGCGGATTGTTTTGATGCTATTTATGAAGCGGTAAAGATCAGTGTACAACATATGGTGCCCATTATTTTTCTGAGCGATGGATACATCGCAAACGGAGCGGAGCCCTGGCGCTTCCCCAATACGGCTTCTTTGCACCCGATCCATGTACAGTTTAAAACCGAACTGGGGCATCACGAAGATAAATTTCAACCCTATGAACGGGATGAGAACCAGGTGCGCCCCTGGGTAGTGCCCGGAACAAAAGGATTAGAGCACCGTATCGGTGGTATTGAAAAACAAAATATAACCGGAAATATCAGTTATGACCCAGCTAACCACCAGCTGATGGTAAAGATCCGCCAGGAAAAAGTGGATAAGATCGCCGAATTTATTCCCGAACAGAAAATAGATACCGGTAAAGCTGAAGGAGATGTACTCGTTCTCGGCTGGGGGTCTACCTATGGGGTGATCAAATCGGCGGTGCTGGAACTGCAGGAGCAGGGAAAAGCGGTGAGCCATGCACATTTAAGGCATTTACGCCCTTTTCCCAGAAACCTGGGCGAGCTGCTGCGCCGGTTTAAAACCGTGTTAATTCCGGAGATTAATAACGGGCAGTTGATCAAAATTATCCGCGACCAGTTTTTGGTGGATGCCAAAGGTTATCATAAAATAATGGGCGTGCCCATCACCAAACAGGAGCTGGTGGAGGCAATTGAAGAATATCTGTAAGAAGTAAAGAGCTCTGAGGCTTTGAAACCTCACAGGTCTTTATCTGCAATCGGCTACCTTTATGCTACCCTTTTTAAATCCGTAGCATGAGCACGCCAAAAAAATTAAGCACCGCCGATTTTATTAACAGCCCGGCAGTAGTTCAGAACCTGCAAAAGCTGAAGGCTGCCTTTGGTGAAGGCGGACGCGACCTTATTATTTCAGATGAATTGGACCTCACAGGCCATCAATACGTAAATCTGGTTCAAAAAGGCGGCGGCGTTTTGGGCATCGCACTTATCGGCTATACTTACACATTGGAGCAAATGGGCGTTCGCTTTTTGCGTTTGGCGGGAACCAGCGCCGGTGCCATCAATACTGCAATGCTGGCCATTGTTGGTGAAAAAGAAGACGCCAAATCATTAAAAGTACTGGAAGCGGTCGCCGCGCTGCAACTGCCGGATCTGCTGGACGGGCATCCCGTAGCACGATGGCTGACCAAACAGTTTATTGCGACAAAGGGGTTCCTGAATAAGCTGAAAGCTGTATGGCTGGGCATTGGCATTTTTTACACGCTGTTGTTAATTACTACGTTCATTTGCTTGTGGCTGCTGCCCCACAACCAGCCCATGGTGCATTTTACCCAAACCCTGGTGATCCTATTGCTGGTGGCTACCGGTTTCCTCGGCGCCCTTGTTTATTATATAACAAGATTGCTAAAACGACTCAAATCAAGTGGCTATGGAATTAACCCCGGCAACTTTTTTTACGATTGGATCAAAACCCTGATGCAGCAGAACGGTGTGGATACGATCGATGCGCTGGTCGGCAAAGCGACGCAACCCATTCCTGGCTTGCATTTGCGGACCAATAACCCGGAGGGAACCGCTCAGCTGGAGCCCGACGTTACCTTTATTGCTTCAGAACTGATCACCGAAAATAAGATCGAGTTTCCCCGGATGTGTAATCTGTTCCGGCCACAAGACCGGCTGAACGAATTGCATCCTGCAGGACTGGTGCGTGCCTCTATGTCGATACCGCTGCTTTTTGAATCCTATTTTATTTATGGTATTCCGCAAAGCGATCCATCCGTTCAAAAGGCCTGGCGGGATGCTTTTGGAGAAACAACACCTCCGGCAGAAGCCCGTTTTGTGGATGGCGGTATCCTGTCAAACTTCCCTGTTAGCATATTTTATAATTCAGCAATAGCAATACCGCGCCTGCCGGTGTTTGGAATAGATCTGAATGATACTGCGCCCAGTGATAAAAGCAAACAAGCGGCTTCCTGGACCTTTATGGGTTATCTTTTCAGGATATTTAATACGACCCGGAATTATTACGATAAAGACTTCCAGCTAAAGAATAAAGTATATTCAAAAGGGATCGGCACCATTGCTCTCCCTGAATTTAACTGGTTGGATTTTTTTATCACCGATGCCGAAAAACGCGTTCTTTTTGAAAGGGGTGTGGCCACCGCTACTGCATTTTTATTGCAATTTGACTGGGAGGCCTATAAGAAGGATCGCAGCTTTATGCGCGCTACTTTAAAAAATGATATAAAATAGGCCCGGCGCGTGTTTCGACCCGATCCGGTATTTTAAAAATTAAAAGAAAGATTGTAACTTCAGGGTAAAATTATACCATGGACACTTCTGTTAACTGGTCAAAGGCGCTCCAGCCTCTTTTAAAGAAGTACAAGGCAACAAAGCACCCTTTAGATTATAAAAATACCTATCAGCTCCTGGTAATGGTGGTATTATCGGCACAGGATTCGGACCGGCATATTAACCAGATCGCTCCTGATTTTTTTAAATCCTTTCCAACGATGGCGGCGCTTTCCAAAGCAACAGAGGCCGCTATTGAAGAACAGATCAGTGATGTGCGCAATTTTGGCAACAAAGCGAAGTGGCTCTCCGGAATTGCAAAAACCATAAAAAAAGATGCCGATATTCCTTTAGATCTTGCTTCGCTGACCGCTTTGAAAGGCATCGGCAGAAAATCGGCCAATGTTATCCTGCGCGAAAGCAATCGGCCGCCGGAGGGGGTTATAGTGGACCTTCACGTAGTACGCGTAGCACCACGCCTCGGCATTGCCACCGGTACCGATGCCAACAAAATCGAAAAACAGTTGATGGACGTGCTGCCGCAAAAAGACTGGGATGCAGGTATGGCACTGTCCTTTTTAGGAAGAGAGATCTGCAGACCGACCCACCCCAAATGCACCGCATGTGTTGTGAACGCCGTATGCCAGTTTTATAACGGTAAGGAATAAAATTTTACTTTCGCGGCGGGTATTTGACTAAATAAAAACCAACGAATGAAAAAATTGACAGTATCCGCGTTGCTCGGATTAATATCCCTTTGCGCCATCGCCCAGAAAAAACCACTGGATCACACGGTTTATGACGGATGGCAGAGTGTTGGGAAAATAACTATCAGCAAAGATGGCCGGTGGATCGTTTATAATGTTAATGTGCAGGAGGGAGATGATGCGCTGGTGGTACAATCGGCCGCTACATCCTACAAAAAAATAATTCCGCGCGGGTATGACGCAAGTATTACCGGTGACAGCCGGTCGGTTCTTTTTAAAATAAAACCCACTTTTAAGGAAACCCGCCAGGCAAAGATCAAAAAGAAAAAACCGGAGGATCTACCCAAAGATTCAATGGGTGTTCTGGTGCTGGGAAAAGAACAGGTGCTGAAGTTTCCTGACCTCGTGTCTTATAAAATGCCTGAGGACGCCAATGAATGGGTTGCTGTATTATTAAAAAATTCACAGCCTTCAAAGCAATTATATAAAACGGACAAAAGCAAGGATAGCCTGCGGCAGGTCATTGATTCGCTGCAATACCTGGTTGCAACGCTGAAGCCGTCGAAAGGCGAAGGGGGAAAAGACAGTGCAGTCAACCAGGGGCGCAATAACCAATTATTATTGATCAGTACCGCCGATGGATCACAACGTTCCTTTAGTAATGTAAGCGATTATGTGTTTAATAAAAAAGGGACGCATCTGCTGCTGGAGCAAACCCTTAACCTGGCCGATACTGCCGGAACCGCCCGGGTGGTCCGCTACAACTTAAAGGCACAACGGTCAGATACGTTGCTGCGTGGCGGAAATGATTTCAGCAACCTGGCGCTTTCCGACGATGGGAACCGCGCCGCTTTTGTTGCCGAAAGGGATGCCAAACCGAAGGCTTTGCGGAAGTTTTACAAGTTGTGGTATTATAAAGAAGGGATGGATAGCGCGCAGCTTTTAGTGGATGCAGCTACAAAAAATTTTCCCAAAGGAAGCACCGTGAGCGAGTTTGCAAAGATCAGCTTTAGCAAATCAGGAAACCGCCTGCTTTTTGGCACCACTGATATCAAACCGGTAAAAGATACATCACTAGTGGATATTGATAAAGTGAATGTAGACGTATGGAATTATAAAGATGATTATTTGCAGCCCTACCAGTTGGAAAATCAAAAGCGCGACCTTGAAAAAAGCTGGCTCGCGGTGTATGATTTTGATCAGAACAAGATGACCCAGGTTGGCAGCAAATATTTGCCAACCGTTTATGAAGCTCCGGAAAGCGATGGGAATTATTTTGTTGCGGTAACCGATACGGGCCGGCGTGTGGAATCTCAATGGATGGGCAATACACGGAAGGATATTTACAAGATTGCAATAACCGATGGTAAATATATTCCCATCATTAAAAATCTGGACGGGGATATAAATGCTTCCTGGTTTTCGCCCGCCGGAAAGTATATTTTGTGGTATGATAACCGCACAAGGGCCTATTTTGTTTCTGATGGAAAAGCAACCCGCAATCTTACCAGCGCCATCAAAGTGCCTTTATATAATGAGGAGAATGATGTGCCGGATGCTCCGCCGCCCTACGGCATAATGGGTTGGGAAAAAGGCGAACGGTACGTGTTGATCTACGACCGGTATGATATCTGGCGCGTGGATCTGACCGGAAACGCGGCCCCCGCAAATCTTACAAAGAACGGCCGGGAAAATAAAATAACCTACCGGTACGTACAAACCGACCGGGAAGAAAAATACATCGACCCGGAAAATAAGAATTTGCTGAATGTGTTTGATAACCGCACTAAAAAAAGCGGGCTCACCCTTCTTCAGAACAATAAACGAAACGATCAGTTCTTTATACCACAGCGATTCAGTGAGCAGCCTTGCTATTTTGATCAGGCCATCAGGGCAAAAGACGCACTGGTATTCGCGTATACAAGGGAAAGTTACACGCAGTCGCCGGATGTATATGTTTACAATAATGAAAAAGAACAAAAATTATCGGCTACCAATCCGCAGCAGTCTGGCTATAACTGGGGAACAGCAGTGCTGTATTATTGGAAAACATTCTCCGGCAAACAAGCCACTGGTATTCTATACAAGCCGGAAGATTTTGACAGCACCAAAAAGTACCCGGTCATTTTGTATTTCTATGAAAAACTTTCAGACAATTTGTATCGGTATATTGCCCCGGCGCCTACGCCCAGTCGGCTTGCCATTTCATTTTTTGTAAGTCGCGGGTATATAGTAATGACCCCGGATATCTCCTACACCGTTGGGCATCCTGCAAAAAGTGCCTATGACTATATTGTAAGTGGAGCGAAAGATCTGACAAAACATTCATGGGTGGATGCCAAACATATGGGCATCCAGGGGCAGAGCTGGGGTGGCATCCAAACGGCACAGTTGGTTACGATGACACCTATGTTCGCTGCTGCATGGGCAGGAGCGCCGGTGGCCAATATGACCAGTGCCTATGGTGGTATTCGCTGGAAAGGCGGGGTTAACCGTCAGTTTCAGTATGAGAAAACACAAAGCCGGATTGGCGCTACCCTTTGGCAAAAGCCCGATCTGTACATCGAAAACTCGCCCCTGTTTCACCTGCCCAAAGTAACAACACCGCTGGTGATCATGGCCAATGACAACGATGGCGCCGTGCCCTGGTACCAGGGTATAGAATTATTTACCGGCATGCGGCGCCTGGGTAAAAAAGTATGGATGCTGAACTACAATGGGGAAGAACACAATTTGGTGCAGCGCAAAAACAGGAAAGATATCTCCGTTCGCGAACAGCAATTCTTCGATTGGCTGCTGAAGGGGGCAAAACCCGCAAAATGGCTCACCGAAGGGGTACCTGCTGTTGAAAAGGGTATTGATTGGGGATTGGAACAGTAGGGCTCAAAGTTAAAGGTTTGATGTTCAAGGTTTCTCGTCTCCCAACCTTAAACTTTAAACTTTAAACTTTGAACTTTAGGCTACCTTTGCCGGCTATGACAACTGATAAAAAAGTAAGAGTGCGTTTTGCTCCTTCGCCTACCGGCGGATTGCATTTAGGAGGTGTGAGAACCGTGTTATATAATTATTTGTTTGCACGGAAACATGGAGGTGAATTTATTTTAAGAATTGAGGATACGGATCAGACCCGTTTTGTGCCGGGGGCAGAAGAATATATCTTTCAGTGTTTGGAATGGGTTGGGCTGGTGCCGGATGAAAGTGTGCAGCATGGCGGCGCTTTTGGCCCGTACCGGCAGAGTGAACGCAAAGAAATGTATCGCAAATATGCGGAACAATTAGTCGAAAACGGGCAGGCTTATTATGCTTTTGATACTCCTGAAGAATTAGAAAAAATGCGCCGGGATTATAAGACAGAGCAAAATCCTTCTCCGCAATATGATCATAATGTGCGGAGTAAAATGCGCAACTCACTGACGCTGTCAAAGGAAGAAGTAACGCAGTTATTAAAAGACAATACCCGGCACGTCATTCGCATTAAAATGCCGGAAAATGAAACGGTAGGTTTTACAGATATGATCCGGGGTGAGGTGAATTTTAATACTTCCCTGGTGGACGATAAAGTATTGCTGAAGGCGGATGGCATGCCTACTTACCACCTGGCTGTGGTAGTGGACGACCACCTGATGAAGATTTCACACGCGTTTCGCGGGGAAGAATGGTTGCCCAGCGCACCCGTGCATGTTTTGCTATGGAAGTATTTATTTGGTATCGAAAATATGCCCAAGTGGGCGCACTTCCCGTTGATACTGGGCCCCAGCGGCAAGCTGAGCAAGCGGGATGGCGCTAAGTATGGCTTCCCGGTATTTGCTATGAACTGGACGGATCCTAAAACCGGAGAGCTAACCGAAGGGTTTAAAGAAAAAGGATTTTTACCGGAGGCTTTTATCAATATGCTGGCGCTGCTGGGCTGGAACGACGGCACAGCGCAGGAACTGTTCACTTTAGATGAGTTGGTTCAAAAATTTTCTATGGACCGGGTGCATAGCGCCGGGGCGAAGTTCGATTATGAAAAAGCCAAATGGTTCAACCATGAATGGATAAAGAAACTGGATCCGAAGGAGCTTACAAAAAGGGTAAAGGCCGTATTAACAGCAAGTGGGTTATCGGTTGCAGACGATCATCAATTGCAGCAAATTATAGAGTTGGTAAAAGATCGGGCAACATTACTCACCGACTTCTATGACCAGGTATCTTATTTCTTTAAAACGCCCGAAACGATCGACCTGGCGGCTATTCAGCCCAAATGGAACGAACCTAAAAAGCTTTTTTTCAATGAGGTGATCCGCAATTATGAATTATCCGGACTTTGGGATGCGCAAACACTGGAAAACAATTTTAAAGAAATTGCTGCGGCCAACCAGATCAAGCCGGGAGAAGTAATGCTGCCCCTGCGTATTATGCTGGTAGGCGGTAAATTTGGTCCGCATGTATTTGATATCGCCGCAATCCTGGGCAAAGACGAAACCATCCGGCGGATGCAGCATACGCTGGGACTGTTATAATAAACAGAAAATAAGGAATAAGAAATTATAAATCAGTAATTATTTGACTTCCTGCATGTCCACGAGCTTTTTGTAAAAACCGTTTTGCTCAATCAGGCTGTTATGTGTGCCTCTTTCAACGATCTTTCCTTTTTGCAGCACGATGATCTCATCCGCATTGCGGATCGTGCTCAGGCGGTGCGCAATAACAATGCTGGTACGGTTCTGCATCATTTTGTTGATGGCGTCCTGCACCAGTCGTTCACTTTCCGTATCCAAAGAAGAAGTTGCTTCGTCCAGAATAAGGATCGGCGGATTTTTTAAAACGGCCCGGGCAATCGTCAGTCGCTGACGCTCACCACCACTCAGTTTGCTGCCCCGGTCGCCAATGTTAGTGTCGTACTGTGCTTCCTTTTGCATAATGAAATTATGCGCGTTGGCAATTTTAGCGGCCTGTTCTATTTCGGCAGTAGTAGCGCTGGTATGCCCCAGGGCGATATTATTGGCAATGGAATCATTGAATAAGATCGGCTCTTGTGTTACAATGCTCATTAATTCTCTTACCGAATGCAATGAATAATCTTTAATATTAACCCCGTCAATTAAAACTTCACCGCTGGTTACATCATGAAAACGCGGTACCAGGTCGGCCAGGGTCGATTTTCCTGCACCGGAAGAGCCCACCAGGGCAACGGTTTGTCCTTTTTTTATGGTCAGGTCAATATTGCTGATGATCACATGTTCATTATAGGCAAACCCCACATTCCGGAATTCGATCTGTTGCTCAAAATGTTCCAGTTTTTTCCCTTCCGGATTTTCATCCACCGTTACCGGCGTGTTCAGCACTTCTTCAATTCTTGTAATAGCCGCAGCTCCTTTGGCCAGGTTGCTGAAAGAGGTAGATAAGGTTTTTACCGGGTTGATCAGGTTGTAAAACATCGCCAGGTAAGCGAAAAAAGCAGGGGCGCCCAGGTCGATATTATTAGATAGGATCAGCCGCCCGCCAAACCATAAAATGCCCACAAATACCATCACCCCCAAAAATTCCGACATCGGCGAGGCCATATCCCTGCGCCGGCTGATGCGGTTTTTAGCATCCATCAGTTCATCGTTTACGGCGTCAAAGCGGTTTCTCAGCACACCTTCCACATTAAATGCTTTGATTACCCGTAACCCATTCAGCGTTTCGTCCAGGATCGACAACGATTCGCCCTGTTTTATGGCCGCTTCATTCGATTGTTTTTTTAAAGCCCTTGAAATGCGCCCCAGTATAAAACCGATCGCGGGAATACAAACCAGGATCGCGCCCGTAAGCAACGGACTGATAACAAAAAGCGCCACCAGCGTCAGGATAATATTCAAAGGGTCCTTGATCCAGCCCTCTAAAACACCGATTACCGAACCTTCCACCTCGTTTACATCGTTGGTAACCCGGCTGATAAGATCTCCTTTACGCTGTTCTGTAAAATAGCCGATGGGTAACTGCAGTATTTTGTTGTAGATATCTTCCCGGAAATTATTAACAATTTTATTTTTTATGGGATTGAGCACATAAGAGGAAAGGTATAGGAAGAGGTTTTTCAGGAAAATAGCAAAAACCAGGACGATGCAGATCACACCCAGCAATTGAACGGGGGTAAAATGGGCGCCATTGATCAGCGTGATAAAATGTTCCTTTATCCCTGCCAGGCGGTCGGTACTGCCGTTGGCGGCAGGGGCCGATTTATTCCCGTTGAAAATAATATCAAAAAAAGGCTGCAGTAGTCCAAAGCTGAAAAGTGCAAAAACAATCGAAAGGATGGTAAATAAAAAATAAAGGAGCACACCACCGGTATAGGGTCGTAAATAATGTAAAACCCTCGAATATTTCTTCATTCTATAAATTTAAACCCACAAAGTAACTAATTTTACAGCGAATAGAAACAACAGATCATGGAGGAAAGTAAACGGCAAAAACAGGTAGCGGCGCTGCTGAACGAAGAAATAAACAGTATTTTTCAACGCTTGGGATTGAATATGCTGGATGGGGGAATGGTTTCTGTTTCCGGGGTGAAGGTGACACCCGACCTGCTGGAAGCCCGGTTTTACCTGAGTTTCTTCAAGGTAAAGGATGCTGCAGCTGCCCTCAAACGCATTGAAGACCGCCATCATGAAATAAAAAAAGAGCTGGCTGCTTCCGTACGGCATCAGTTGCGCAATATACCGGTGCTTAAATTTTATGGAGATGATACACTGGATCATGTCTTTAAAATGGAAGCCTTGTTTAAAAAAATAGAAGAAGAACGGAACAAAAACGGGGAGGCGGGGGAGTAACCAGTTCTTAGTTTTAAGTTATCAGTTATCCAGAGGGGACTCGAGTATCAGGTATCAAGCATCCAGCATAAAAATCAATCATTGCAATTCTTATTCGCCTGGCGCTATTTCAGAGCAAAAAAATCCACCAATGTAATTAATATTATTGCATGGATCTGTATTGTGGCTATTATGATAGGCACGGCAGCTTTGATTTTGGTGCTGAGCGTGTTCAACGGATTTGAAGGGCTGGTAAAATCGCTCTACTCTTCTTTTTACCCTGATATAAAAGTGGCGCCTGCTACAGGCAAGGTATTAACGCTTACTAACGAGCAGCTAAAACAGCTGAAAGGTGTTTCGGGAATAAAAAATTTCTCATTGGTTGTAGAAGAAAAAGCCCTGATCCGAAACGGGGAGAACCAGGCGCTGGTGACCCTGAAGGGAGCCGATAGCCGGTTTTCATCCGTAAATGATATCGCGGGTCATATCATTAGCGGCCGCTTTGACCTGGGAACGACAGAGCACCCTTTTTTGGTGATCGGCGGCGGGGTGCAGAGCTCATTAGGAGTGAGAACGAGCCAAAACGTAGATCCCATGACGATCTATATTCCCCGTCATGGCGGAACCGAAGCGTTGGACGAGGCTTCCAGCATCAGCAGTGATACCATCCGCAATTCTGGGGTATTCGTTATTCAGCAGGATTTTGATACCAAATATGCTATAACCAATATTGATTTTTTAAAAAATGCAGCCGGTCTCCAGGCAAATGAATATTCGGCGGTTGAAATAGCGGTCACCAATCCATCCAGTACCGCAACGGTGCAGCAGTCGCTGCAACGATTACTCGGACCAGGATATACCCTTCAAAACCGTTACCAGCAAAATCAAAGTTTATATTCCATTATGAATTTGGAGCGCTGGGTGTTTTACGCCATTTTAAGTTTGATACTCGTAGTGGCGGCCTTTAATATGGTGGGCGCGCTGACCATGCTGGTGTTGGAAAAACAAAAAGACATCAGCGTGTTAAATGCGCTGGGAGCGGATCGTAACTTTATTCTTAAAATATTTTTAAATGAAGGGTTCCTGCTGGCGCTTATTGGCGGCGGCATCGGGATGGTGCTAGCGCTGATCATGGTAGTGTTGCAGCAACAGTTACATCTCATTCCCTTACAGGGCGGGTCTTTTTTGATTGATTATTTTCCTGTGGAATTAAAGATCCGGGACTTCCTGCTGGTGACCCTTACGGTGTTTGTGATTGCGTTTGTTGCATCCTGGATGCCCGCACGGAAAGCGGCGCGCAGGGAGTTTTCGCTAAAAAGCGAATAAACCTATGAGGGTTCTTAAAACCTCATAGGTTTATTTATTCTTAATAGTCACCCAAAGTCTCAGGCAACTCTGTCAATGCTTTTGCCAGCTGCTCGTCATTAGGGGCAATGCCATGCCAGCCATGATCATTTTCCATAAAATCAACGCCCTTACCCATAATAGTGTGCATCATAATAGCAATGGGCTTGCCTTTTCCGGTCAGTGATTTGGCTTTTTCGATGGTCGCTGTTACCTCGGCCATATCATTGCCGTTCATTTCAAGTACTTCCCAGCCAAAAGAACGGAATTTATCATCCAGGTTGCCCATATTCAGCACCTTGTCGGTGGGGCCGTCAATCTGCTGACCGTTCCAGTCAACCGTAGAAATAAGGTTATCCACTTTATGTGCCGCAGCAAACATAATGGCTTCCCAGTTCTGCCCTTCGTTCAGTTCACCATCTCCGTGCAGAGAGTACACCAGGCAAGGGTCATTATTTAATTTTTTGCTTAATGCTGCGCCAATAGCCACGCTCATCCCCTGTCCCAGGGAACCGCTGGCCACGCGCACACCCGGAAGATGTTCGTGCGTGGTGGGGTGCCCCTGCAGGCGGCTGTCGATCTTTCTGAAAGTAGCCAATTCTTTAATATCAAAATAGCCGGCACGGGCTAAAACGGAATAGAATACAGGAGAAATATGGCCGTTCGATAAGAAGAAAAGATCCTCGTTTACACCATCCATACTAAAGGGTGAGGGGGTGATTTTCATTTCCTTAAAGTACAGAGCAGTCAAAAAATCAGCACAGCCCAGAGACCCTCCCGGGTGACCGCTGTTGGCTCCGTGAACCATTCTGACAATATCTCTTCTTACCTGGGAAGCTATTTCCTGCAATGTGGCCATAAACTAAATAAATTTAGATGGCAAAAGTGCGATTTTTTTTTGAAAAACGGGTTCAGTAACAATGTTTTCTCAAATAAAGATTTTTTGTTAATTTTAACCAAAGTTGGAAAAAATTGGTATCTTGTAAAGAAGTCTTACTTTTGCCGTCTATAAACCTGATCAAATGCTGGAAATTCTGTTAACAGCTATCGTAGCCTTTATAGTTGCGTTCCTCGCGATCCCTGTTGTTATCCTAATCGCTGATAAGAAAAAATTATTTGATATACCGGATGAACGAAAGTTGCACACGCATGCCATAGCCTCACTGGGCGGTGTAGGTGTTTTTCTGGGGTTTGTGTTTGCGGGCCTGCTTTGTACCAATTTGTCTGAAAGCCCCGAGATCCGGTATTTTTATGCGGCGGCTGTTCTCACCTTCTTTATTGGACTTAAAGACGATATCGTAGCGCTTTCGGCCACTAAAAAATTCCTGGCGCAAATCCTGGCAGCGGCAATTATTGTGCACCTCGGCGGCATTCAGATTCAGAATCTTTACGGTTTTTTAGGATTGGAACAGATACCTGCTACTATTGGTGTGCCGATCACCTACTTTGTTATTATTCTTATAATTAATGCATATAACCTCATCGATGGCATCGATGGCCTTTCCGGTAGCCTTGGGTTAATGGCTACTTTGCTTTTCGGGACTTATTTTTTCCTGGCAAAAATGTATCCCTATTCGGTTTTTTCCTTTTCGCTTTCCGCTGCGCTGATCGGCTTTTTGATCTTTAATTACCATCCGGCAAAAATTTTCTTGGGCGATTCGGGCTCATTGCTGGTAGGAATGGTAGTATCAATATTGGTGTTAAAATTCATCAACGTGGCCAGCCAGCCGGATGCACTGCTGCCTATTCCCGCAGCGGTAGCCGTAGGCATTTCTATTTTAATAGTACCATTGGTGGACACAATAAGAGTGTTTAGTAACCGTATCATTCGGGGGCGTTCACCTTTTTCGCCGGACCGGAACCATGTGCACCATCTGTTATTAGACCGCGGGCTAACGCATTCACGCGTAACGTTAATATGTGTTAGCGCAAATATTGTGTTGCTGCTGGCTACTTACTTTACAAGAGCCCTGGGAAATACCTTTCTTATTTTAGCACTTTTTGGAACTTCATTTGCCGCATTGGCCATTCTTTACTATACCTTGCCCAAGCGCAAACTGGTCATACACCGGCGGTATATCGTAAACCAGGCAAGAGAGCAGCAAAAACAAGCGCAACCCACTCATTCAAGGGTAATAAGCATCCAAACCAAGGAATCCGTTCAGGAACAGGTACACTAAAGCGGTTTTTCTCCCATTATTACTTGTTTACCTATTGTTTCATTTGCATTTACTAGATTTGCAACCTTTAAATGATTGATTTTATGCAGGAACAACTTAGTAAGTTAATTGGAGCAACGGAAGAGGGTATGAAAAAAGCGCTTACCCATTTAGAGTCGGAATTAGTTAAAATTCGCGCCGGGAAAGCTACCCCCCAAATAGTAGACGGAATTTCAGTTGATTACTACGGTTCCCCTATGCCTATAAACCAGGTAGGGAACATTACCGTTTTGGACGCCAGAACGATCAATATTCAGCCCTGGGAAAAAAACATGCTGCAGCCCATTGAACGGGCCATAATAGCGGCAAACATCGGGATCAACCCCCAAAATGATGGGATTAATATTCGCTTGTTCCTGCCGCCGCTTACAGAAGAAAGAAGAAGAGAGCTGGTTAAAAGAACCCAGGGGGAAGGTGAGAATTCAAAAATTGTGATCAGGGGCGCCCGCCGGGAGGTAATAGAAAGTATTAAGAAATTGCAAAAAGAAGGGTTAAGTGAAGATGGCGCAAAGGATGCGGAAGCAGCTGCGCAGCAGCTTACTGATAAATACATCAGCTTCGTTGATAAACACCTTGCCGCAAAAGAAAAAGAAATAATGGCCATTTAAATAATGGTTTAATTGTTTATTTTTAGCATGAACTTGGTTGAAGTAAATCTGTACCCGAATCATATTTATAAAACTTAAAAAAATCTACCACATGGGAATGCTGAAAGAATTTAAAGAATTTGCAGTAAAAGGCAATGCCGTCGACCTTGCTGTCGGTGTAATCATTGGCGGTGCCTTTGGTAAAATTGTTACCAGTGTTATTGATGACCTGATCATGCCTGTAGTAGGCGCTATCATTGGTAAGCCCGATTTTAGTAGTCTGTACCTTGTTTTGAAAGGCAATGTGCCTCCGGGCACCAAGCTGGAAGAAGCCCGCAAGATCGCCGACACGTCTATTTTCGCGTATGGTAATTTCATCACGATCGCTATCAACTTCCTGTTGCTGGCGCTGGTCATTTTCTGGATGGTGAAAGCAATGAATAAGATGAAAAAGGACGCACCTCCGGCCCCGCCTGCCGAACCTTCTTCAACTGATAAGTTGCTGATGGAAATCAGGGATCAACTGAAGAAATAATAAAAATCTTCCCAAATTATTCACAAAGCGCCTCCCTTTAACGAGGCGCTTTTTCATGTGCAGGGCTTATTTGCTACATTTGTGTAAAGCAAGAATACAAGATAAATGAGTACGACTTACCAGATAAAGCTTTCGCAGTTTGAAGGGCCGTTTGACCTGTTGCTGTTTTTTATTGAAAGAGATGAGCTGGATATTTATAATATCCCGATCACACAGATAACCAACGACTTCCTGGGATATATAAAAGAGCAGGAGTCGCTGAATATTGAGCTTTCCAGTGAATTTATTCTTTTTATTTCGACACTGATGCGGATCAAGGCAAAAATGCTGATCCCCCGCAAAGAAGTGGATGCCCAGGGCAACGAGATTGATCCACGGGAAGAACTGGTAAATAAGATCCTGGAATACAAGCGGTTTAAAGAGGCATCGGCAGAGATGGCTGAAATGGAAGCGATGCGCATGCTGATGGTGAAACGCGGAAATATCCAGAAAGAGCTGTCGGAAATTGGCGAAGAGGCCGGAGAAGGAACCGAAATTCAAGCCATCACGATGTTCAAACTGATGAAAGCGTTTGAAAAGGCGATGCAGCGCTATTCGGATCGGGTGAATAAACCGGTGCATACCGTCGTGCGTTCTCACTATACAATGGAGAACAGCCGGGAACAGGTAATGGAAGAAGCAGGCCTGGCAAAAACACTTTCCTTTGAAAAACTTTTTGATCGCGCGGAGACAAAAGTGCACGCCATCTTTTTGTTTCTTTCTGTTTTGGAACTGGTGCAGCAAAGCTTTTTAAGGATCATGATCGGGGAAGGGAAAAATAATTTTATCCTGGAATATATTGAGCCCGAAGACCGGGAAGAATCTATGACGGCAATTGAGCCTACATTTTCATAATTATAAAAAATAAATTTATGAAGCGTTTTGCAACAGCCAACTGGCAGGGAACCGGAAAAGACGGGGGTGGTACAACCTCTACACAGTCCGGCGTTCTTACGGATATCAACTATTCATACAAGACGAGATTTGAAGAGGGTAATCCCGGCACCAATCCCGAAGAATTAGTGGCGGCGGCGCATGCCGGCTGTTTCACTATGAAGCTGAGTTTTGTCTTGAACGAAGCCGGGTTCACTGCAACGAACATCAGCACAAAGTGCACGATAACCCTTGAAAATGGGGCTATTACAGAAAGTCATCTGGAGCTGACGGCCACCATTCCGGGTATCACTAATGAGCAATTTGATGCGGCGGTTAAAGATGCGGAGGCTAACTGCCCGATCAGTAAATTACTCAATACAAAAATTTCAACGGACGCGCAGTTAACTGCTTAGGCAGGCACCGGTTCCGGGGTTCCATGTATCCAATCCACTTCACCGGGTTTTAATGCGGCTACATAAGCCGCAGCCGTTACCTGCCCGGTTACCAGCATTTGTTTCATCGCTACAGGATCAAATTCCAATCCGCCGGGCCCTCCGCCCAATGATTGATCAGGTTGTATAATATGCCATTTTATGGGCGCCCGGTTGATCAGGTTCGCATAAGCAGGATTCTGGTTGCTGAAAACCTGATTGATCGTTTGAGGAGGTATGCCCGCCTTTAGCATATTCTGCCGGGTGTCATTGATGTAGTTTATAAAATTGATCAGCTGCCGGGGACCGTACAAGTCGTTCGAGCTCACATCCGTGATGAAAATATCGATGGTTTGCATCAGGATAGAAACAAGATCACTGAACTGATTAGCAGCAGGTGCTTCATTTTTAGCAGCCAGTAAAATGGTAAATAATTCGGTAGCCCCGGTTTCCAGCGCAATGCCCACGCCGGCATATTCCCGTACACCGCCGTCTACAAACTGGTAATTGGGATTAACGGGCAGACCGTCGTTTACATGAATAGGCGGCATAAAGACCGGTTGACTGGCCGATGCCATAATCGCCTTTCTGAAATGATCAGCGTTCTGGATCTTTTGCACAGTATAATAACTGCCCGGTGCGGGATTTGGGTCCGTGGTAAAAACTACTAACGCCTCCGATTGCAGGCAGGTGGAGGTAAGGTAGATCTTTTTCCCTGCCTTTATCAACGCTGCATAAAAATCATCTGTAAAGATCTGTTTTACATTTGCGCCCAGGCCGTTTGCGGTAAAAAGGGAGCTTTCATTTATCCGGGCACCTATATTGTAATGCTCAATGAGGTCATCCGTGTTAAAAGTGGTGTATAAACGCTCCAGCACATCCAGCTGCTGCATAGCGGCAAGCGGTGCAATAAGGGAACCGGTACTGGTGCCTACCACGGTGTCAAAATTTAATTGATAGGTGGTTATCAGGTCTTTTATAACCCCCACGGCAAAAGCACCCTTGGAACCTCCGCCGCTGATGATTAATGCCTTGTTCATAGTTTAATTAAATTCGTTTACGATTTTTTTTCTGAAATTGAGCTGATACGCGATGAAAGAACGAAACCACCAATTATTCAGATGATAATCTCTTTGAACCGTGGCACCTACCTGGAGCTTTTGCAGCAATTCGATACCGACACCGCCGCCGGCCATTTGCTGGTGATTGGTGCCCCAATTGGCTTCGGCAATGAGATGAATATTGGCCAGGCTTCCGTAATTTTTTGTTTTGATGTCGGTAAGTTTCAATGCCGCCATCGGTCCAAATAAACCTGAAAAACGTTTGTCGTTGTACGCCACACCTGCATTCACGCCCAGGCGCAGCACATCGGGTACAACGGTTAATTGAGGATTCGCCGTAAGCCCGCCCGTGTACAGGTCTGGTGTATAGGATTTGAGACCCGATGTAAACCCGTTGTCCAGTTTTATAAGAAGGATCCCCCCTTTGGTAAACTCTGTTATTTGCTTATGCTGTGCAGCCGTACTAAATGTTACAATAGCAAAGAGGGCTAAAAGCGCAATTGTTTTAAAAGGCATTATTGATGTTTTGATAAAGAAGTTGTTTAAACTTTTTATGGAAACAATGTTGGACCTGGCTTTGCCACTGATATTCGCGGATTGATTTTTTGCGAAAATCTGTTCAAAAAAATCGGCTTCCGATTTATCGGAATGCGGGAAATGCAAAGGAATCTGAAAATCTAAACAACTTCAAAGTTAAGCTATAGCAGCAGCCGTTCCCATACCCATTTTGAGGGAGGGGTTAGCCTTTCTTATTGTCAAAATAAGTGAAATGGTTGATCAGCAGTCGCAGCTCATGAAACTCGAAAGCCGGCAAAGCCGATTTGGCGTCTGTGATAGAAGCCCATTGGCCCACGACAAAACGCTTGCGAAAAATGTTGATCTGCTCCTGCGAAAACAATTTTTCCATATCCATAATACCGGTGGTGGCAATCTTAGCGAAATGGCCATAGATGGTGCTTTCAGCCAGATTGCGCAGCGAGGCGATCTCCGCCACCGTTTTACCATCTTCCAGCAATTCATAGCTGATTAAATGGGAAGGTTTCTTTACAACCGGGGTTTCAATTACGGTGTCTTCCTGCTCTGTAAGTAGCGGTTGGTCTAAAAAATGAAGGGATTTAAGACTGCCGAGGTATTCCTGTAATTCGTCAAATAAGGCTTTGGTGGCTGTGTTATAGGTTTTTAATCCCTTTACACTTTTTGTAACGGAATAATGCTCTTTTAAAGGGATGAACAGCTGTTGATGCACCTGCTCAAAAAAATAATGCGCAGCACCGCGGCTTTTTTCGGTGATCAGTTCCCATTTATCCGGCGCATCGCTTTTCGACTGCCGGGCAACAAATATTTCGAACTTAGCAAAAACAGTTTCAAGCTGATTACAGGTGTTATGCAATTGTTCGCTTACAGTAACAAAATCTTCCTGGTCGGCAATATAACTTTCCGTTCCCGCTTTGATCCATTGCTCCAGGGCGGTATGCAAGGGTGCAACACCCAGCGCGCGCAATAATTTGCCCAGGGCAAAATCATTTTTTTCGGCTTCGTAAATAATTTCGATCTTTTCGGAAGCATTGGTAGCGGTATGAAAGTCGGCGATACGGGTGTCTTTAAAGATAGCGGTAGCCGGAATGGCGGATTTTAACACAATGCCCTCAAGGGTCCGGCACCGGCTCAACGCCACATATACCTGCCCGTTGGTGAAGGAATGCCCGGCATCAATAATGACCTTATCAAACGTAAGCCCCTGGCTCTTGTGAATGGTAACCGCCCAGGCAAGCCGCAGGGGAAACTGTTCATAACGGCCAACAATATCTTCCTTTATTTCTTTTTTATCATCCAGGTAGTATTTCTTGTTTTCCCAAACTTCCCTTGCCACTGTTATTTCAGTTGCGCTGTCATCGGGTAATACGGTAACCTTGTCTGCTTCCACTTTCAACACTTTGGCCAGGCGGCCGTTAAAGTATTTTTTTTCTTCCGAAGCATCATTTCTTATGAACATTACCTGGGCCCCGGGTTTGAGCACTAATTCAGGATCGTTGGGGTACAGGTGCTCTTTAAACTCACCGTTAATGATGGCCTTGCATTGCTGTCCTTTTTCAGGCAGTGCGTTCAATCGTTTTGCGTTAATTGCATCGGCCATATAGTTATGCGACACCAGGTAGATATAAGCCTCTTTGGGCTCAAAAGCCGGTTGATAGCGGCTGTTCAACAGTTTAAAATCGATCTGATCTGTTGCTCCATTTCGGATGGCATTCAACAGGGTGATAAACTGCGGATCATTCTGCCGGTAAATGGTTTGCAGTTCTACGGTAATAAAGGGAGCGATTTGCAGGGCTTTTGAATCGAAGAAATAAGGAGAAGCATAGTAGCGGTTTAACAATCCTTCTGAACTTTGTTTTACCACCGGGGGCAATTGA
Source organism: Niabella sp. (assembly GCA_017744795.1). Classification (GTDB taxonomy): domain Bacteria; phylum Bacteroidota; class Bacteroidia; order Chitinophagales; family Chitinophagaceae; genus Niabella. The sequence goes on along the minus strand of JAGIAQ010000050.1, from coordinate 34,472 downwards.
TACAGGTCGCCGATCAGCAATAACTGAATTCCGCCAAACGGAAGCGAAGAGCGCCGGGCTGCTTTTAAGGCCAGGTCGATCATATCCAGCACATCGGCCCGCAGCATAGAAACCTCATCAATGATCAGGATCTCAAGGGCCTGCAACAATTTCAGCTTTTCTTTCCGGTATTTAAAATGCGGGATTAATTGTGGAATATTTATTGCTTCGTTACGGTCGATGGGTTCAATGGTAGGAACAAAGGTGGTGAGCGGTAAGCCGAACAAAGAATGTAACGTAACACCGCCGGCATTAATGGCTGCTATGCCTGTAGGCGCAACTACGATATATTTTTTGGAAGTTTTTTTTGTAAATTCATTAAGAAAAGTGGTTTTTCCTGTACCGGCTTTCCCAGTCAGATAAACACTTCGCTGCGTGAACTCTATGATATTGTAAATTTTACCCGTCAAACTGGTTTGTTTTTCGAAAGGATTAGCAAAACAAATATAGCTATTTTTAGGATCATAAATGCGTTTTATGAATGTTAAGAAAATCGATGATAACATCCTCCGGCAGCTGGTACTGATTTTACTGATCGGCTTGATCGGCTTTCTTATTTTTTTTAACCTGCGCTATTTTACCCCCGGTATTTTAGGGGCCATCACATTGTACATCCTTTTTCGTAAAACCTATTTCCGCCTTACCGAAGAACGAAAATGGAGAAAACCGCTGGCCAGTATTTTTTTGATGCTCCTCACGCTCATCGTTGTTGCATTGCCTTTATGGCTGATCATTGAAGTGATGATCCCGCAAATAGGCGGCCTGCTGGCGAATAAACAGGTGGTCGTAGAAAAATATAATGCTATAAAAGCCTTTCTGGCGACCAAACCTATTTTAAACCGCATCAATCTTTCTGAAGATGCCGTATTGGGAGCGCTGGGTAAGGTGACGGCTTATTTTCCCGGATTGCTCAATTCCGTTGCCGAAATTCTGGTTAATATTTTCACTGCTTTATTTATCCTGTATTTTATGCAGGTAAATGCGCGCGGCATGGAACGGCGGGTGCGTTTGTTTGTTCCCTTTAGTGATGAAAATACCCAAACGCTCTGGGATGAAACAAAAATGATGGTGCGGGCCAACGCGCTGGGCATACCCATTCTGGCGCTGTGCCAGGGATTGGTTGCTGTGATCGGGTACTGGATCTTTGGGGTAAATGATTTCGTGATGTGGGGATTGATTACTGGCGCGGCTTCCATGGTGCCGGCGGTGGGAACGATGATCATTTGGGTGCCGATCTGCATTGTACAATTTGCAACCGGTCATACAGTGAATGGGATCTGGCTCACTTTGTATTGTCTGGTTGCTGTGGGAGGGATCGATAATGTACTGCGCTTTACCATCCTTAAAAAGATCGGCAATATTCATCCGCTGATAACTGTTTTCGGGGTGATCCTCGGCCTGAAACTATTTGGTGTGATGGGGCTGATCTTTGGGCCGCTGTTTATGAGTTATTTTATTCTGTTGATACAGGTGTACCGCATTGAGTTTGGTAAAAAAAGTGAAGTGGCTAAAACCAAAGAGGAGACAAACGGAGAGGAATTTCCCACAGATTAGCGCTGATCTATTCGCAGATTGGTTTATTCTGCGAAAAATCTGCGGGAGAACCAAAAGTACAATCCAAACGAAAAATCAATCAAACTCATGCTAATTTGTACAGGAGCTTTCTTACCAATCGGGTATTGGTGCTGATCGCGAGCAGGATCAATAACAAGGCTAAAGCCAACACGAGCCAATGCAGTGGTGTTGACAATTCCGGACGGTTATAGAGGACAAATGCATGAAATGCCCATTGTATCAGCTGTGTAAGCAGGAGGGCTGCCGTTACTATAATGATATAAACGGGCACAAACTGCCGGGATACATTTTTGCCCAGCCACTGCGGCGAATAGCCTAAGGTTAACAATAGCTGCAAACTTTCCCTGCTGCGCGCGATCACAAGCTGCAGATAAAAAGAGAACAGCAATAAGGCCAGCACCACTACCAGCAATCCAAAGATGCCTAATGCGCTAAAGATACCTTGCAATACTATTTTATTTCTTCCTAATAAGGTTTTGTCTTTGTTGACGACATAATGTTTTGCATCGAGGTACCGGACCAATTGAGGGTCGTTGACGTCTTTTAATTTTAAGAACAAACGACTTGCCTGTTCCCGGTTTCGGGCGCTGAATGTTTGATTGGCCCACTGCAGGAAATTTTTGGGTACCAGCACAGAGTTCACCCGGTCGCTGAACGCAACGATCCTCCCCGTAAAATTGACGGCATTATCCCTGCCATAACAGGTAATAACAACGGGCATTCCCATGGCCGACTCTTTTGAAAGCTGCGGCAGCCCTTGGCCCGGTGCGAAAATATTATAGATCTCAAAAAAATCGGATGACAGGATGATCGGGATATTACGTTCTCCTTCCTGCCACTTAAAGCTTGGCGGCAGGGTGTCAATAAAATCATTATCCAGGGCCTCCAGAAAAAGGTCGGTGCTAAAGGGCACCACATTGCCTGCGCTTAATTGTATCCGGAAATCGTTGGCCAATAATGGCGATACACCAGCGATAAAAGGCTGTTTTTTTACGTCTTCAACATCCGACTGCTGAAAAAGATTCTTTTCCGGCTGCCCCATCGTTTCATTGGTAATGTTTTTAGTGATGGATACAAAATCAAATCCATCTTTACGGATGCTGCCTTTTTTCAGCAACTGCTGGATGTTGATGAACATTTGTACCGAACAGAGCAGCAGCAATACGCCGATGCCCAGCCCGATGTAGGAGAACCAACGGGAGGAGGTATTGGTGCCGGTCTGCAATAAAGGTCTTATAGGCTTAAAAGATACGGCCACAATAAAGATTTATAAATGATACAAATGGGTTGCCGGGAAAAAAGCTGCCTGCTCCAGTTCTGCATAAACAATGCCTGCGTTTCTTAACGACGCTTCTTCTAACACCAACCCGATCGCTTTTTTTGCATTAACAGTGTCTAAATGACTGACCGGCTCGTCCATTAATAATAGGTCAAACGGTTGTAACAAAGCTCTTATGATCACTGCGCGCTGCTGTTCACCGTAAGAACAATTTTTTGCCGGCGTAGTTAAGCGATGATCGATGCCCAGGGTTTTTGCCATTTCAATGACCCGCTCAGGACCATGATAGGGGTTTAGCTGTCGTTTGAGCTCCAGGTTTTCCAATAACGTTTGCTCATCAAATAAACGCATATCCTGGAATACAATGCTCAGATGGTCTTTGCGCAGCGTGGCGATGGCTTCGCGGTCGTGATCTGCCAAAAGCTTGCCGTCATAAAGAATAGAACCGGTATAGAGCTCCCGCATTTTATAAAGAAAATGGATGAGCGAGGTTTTCCCCGTGCCCGATGGCGCTACAATATGCACCCGGTCTCCGTTTGAAAAAACAAGCTCTTTTCCCCACACTTCCGATGCAGATTTCCGCTGTTCTTCAAAATATTCAGGTAACAGGTCCTTTATTTCAAGCTTCATCAAAAAGATAAGATTAATGGTGATGGGGCGCCGGCGCCGGCACTGCAGTAGCAGTATCCACTGTTGCCGGTTCTTCATCAATCAATTGTTTTTTAGGAGCGGCCTGGTACATTTCATCAGCATATTTATTTAACTGTTTCAGGGCATTTGCATTGGGGTCCGCAAGTTCTATCACCGCTTTGCTTGTGGCTTCTCCATCCTTCAGGTCTGAAAAGAAATTAACGGTTTTCCAGAAGCCGGAAGATATTTCCAGGTTTTTCCTGTAAGCAGTGTCCTTGTTATTGGCAATGGCGGTCCGGAGAATTTTTTGAAGATTGATATATCCGGCGAACGTATGACCCGGAAAAGATTGTGCATAGGGCGCTCTTTTTCCACCGGAAAGGAAGGCATCGATCCCCGGTTGTGCATTGCTTACTACAAACCATTTGTCATTCAGCTTTTGCACGGTTTTGCTGGTGCTGTCGGAAGGCGGTAACTGGTCCTTTACATTTTTGTCAAAAACATCGATCAATTTCTGAAAGGAGGGCTGATCGCCAACGGAAGTGCCAAAAACAAAATCCAGGTGGGTTTGGTCTTTATCGTAGGGAACCCGTTCCCCGTTATTTAAGGTGACGGAAGCGGGCGTACTGGAAACGTTAATATTAGACAGTGCAAAAGCATATTCTCCTTTCAACGCTTTTGTCAGGTCTGAAGCCGTTACCCCCACTTTAGCAAGCCCTGCATTCGCAAACCCATCCACCCCCAGTAATTTTATGAAATCTAAAAGCCCCTGAGTGGGAAAATTCAACGCAAAAGCGCCCAGCACATCACCTTCCGGTAAATGGCTGATCGTTTCGCTGCTTATTTTACTTCCGGAGTATTTTTTCACAAAATCTGCCAGTTCCTTCCCGTAATAGTTTTTACCCTCCAGGCTTATTTTACCATTATCAAAATTTAGTTTGCCGGCGCCAATATTGCCATCCAACAGAGCACTGAATTTCATCATAGACAATACCCCCGGCAGCATTCCGCTGTATAAGGCCCCTGAATTGATCCAGTAATGTACATCGGCCTTATCAGCAATCAATGCTTCAAAACGCTTGTCGCTGTCCAGCAACTGACTTCCTTTTAGTGCAAACGTATTTTTCGCAAATATTTTTAAACTGTCGATGCCATATTTTGCCGTATTCCCCAGCGTATAACCCAAACTGCCGGGCGCTTTCTTTTGCAGATCAGAAGCGTCTGCAATAAAAATAAAAAGTTTATTATTGAAATAAATAACTGATTTTTCATCCCCGCCCAACTCGGCATAACTCAGGTCACCGTCCTTATTTATTTTGATGTCGTGGTTGCTTTGTTCCAGTATTTTGGAAAACTTTTCTGCGTCCTTAAGACTGCCTTCCACAGCTACGTAACCGTTTGTGCCGCTGCGTTTCATAAAAAATACCAGGTTGCCTTTGGGATCGATCCCGGATAATTCAGGGTTTTGCATTAATTGTTTCGCAAGGGAATCTTTCGATTTGTTAAAAGCTTCCGTTGCCCATGAAGTTTGCTGCAGCTCTGCCCACGAAACTTTGGAAGATAATGTTGAGAGGTCTACATGAATGGCAATACCTGCGTCATTGGGAATTAATAATCCCGTTTTACCGCCTTTGTTACAGGACATGATTAAAAAGGCAATACATGTGCCCAGAATAAGCAGTCCTCTGTTTTTCACTCTTGTCATATTCTATTGGTTTTAGCGTTTTCTAAATGTACGATCTTCATTTGGTAAAAGAAAAATCTGTCAGGGCGGCAAAAGACAGCGGCGTTTGGGTGCCGGTTGCTAAATTTTTTACAACCACTTCGCCCGATTCCAGCTCTTTGGAACCTAAAATAGCCACATATGGAATGCCTTTCCGCTCTGCGTATTTAAATTGTTTGTCAAATTTCGCCGGTTCATGAAACAATTCAGCAGGAATCCCTTTTGCCCTCAATTGTTGCATGAGGTCAAAAGCCTTCAATGCCTCCAGCTCACCTAAATTAAAAAATAATAATTGGGTGCCGGTATGAACATCGGCAGGGAACCCGTTAATCTCGGTAAGCACGTCATAAATACGGTCTACGCCAAAGGAAATGCCCACCCCGGGCACGTTGGGCACGCCAAACAAGCCGGTAAGGTCATCATACCGGCCGCCGCCGCCAATGCTGCCGATTTTTACGTTCAAAGCTTTCACCTCGAAGATGGTTCCGGTGTAATAGTTTAATCCGCGGGCCAGCGTAGGATCGATCACCAATGTCTGATGTTCGATGTCTGATATCTGATGTTTCGTGTTCGACGTTTGACGTTTGACGTTTGACGTTTGAATAATATATTCCAGCTCACTAATCCCGGTTTCCCCCGTTTCGTTTCCGGAGAAAATAGATCTCAGCGTGGCCAGTTTCTCTTCATTGGTTCCATTGATCTCAAGAAAGCGCTGGATCAGGAGGATCTGTTCTTCTAATAATCCGCGCTGCTGCAATTCTTCTTTTACCTTGTCCATCCCGATCTTGTCCAGCTTATCAATTGCAATGGCGATTGAGGTCATTTTATCTGCTCCGCCACATTGCTCGGCCAGTGCGGTCAATATTTTCCGGTTGTTCAGTCGTATCTCAACCGGTAGGTTCAACCGGTCAAAAACGGTGGCGTACATCGCTACCAGCTCCAGTTCATTCAGCAAAGATTTGCTGCCCACCACATCTGCATCGCACTGGTAAAACTCGCGGTAGCGGCCTTTTTGCGGGCGGTCGGCACGCCACACCGGCTGCAGCTGGTACCGCTTGAAAGGAAGTGTAAGCTGATTGTAATTCATCGCCACATAACGGGCAAAGGGAATAGTTAGATCGTAGCGCAAGGCCCGCTCGGTAATAGTTGTGCTGGACTTGCCTTCCAGAACCTTTTCAAATCCGGCCTTCACTTTTGCTGCCTTGTCGGCATTGTCCAGCCCGTTGTTTAAGATCTTAAAAATAAGTTTATCGCCCTCTTCACCATATTTGCCCATTAAGGTCTCCAATTGCTCCATGGCCGGGGTTTCCAGTGGTTGAAAACCATACAATTCAAAAACATTTTTTATGGTGGTAAAAATATAATTGCGTTTGCGCACTGTTGCCGCATCAAAATCTCTTGTTCCTTGTGGTAGGGATGGTTTCATTTTTTTTAGTTCATTGTTTATGGTTCATTGTTCATGGTTTGTATTGCTATGAACCATGATCCATGAACTATACGCTATTGGTATTTCTTAATAATTTCGTTTGTGACCTGATCCAGCATTTCATACACTTCATGATATCCGGGCTCAGTCCCATACCAGGGATCGGGTACATCTTCATTCTTACCCGGATGCAGTTCGTTCAGGATCAGTTCCACTTTCCCGGGATTAAATTTGCTGCCGGCCTGATACCGGATATCACGCACCACATCGCCTGCCATGGCGTAAATTTTATCATAGTGCTCGAAATCCTCCGGAACAAAATCCCGGGACCGCTGCTGACTGATATTGATGCCATGCAACTGTGCCACTTTCTGCGAAAGCCGGTGTGGCGCCTCCCCTGTATGATATCCATTGGTTCCGGCGCTGTCGACCTGCCAGTTTAAACCAAGTTCATCTGCTTTTTTCTGTAAAATACCCTCTGCCAGCGGACTTCTGCAAATATTACCGAGGCAGACCATTAAAATCCTCATCCGGCAAAGATAAACCTTGGTATCTTTGCGCCATGAGCAAAAGGCAGCAAAATATTCGTACCCTGAGTTTAACGGAACTGGAAGATTATTTTTTATCGGTCGGGGAAAAAAAATTCCGGGCCAGGCAGGTATACGACTGGCTCTGGTTAAAGCCGGTGCAAAGTTTTGAGGCGATGAGCAATGTGAGTAAAGACCTGCGTCAGAAATTGAGCGAGGATTTTACTTTCCCTGCTTTAAGTATTGATACTACGCAACATTCGGCTGATGGTACAATAAAATCACGTTTCCGGACCATTGAAGGCCATTTGACTGAAGGTGTTCTTATTCCCACGGAAGAGCGCAAGACCGCCTGTGTCAGCTCGCAGATCGGCTGCAGCCTGAGCTGCAAGTTCTGTGCAACCGGCTACCTGGAGCGGAAGCGCAACCTGAGCTTTGATGAAATTTATGATGAAGTGGCGCTCATCAACCAGCAATCACTGGAGGTGTTTGATAAAAAACTGACCAATATCGTTTTTATGGGCATGGGCGAACCCTTGCTGAATTATAAAAATGTATTAGCCGCGATCGATAAAATTTCGGCACCCGACGGGCTGGCCATGAGCCCCCGGCGCATTACCGTTTCTACCGCGGGCGTTGCCAAACAGATCAAACATCTGGGAGATGATAAAGTGAAATTCAAACTGGCGCTTTCATTACACGCCGCGAATGATAAAAAACGCCACGAGATCATGCCGATCAATGATACCAATAATATTCAATCATTGATTGAAGCGCTCAACTATTTCTACAAACAAACGAAGAACGAGATCACTTTTGAATACATCCTTTTTAATAATTTCAATGATTCGCTGGAGGATGCCGACGAGCTGATCAAAATTTACCGTCAGGTTCCGGCAGATCTTGTAAATCTGATCGAATACAACCCGATCGAATTTGCAAGATTCACCAAGCCTTCTGAAGAAAAGGTGGACGCTTTTATGCAGTATCTGGAAAAGCATAAAGTAAATGCCCGTCTGCGCAGAAGCCGGGGAAAAGATATTGATGCCGCCTGCGGACAACTGGCTAATAAAGGCAAATAAATTTCAAACATTCAGGAGGTAGCGCACAAATTTATTTTCGATTTTTGTTGCTTTTTTGCTGGAAGAGCGCGTTTCACAATATAAGCTAAACTAATATTTATGAAATGTGTTGCGCCTTTTGCCATTGCCCTGGTTTTATTGATTAACGCCTGCAAAAAACCTTCTGATGGAATGCGTACGCCAAATAACAGCCTTCAGGGTACCTGGGAGCTGAGGGCGATGTATGGCGGGATGATGACTACAATTCCCACCTTTCCGAACGGCAATGGAACCAGGCTGGTATTTGATGGAGCCACGTTTACGCGTTTTGAGCAAAATAAACAGATCGATTCCGGCGCCTTTGCTATTGTTGCGGATAATGGTGTACAAAATGCCGTCGGATTAGTCATTCCTGCCAATCGCTTCCCTGCAAGAATAGAATTTAACGGGAAGCCGGACCCTAAAGTGTTTTATGAGATTTCTAACGACAGTCTCTATACCCTGCAAGGCTTTTTCCCGCTGGATGGTGGTTCCGCTTCCACTTATGTTCGCATACGTTAATCTGGCCTGCAGATGTCGTACAGAACAGATTTTAAAGCGATGCGCTTGCATTCATCGATTTCTGCTGATAATTGAAAGGGTTCTTCTACAATTTATCTATCTTTAATCTTAATTAAAGATTCTAGTCGATGAACTTTCTATTAAAAGTGCTGATAACCGCACTTATTGCATACCTGCTTCAAAAAATTTTGCCCGGAGTTAAAATTGTAGATATTAAAACAGCCGCCTTGTTTGCCTTCGTGTTAGCTATTTTAAATGCGATCGTAAAGCCCATCCTGGTCATCCTTACCATTCCGGTTACCATCCTTACCATGGGTTTGTTCCTGCTGGTCATTAATGCGTTTATGGTGTTGCTGACCGCCAACTTTTTTAAAGGAGTTCATGTGGACGGATTCTGGTGGGCATTGATCTTCAGTATTTTGCTTTCAATAGGCTCTTCCGTGCTGTATTCCCTGGTGGGCGGGCGCAGTGAGTAGTGATTTTTATTTGGGAAAAACGGCTGAAAGTCGTAAATTTACAGTTAATCAAAACATTAATCAAAAGTCCTGATGTTTCTACATCAGGGCTTTTTTATTGCTGGTTACATTGCTTGCAAACGCCTTTCACTACTACTTCTACCTGGTTGATCAGGTACCCCTGCGGAAGCTGTACAGACGGTGTTACCACATCGTCCAGGCAAAACGTATTGCCGCATTTGGCGCAAAGCAAATGGATATGCTGATCATGATGATGCCCTTCCTTGCAGTCGTCTTTACACAGGGCATATTTGATACTGTTATCTGATGTGGGAATGGTATGAATGATCCCTTTATCCACAAAAGACTGAAGCGTGCGGTACACCGTTACGCGATCAAAATGCTTATCGGTATTCTTTTCAATATCCGCATGTGCCAGTGCTCCGTCGCTGTTTAAAAAAAGTGAAAGAATTTCTCTGCGGCCATCCGTTACGCTCAGGTTATTCTGCTTTAGTATTTGAATAATAGTATCCATGGTCAACTACTTGTCATTAGGTTCTTTAAGTTCATCAGCGATGTCGGCTATCAGCTGGTTGATCTCCTTTTGCTTCAATCCGTCGTATATTTTTATCACATTGCCCTTCCGGTCTACCAGTGCCCAGAATTGCGTATGCAAAAAATCGTCTTTATCCGAGTTCAGATTGTTCGCAGGGTCGTCAATAGTGTAGCTCAGCCGCGCCATTTTATACAGACTGTCTTTTCTGCCCGTCAGGAATACCCATTGCCGGGTGTCGACCTTCATAGAATCGGCATAATGTTTTAGCCGGGCGGCTGAATCTTTTTCGGGGTCGCAGGTATGTGAAAGGATCAGGAACCCCGGCACGCCCTTATATTTTTCATACACCTGCTTCATATTATTATTCAGCATCGGGCAAATGCCGGGGCAGGTAGTAAAAAAATATTCTGTTACATAAACCTTGCCCGCCACATCCTTATTAGAAAAGTGCTGCCCATCCTGGTTGATAAAATTAAACCGCCCCACTTTACTAACGGGTTCCAGTTTTCTTGAGTTATAACCGGGTATAAAGTGGACCGCCGCCGCGTAAAACGTGATGGACAACGCCACAAAAAATAAAGTATAAAAAATAGCCTTTTTCGACATCTTCTTAAAAATAATTGCAAATGTATCTCAACAGTTTAACAAATGAACTGCAAAATCGTTTATATCTGTTAATGGTTAAAATATTTGCAACGTTGTTTCTTTTTTTAACTAAATTTGCAACATGAGGTCAAAGATTAACTGGGATGCGCTGGGCATCTCGGCGTCTGTTATTTGCGCGATCCATTGCGCGGTGCTGCCATTATTTATGGCCAGTTTGCCATTATTTGGCATTAATATTATTGAAAACCGGGCTTTTGAAGCGGGAATGATCCTTTTAGCCTTTTTGGTGGGGGTGTATTCTCTGTTTCATGGGTTTCGGATGCACCATCATAAAATAATGCCGATTGTTTTATTTACCTTGGGAATGGCTTTTCTGGTGCTAAAGCAGATTTTTTTGCTATACCATAATTTGCTGCTCATCCCAGCGGTAGTACTTATTATATCTGCACATGTGTTTAATTATAAATTGTGCCGCCGGCATAATCATGCCCATGCAGAGGATTGCGATCACGATCACTATTAATAGCTAAGTCAAGTCAAGAATGTCTATTGCCACGAGGACACGAAAGCTCTAAGAATAATGGCTTTGTGGCCTGATAAAATGTATTTGGCCTAACATTAGTTAAAGTTCCGCTGCGTCTTTGCTCCGTTGCGTCTCCGCGTGAAATTTAATTGGCTCACAGATTCCGCAGATTTTCATAGAAGTTTTTATTTTTCTGCATATTTTGCCGTGAAAACGGTGCGGCGGTAAGCCAGAAGCGAGTGAAAAAACTTCCCGTCTTTCCGTCTTCCCGGCAGATCATTGATTCTCTAATATTTTGGCGGGCTTTTTACTACACATAGAAATAAACTTCTGGTCATGAAATATATTTTTATCATTTTATTTAATTTATTGATTGTTAATGCGTATTCTCAAAACACAGCCGAACAGCAAATAAAAAAGGTAATGAACCAACAAATTACCTGCTGGAACAGCGGCGCTATTGATGCTTTTATGGATACGTATTGGAAAAGCGATTCCCTGGTATTTGTTGGTAAAAAGGGTGTAACCTATGGCTGGCAAAACACGCTCGATAATTATAAAAGATCGTACCCTTCGAAAGAGGACATGGGCACACTGGAGTTCGAGCTCATAAAAATGCAGCCCTTGAGCGATAATTTTTACAATGTGATAGGAAAATGGCATTTAAAAAGAAAAGCAGGCGATCTGCAGGGCTACTACACGCTGCTTTTCAAAAAAATAAACGGGTTGTGGAAGATCATCCAGGATCATACCAGCTAATTAGTATTGGATGTTGCTTGCTTATGCGCGGCATTCCGGGCAATGTAGAATAAGAAATACTGAATAAGAAATGTAGAAGGACATTATCTTAGAAATATTCAGTGTTCGTTCTTTTTTGATATTTCTTAATCGACAAAAGAAGTATCTGAACGTACAGTCCCTGAATCTTACTAATTATTACGAGTGCAATTTTTGAAAAAACATTCCGATAAAAAGATAATCACACTGCTTGAAACTGATTGTTGCTTAGAAGGGTTTACGCCGGGGAGTGAAAGGTCAAATCAAGCCGAATGGCGGTTTTGACGCCGCGAGGCGACTTTTGCAAAGGATATTATCGACAATGACATTATGCCAGGTATGAACGGAGCCTTTTCGAAAGATTATGCATATCTATTTGTAAAGCAGCGTGTTGCATCGCAGAATGGAGACGATAAGTATAAAGCTACCTGACTTCTTCAAAATCGATATACTCCCCGGCGGCAGGCTCTTTTTTAAGGGGTGGGGTGGAAGCAGCAGCTTGCTCGGGGCGTTGTTGCTGCTCAGATTGCTGAAATTGCTGTTTCATGTCGGAAAACTGCTTTTTCACCTGTTTGGTGGTCCGGTAAACCGGAAAAGCAACTTTTACAATAAAATTGTAAACGAAATAAAAAAACAGCGCGTATAGTAAAATTCGAAGCATTGTATTCAAAGATACTCAAATAACGCGCTCCTGGAAAAAATGTTGTTGGGTCGTGTAAATTTTTAAAAAACTTCCCGTTTTACCATAAATAACTTAATTTTGCGCCAGATAAGGAATTTGAGGGAACGGAGGCGTTCCCTTCTTCTTTTTTCCAGAGTATGAACGTAGAGACAATAATTGAAACAATAAGAGAGAAAGTAGTTGCGCAGCTGACCGAAAATCCGTCTCATTTTTTGGTAGATATTCGTGTAAAGCCCACCAATAACTTTAAAGTGTTTATCGATGGCGATAAAGGCGTAGGGATTGATGACCTGGTAAAGTACAACCGGGCGCTTTACAAACAAATAGAGGCGGAAGGCTATTTCCCGGAAGGCGATTTTTCTCTCGAAGTATCCTCCCCGGGCCTGGATGAGCCGCTGAAACTGCACCGGCAGTATATTAAAAATATCGGCCGCGACGTGGAAGTGACCACCCTGGAGGGACAGAAAATTGAGGGAAAGCTGCTGGCGGCAAACGAAACGGAACTGCTGGTGGAAGTGACCAGCGGCAAGGGAAAGAAATTGGAAAAAACAGAACAGCAGGTTCCGTTATCAACAATAAAAACAACAAAAATTCAGATCAAATTTTAAAAACAGCTCAGGGAGCTGGGTTTCATTAAGGTAAATCGTACTTCATTATGGCAAGTATTAATTTAATTGAGGCATTCCAGGATTTTAAAGACGCAGAAAATATAGATCGTCCCACAATGATGAAAGTGGTGGAAGATGTATTTAAGACCTTGCTGCGTAAAAAATATGGCACCGACGACAACTTTGACGTTATCGTAAACGCGGAAAAAGGGGATCTTGAAATTGTAAGACACCGCACCATTGTGGAAGATGGCGAAGTGGAAGATCCGCTGGCGCAGGTGGCCTATTCTGAAGCCATTAAACTGGAGCCCGATTATGAAGTAGGTGAGGATCTGTATGAAGAAATTGACCTGGTGGATTTTGGCCGCAGGGCCATTCTTGCTGCCAAACAAACACTGGCGGGCCGCATCAGCGATTTAAAGAAAAATGTGCTGGCAAAGAAATACGAAGACCGCATTGGCGAGATCATCAGTGCAGAAGTTTACCAGGTTTGGAAAAAAGAGATCTTGCTGCTGGATGAAGAAGGCAATGAGCTGATCCTTCCCAAAAGCGAGCAGATCCCCCAGGATTACTTTAAAAAAGGAGAGAACATCCGCGCTGTAGTAACCCGCGTGGATCTTAAAAATAACAATCCGGTAATCATACTTTCCAGAACTTCGCCTGATTTCCTGGCGAAACTGCTGGAAATAGAAGTACCTGAGATCTTTGACGGTTTAATTACCATCAGAAGAATTGTACGGGAGCCCGGAGAGCGTGCAAAAGTTGCGGTAGAATCCTATGATGACCGCATTGACCCCGTGGGCGCCTGCGTGGGTATGAAGGGAAGCCGGATCCATGGTATCGTTCGGGAACTGAAGAACGAGAATATCGATGTGATCAACTGGACCACCAATATCCAATTGCTGATCCAGCGTTCACTGACCCCTGCAAAAATTACCAGCATGAACCTGGATCAGGAAAACAAAAGAGCAAGCATCTTCCTGAAGCCCGACCAGGTATCACTGGCTATTGGTAAGCGCGGCGTAAATATTAAACTGGCTTCTGACCTGACAGAATATGAATTAGACGTGTATCGCGATACCGAAGAAGAAGACGAAGAGTTTGATGTGGATCTGGAAGAATTTGCAGATGAGATTGACGAATGGGTGATCGACGCATTGAAGAAGATCGGCTGCGATACGGCCCGGAGCGTATTGCGCATGTCTCCTACCGAACTGGAAAAAAGAGCGGATTTAGAAAAAGAAACCGTAGAAGATGTTCGCAAAATTTTGCAGGAAGAGCTGGAAAGAGAATAAACAGCCTTTTGTATGATTTTGCGTGGATGACAAATTAAATGTTCCGCAATGGCGGGATGAAAAATATTTATGACAGAAAAAAAACTTCCAAGATTATTACAAGCGGCTAAGGAATTTAATATTGGCCAGGATACGCTTATAGATTTTTTGGTAGGCAAAGGGTTTGAAAAAGACGACCTGAAACCGACCTCGAAGTTAACGGAAGCCATGTACGCATCATTGCAGCAGGGGTTTCATGGCGATAAGGCTGCAAAAAATATCAGCGACAAGGTTGAGCTGCCCAAAGGATTGGGCGGGGAGGGCAGAAAACGCCGGGATGAAGAAGTTACAGCACCTGCTGCAACACCGGTGGTTGAAGCGGAACCTGCAGAAGAAGCACAGCCGGAAGTGAAGGAAACCGTCCAGGAAGCACCAGTAGTGGAAACACCTCAACCCGAGCCGGTAGCGGAAGCTCCGGTGGCAGAAGTGCCAAAAGAAGTCCCCGAGGAGACAACAGCAAAAGTATCAACCCGGGATATCGAAGGTCCCAAAATCATCAGCAAGATTGATCTGTCGGCGATCGATTCTTCTACAAGGCCCAAGCGAGCTGCTAAAAAAGAGGAGCCCGTTGCAGAGAAACAGCCGGTAGAAGAAGCGCCTGTTGAAACACCTGTAAAAGAAGCAGAGCCGGTTGCAGAAAAAGAACCCGCCAAACCGGAAGTGGTTACTGAACCGGAAAAGCCACCGGTTGTGGCAGCACAGCCGCAGCAGCCGGAACCCGTACAACTATCTAATATTCAGGCAGAAAAGATTGAAGGACCCAAGATCCTTGGAAAAATTGAATTGCCGGTTGATAACGATACCCGTCCGAAACGCGACGAGAAGCGGAAGCGCAAACGCATCCCCATCGAAAAGAAAGAAGTAAAACCTGCAGCAGATACTGACCAACGCAGGGGACCGGCCCATGGTGGACAGGGCCGCACCAACACCGGTCATGGCCAGTTTGGCGGAGGCCAGCATGGCAGGGGCAATTTCAGGGACCGGCATAAACCGCATCGTGAAGAAAAACAGATCGACGAAAAAGAGATCCAGGAAAAAATAAGGGAAACGCAGGCTAAATTAAGCGGCGGCAGCAGCAACAAACAAAAAAGCATGCGGGCAAAAGCGCGCAGGGATAAACGCAATGAAGCAGCCGAAGCAGCAGAGGAAGAAGGCATTGATAAAACATTAAGAGTAACAGAATTTATCAGTGTGAGCGAACTGGCCAACCTGATGAACGTAAGTTTTGCTGATGTGATCAGCAAATGTATGAGCCTGGGGATCATGGTATCCATTAACCAGCGTCTGGATGCGGAAGTAATTGAGCTGGTAGCCAGCGAATTCGGTTTTGATGTTGCCTTTATCGATATGGAGCAGCAAATGGAAATGGAGGAGGATGAGGACGAGGATGATGATGAAAGCGAACGGGTGCCCAGAAGCCCGATCGTGACCATAATGGGGCACGTAGACCATGGTAAAACATCCTTGCTGGATTATATCCGCAACGCCAATGTGGTTGCCGGTGAGGCAGGGGGTATTACCCAGCACATAGGTGCGTACCGGGTAAAAGTAGCAGCCGATAAAGAAATTACCTTCCTGGATACACCAGGTCACGAGGCCTTTACTGCCATGCGTGCCCGTGGTGCCAAGGTTACGGATATTGCCGTTATTGTGGTAGCTGCGGATGATGCCGTGATGCCGCAAACAAGGGAGGCGATCAGCCACGCCCAGGCAGCCGGTGTTCCCATGATCTTTGCTATCAATAAGATCGATAAGGATGGCGCTAATCCCCAGAAAATTTATGAGCAGTTATCGCAAATGAATATTTTGGTGGAAGAATGGGGCGGAAAATATCAAAGCCAGGAACTGAGCGCCAAACAGGGGCTGAACGTAGATAAATTACTGGAGAAAATATTGCTGGAGGCCGAATTGCTGGATCTGAAAGCCAATCCGGACCGTGAAGCTACCGGTACCATTATTGAAGCGACTCTGGATAAAGGGCGTGGTTATGTAGCCACTTTACTGGTGGAGAACGGTACCCTGCGCAATGGCGATATATTAGTGAGCGGGCAGTATTTTGGACGGGTGAAAGCCATGTTCAATGAACGCAATAAAAAACAGGACGAAGCAGGTCCTTCTGCTCCGGCCGTGGTACTGGGCTTAAACGGAGCGCCCCAGGCCGGTGAGAAATTTAAGGTGTACGATGAAGAATCGGAAGCCAAGAGTATTGCCAACCGCCGTTCCCAGATCCTGCGTGAGCAGGGCATGCGCACCAAAAAACATATTACCCTGGATGAGATCGGTCGCCGTCTGGCGTTGGGCAGCTTTAAAGAGCTGAACGTGATCATTAAAGGGGATGTGGATGGTTCTGTGGAAGCATTGAGCGATTCGTTACAGAAACTTTCTACCGAAGAGATCCTGGTAAATGTTATTCATAAAGGTGTAGGCCAGATCAACGAAAGCGATATTGTGCTGGCGGAAGCATCTGATGCTATCGTGATCGCATTTAACGTGCGTCCGTCGCAGCAGGCATCCCAGCTGGCCAATAATGCGGGCATCGAAATTAAGATGTACTCGATCATCTATAACGCTATTGAAGAAGTGAAGAGCGCTATGGAGGGAATGCTGGAGCCTACGGTTAAGGAAAAGATCGTGGGTAATGTTGAGATCAGAGAGGTATTTAAATTTGACAAAGCAGTGGTTGCCGGATGTTATGTGCTAGATGGCCGTATTAAGCGCGATAATAAGATCCGCCTGATCCGCGACGGTATCGTAATTTACCCGGTTGGAGAAAACGCAACAGCCGAACTGGGCTCTTTAAAACGCTTTAAAGATGATGCTAAGGAAGTGCTGACTGGTATGGAGTGCGGATTAACCATTAAGAATTATAATGATATCAAAACCGGAGATGTGGTGGAAGCCTACGAACTGGAAGAGATCAAGAGAACACTATAAAGGGCAGCGAGAAACTTTTGTTAAATAATATGGGGATGAACAGGGATTCTCCCTGCGGGTTTATTTTTGAACTATGTTTTATATGAATAGAAGCTTTTTAACTGCTTTAGGCCTCCTGTTTACTTTTATTGCTACCGCCCAGGGACAGGCTCACAAAGCCGTTGCCGACAAAATAATTGGGGTGGTGGGCGACCGGATTATTTTGCAATCCGATATTCAAAATGCGGTGTCCGATGCGATGAGAAATGGGGAAAAGCTTCCTGATAATGCGCCTTGTATCATAATGGAACATGCCCTGTTGCAGAAAATTCTGGCCCTGCAGGCCGAAAGGGATTCCATTCCTTTAACCGATGAAGATGTAGAGGCAAACATGGATCTTAAGGTGCGCAACTGGATCAGCCAGTTTGGAAGTCAGGCCGCATTGGAAGAAGTAGCGGGCAAAACGGTGTACCAGCTGAAAGACGACCAGCGTCCTTTTATTAAAGAACAAATGCTGAGCGAGAAGATGCGCAGCAAAGTGGTAAATGACGTGCACATTACCCCAACAGAAGTAAAATCGTATTTCGATAAAATACCCAAGGACAGTTTGCCCTTCCTGGAATCTGAGCTGGAAGTAGGTCAGATCGCTATATTACCGCCTGCGTCCAAAGATGTGGAGGATTATATCTACAATGAAATGCTGGGTTATAAAAAACAGATCGAATCCGGCGCCACAACTTTTGAGAATCTTGCCAAGCGCGTATCTGAAGATCCCGGAAGTCGGGAGCGGGGCGGTAGCTATGAGGTGAACCGTTCGGATAAATCTACCTGGGACCCGGTTTTTCTTTCAACGGCATTTCGTTTGAAAGCCGGGGAAATAGCATTGCCCGTAAAATCGAACCGCTTTGGGTACTTCCTGATACAGCAGGTAAGCCGCCGGGGCGATGTGGCTAAAATAAAAATGATCCTGCGTATTCCACCGGTTACAGAAAATGAATTGGCGGTTGCCCGGAAACAACTGGATAGCGTGCGCGCAGAAGTTGAGGAAAAGAAAATAAGCTTTAAAGACGCGGCTTATAAATATAGCGATGATGAGAACGTGAAGAACTATGGTCCGTTTGTGCTGAACAGAGATGGTTCTACCTATGTTACCATCGATGCGCTGGATAAGGATATGGTCAATACCATTAAGGATATGAAAGTGGGGGATATTTCCAAACCGGTTGCTTTTACTAACGATCAGGGAAAGAAAGGCGTTCGGTTGGTTTACCTAAAATCAAAGACTGCACCGCACCGGCTGAACCTGGTGGACGATTATTCCAAGATTGCTGACCTGGCGCTGGAGCAAAAAAAAGGCGAGGTATTGGATAAATGGCTCACAAAAAAGATACCTACCTATTATATCCTGCTTGATAAGGAGGCCACCCAGGAATGCCCGAACCTGAGCAAATACCAAACCAGTACGAAAGGATTTTAGATAACGAATTAATACAGAATTGATTGAGGCCTGCACGATTGCTCGATGCAGGCCGTATTTTTTGGCCGGTAAGGCTATAAAATGAAGAATGTCAATAGTCAATGGTCAATAGTGAATGGGGGATCTATTGACCATTGGGCGTTTTACGTTCAGCATTATTTTACATTTCTTATTGATTATTTTACAATTTACATTTCTTTAGTATTTTGCAGGCACATGAATTTTACGAAACGCAACTTTCTTTATTTTCCTAAAGCCGCCGCCGCTGCTGATAGTGGCCATAAGATCATTATTCTTACAGCACCATCAGGGGCGGGTAAAACCTCCATCACCCGCTATCTGCTGCAGCAGATTCCGCAGCTGGCCTTTTCCATTTCAGCGGCTACAAGATCCAAGCGGGCGGGGGAAAGGGATGGTACCGACTATTACTTTATGAGCCCGGAGGCCTTCCAGGAAAAAATAAAACAGAATGAGTTTGTTGAATGGGAAATGGTTTATGAAGGCAAATACTACGGCACGCTCAAAAGCGAACTGAGCCGGTTGTGGAAGCGGCAGCAATACCCCCTGCTGGATATTGATGTAAAAGGCGCTATTCATGTACAGCAGCAATATCCCGGGCAAAGCCTTTCCATATTCATAGAACCACCGTCTGTAAAGGAGTTGCGCCGGAGGCTGATCTCAAGAGGCAGCGAAAGCGAGGAATCGTTGCAAACGCGGCTGAACAAGGCGGAATATGAGCTTTCTTTTATGAATCACTTCAATGAAGTAGTTGTTAATGATGATCTGGAAGAAGCTTGCGCAGAAGCGGAGACGATCGTAAAGAAATTTCTGGGCATCAAACCCTGAATAAAAAATATATCTTTATACTTATGGAATGGCAGTTAATCATATGGATTGCGTCGTTATTATTCATGATCTTCTTTGCCGGGGTGGAGATGGCTTTTTTCAGCGCCAGCCGGTTAAGCATTGAATTAAAACGCAAGCAGGGTAGTTTAACCGGGCGGCTCGTGGGCAAATTTGTTGATACGCCGGCCATTTTCTGGGGCACATCAGTAATCGGCTACATCACCGCGCTTACTATTTTTGTGCTCCAAACCAGCGAGGTATTGGTTCCTTTCTGGGTACGGATCGGGATCGATTCCCGTTTTTGGCAGATCGTTTTTGAGATCGTTTTTAACACGCTCATTGTCCTCGTTTTTGTAGAATTCATACCCAGGGCCGTTTTCAGGGCCAACAGCACTTCGCTGCTCAGTTCCCTGGCGGTCATTATCAATTTTTTTATCTGGCTCCTGTACCCCATCACCGCGGCTTTGTTCCGCTTATCTAACTGGATATTGAAATATGTGTTCAATGTGCGGCTCGATAAAAATAAATCGCCTTTTGCCCGCAACGACCTGCAGTTTATGTTTCGCGACAGCCGGCAGACCCAGCGGGAAGAGACCAGCACGCATTTGCTGGAGAATGCACAGGAGCTGGCCAATATTAAGATCCGGCAGAGCATGGTGCCGCGCAAAGAGATCGTGGCCGTCGAGATCAATAGTTCTGTGGAGGATCTGGCGGCGAAATTTATCGATACCAAACGCAGCCGTATCATTGTTTACGAGTCCAATATCGACAATATCCTGGGCTTTGTGCACGAGTTGGATCTGTTCAAACGCCCGGTGGATATCGACTCCATCATGATCCCCATCATTGCGGTGCCCGAAAGTATGACGGCTGTTGGGTTGATCAATAAATTCAGCAAGGAGTCTAAAAGCATTGCCTGGGTAGTGGATGAATTTGGCGGAACGGCGGGCGTTATTACCATGGAAGACCTGCTGGAAGAGCTTTTTGGCGAGATCTGGGACGAATATGATACCCAGCTTTTTGTAGAAAAGCGGATCTCGGAAGATGAATATATCTTTTCCGGCCGCCTGGAGCTGGACTATATTGAAAAGAAATATGGCTTTTACTTTACCAATATAGGAGAGTCGGAAACCCTTTCCGGGTATATCATTAATTTTTACGAAACCATCCCGGCACAGAAGGAACGCATCATTATCGGCGATTTTGAATTTGATATTCTGGCGGTTAGTGATACGCGGATTGAGATGGTAAAATTGAAAAAGCTAAAATAGCCTGAACAAAAGCCATGATATTGTGTTTTTTATCTGCATCTTTGTTCCCATTTTTATAAACAATGGCTTTACTGGATTTTTTAAAGAAAAGAAGTGGTGATAGTGAAGAAGAGATGTCTTTTATTGATCACCTGGAGGTTTTAAGGTGGCATTTAATCCGCTCTATTATTGCGATCCTGGTTTGTGCGATCGTGATCTTCATCTACATCAATGACATCGTTGATCGTATCGTTATGGCGCCCACCAAGCCGGATTTTATTGCGGCAAAATGGTTTTGCTGGCTGGGACAGAAACTGCACGTGGCTTCACTCTGCTTAAATGCGGCCGATGTCAAATTCCAGGAAACGGCCATGACGGCACAGTTTATTTCGTCGTTTACCATTGCCTTTGTGGGCGGCTTTATTGTGGCTTTCCCCTATGTTTTCTGGGAACTATGGAAATTTATACGCCCTGCGTTGTCGGAAAAAGAAAAACGGCAAACAACCGGGATCATTTTCTGGGTAGCCATTTTATTTTTCGTCGGCGTGGTTTTCGGGTACCTGATCCTGACCCCGTTTATGGTCAATTTTTATTTCAACTACAAGCTGAGCCCTTCGATCGTGATCATCCCCCTGTTTTCTGATTACCTGGAAAATCTTATTTATACAACGGTCGGTATCGGGATCCTGTTCCAGATGCCTTTGCTGGTATTGCTGCTGGCAAAGATCGGGATCGTTACAGCGAAATTCCTGCGTAAATACCGGCGGCATGCTTTTGTGGTGATCATCACCGCAGCGGCAATTATTACCCCGTCTACCGATCCGTTTAGTTTAATGATCGTAACCATTCCACTCTACTTATTATATGAGGCAAGTATTTCCGTGGCTGCCAAAGTGCAAAAACAGGATGCTGAGGAAGACAAAGAGGAATGGAGCTGACAAAATTGTAAAATCATGGATACACATTTTGACCTTAAAAAACCGATAGCTATAGGTTCGGATCATGCCGGATTTGAGTATAAGCAGCTACTGATCTCTTTCCTGGAAGGTAAAGGATTGTTGTTTCAGGATTTTGGTACGCATACTGCAGATTCAGTAGATTATCCGGACTTTGCGCATCCTGTAGCCACTGCGGTTGAAAGCGGCGGGTTTGCTTTTGGGATACTTCTTTGCGGCAGTGCCAATGGAGTAGCCATAACTGCAAATAAACACCAGGGCATCCGGGCCGCCATTTGCTGGGATAAAGAAATTTCCGAGCTCGCCCGGAAACATAACAACGCCAATATTCTCTGCATCCCCGCACGGTTTGTTACCGAAGCCGTTGCGGAAGAGCTGGTGGAAACCTTTATTGCTACTGATTTTGAGGGGGGACGGCATGCAGATCGTGTATCTAAAATAAGCTGCTAGCGGTTAAAAAAATATTGCTTGCCGCAGGTTGCGGAAAAACTGTATAAAAAAAACATATGATAAAACGGTTCCTTTTTGTGGCCGCACTGTTTTCCGCGGGTATTGCCGGTGCTCAAAAAACAGCAGACCCGGCTGTTTTTGCAAAAGCCATTACTCCTGAGCTATTAAAAAAACATTTGTCTGTAATTGCAAGCGCTGCCATGGAAGGGCGCAATACGCCGTCGCCAGGGCTGGAACGGGCGGCGGACTATATCACCACGCAGTTCCGGGAACAAGGGCTTGCTGCGGGCAACCAGGGCAGCTACCGGCAAACCTATCAACTGGAAAAAGACTCCCTGGTTACAATGAATCTGAAACTAGGCAATAATAGCTTTACTGCAGATGATGTAGCGCCCTTATTTACCAATGGGGAGAACGTTCATTTAAAATTTGACGCGTATGCGTTTGCAGGTTATGGCATTGTAGATAAAGACCGCGATGATTATGCAGGTATTGATGTAAAAGGCAAGCTGGTAGTGGTTTTTGCAGGGGCGCCCAAAGGGTTTACGCCCTCGCAGGAAGGACGCATGGCTTCAACAGCCCTGATGGTAAAAATTGCCAATGCAATTAAAAAGGGGGCGGCTGCGGTATTGGTAGCGGTTGAAGCCATTCCACCCCGTTTTAAAAGCACGGTTACTTACCGGCCATCCTGGGTAAAAAAGAATACAACCACACAACCCCCCGTGTTCTTTATTGGTAAAAATGTAGTGGAAAAAACCAGCGGATACTCTTTTGATGATGTTACCGGAGCAATGGATAACGGGCAGGCGGCACCGGAAATAAAAAATACCGCTACCTCGCTGGATTACGAACTGCAAAAGAATACGGCTACTGCCTCAAATGTTTTAGGGGTTATTGAGGGAACGGATAAGAAAAATGAATATCTTTTTATCACGGGCCATTATGACCACCTGGGCAAGGATGCTGCCGGCAATATTTTTTATGGAGCGGATGATGATGGATCGGGAACGGTAAGTGTTCTGGCAATGGCTGAAGCGTTTGCCCGCGCCAAAAAAGCGGGTAAAGGCCCTCGGAGAACACTTGTTTTCATGACAGTAAGCGGCGAAGAAAAAGGATTGTGGGGATCCGAATATTATTCTGAGAACCCGGTGTATCCTTTGGACAAAACGACTGCAGACCTGAATATTGATATGATCGGGCGCGTTGATACAGAAAGAAAATCGGCAGACACCCTCAATTATATTTATGTGATCGGACATGATAAATTGAGCACAGATCTTCCGGTGATCAACGAAGGCATGAATAATAAATACACCAAACTGACGCTGGATTATAAGTTTGATGATCCAAGTGATCCGGAGCGTATTTATTACCGGAGCGACCATTTTAATTTTGCCCGGAAAGGCGTGCCCATCCTGTTCTTCTACGACGGCATGTTAAAGGCTGATTATCATAAAATTACAGATACCGTTGACAAAATAAACTTTCCGTTAATGGCCAAAAGAGCGCAAATGATCTTTTACACGGCCTGGGAAATGGCCAACCGGAGCGATATGCTTAAGCGCGATTTAAAATTGCCGGAAACTGCCCGATAAAGAATGAAAAGTAGAACCAGCCGGGAAGGCGGCGAGACGGTAAGCTATAGATAATCAAAAAACAATATCTTCCCGTATTTCCGCCTTCCCGGCTATTGTTTGTCTTCAGGTTTTTTGCCTTTTCATTCTTTATTCATGATGCGATTATAGTTTTGAATTGAAAATTCATTTTTATTCAAAACTTTATTCTATGCGTTTAACATTTGTTACGGCAGGTCTTGCAATGCTGTCGATGGTTTCCTGTTCCAAAAATGATTCTAACACCCCTTCCAGCCAACAGGCTTTGGAAGCCCATTCCTGGCAGCAAACCAACAGCTCCGCTTCGGCGTCCAACAGCAACAGTGCTCAAAATCAACGTCCTGTGGCTACTTTCAATGCCAGTCAGGATTTTACGCTTACATTAAACAGCGCCCTGGGTGCTGCCGGCGGTAACAATGCTGCCGGGGCAACCATTACAGGCAAATGGAGCTATGACGGAAGCAACATTACGATCTCCAACGCCAGTATCAGTTATACTGTCAACGGAAGTACCGCGACCAATTTTCAAGCGGTTGTAAATGGTTATGCCGGCGGGTTAGCGGCCTTCAACATTGCATTGCAGGCATATTGCAGCCTGGTTCAGGTGGATGCTTCCGGCAACCTTTCGTTCAGTGGCGGGTCTTCCGGGGCTGTTACCTGGGCGGTAAAACAATTGAGCACAACAGCGCTCAGTGTTACCACTTCAGCCAGTACTAAAGCCGATTTTATTGCCCAATAAACGATTCAAATCTGAACAAAAAAGAGCGGGTCAAACCGCTCTTTTTTCATTTATTATAGTTGCTTTCTATTACCATCCGAGGATCCATGCGAACATCAGCGGAGCTACAATCGTAGCATCGCTTTCCACGATGAATTTCGGTGTATCAATATCCAGTTTCCCCCAGGTGATCTTTTCATTAGGAACGGCGCCGGAATAAGAACCGTAGGAAGTAGTGCTGTCGCTGATCTGGCAGAAATAGCTCCAGAACGGAACATCATGCCATTCCAGGTCCTGGTACATCATGGGCACCACGCAGATCGGGAAGTCTCCTGCAATACCGCCGGCGATCTGGAAGAAACCCACGCCCTTGCCACTGCTATTGTTGCGGTACCAGTCGGCCAGCCAGGCCATGTATTCGATCCCACTTTTAACGGTACTTGCTTTCAGCTCATTTTTAATGACGTAGCTGGCAAAAATGTTCCCGGTAGTGCTGTCTTCCCATCCCGGAACAACAATAGGAATATTTTTTTGGGCGGCAGCAACGATCCAGCTGTCTTTGGGATCGATTTCATAATACTGTTCCAGGTCGCCGCTTAAAACGGTTTTATATAAAAACTCGTGCGGAAAATAGCGTTCTCCCTTTTCTTCAGCGTCCTTCCATTGTTTGTGCAAGTGTTTCTGCAGGCGGCGAAACGCTTCTTCTTCCGGTATGCAGGTATCGGTTACCCGGTTATAATGGTTTTCCAGCAGGTCCCATTCCTCTTTGGGCGTAAGATCGCGGTAATTAGGCACCCGTTTATAATGGGAGTGGGCCACCAGGTTCATTACATCTTCTTCCAGGTTGGCGCCGGTGCAGGAAATGATCTGTACTTTGTCCTGCCGGATCATTTCAGCAAGAGAGATACCCAGTTCAGCCGTGCTCATCGCACCTGCAAGGGTGATCATCATTTTACCGCCCGCATTCATATGGGCTTCATATCCTTTGGCCGCATCCATTAATGCCGCAGCGTTAAAATGTCTGTAATGATGTTCAATAAACTGAGAAACAGGTCCTTTACTCATATATTTTTTGAATTTTACTCCGCCTTCAGATCACAATAAGGTGAGACATTGCGAGCGGCAAAAATACAGTTTTTGAAAAGGAAGCAGTTCAGAGTTACGATAAAATAATCTGAGATTGTCTCAAAGCTAATATTCAGCCGGGAAGCCTGGGGCAATTGAAAAAAATATCTTCCCGCATTTCCGGCTTCCCGGCGTTGATTTGTTGCGGATTGCTGATATAGCCATTTATTTTGTAACTTGCTGCTATGGGAACCACCATTGCAAATAAAAATTATCAAATGCCGCCACGCACCGCTGTTGAAGTATATGAAATGCTCCCGGAAGGCACGCTGGCGGAAGTAATTAATAATGTGCTTTATATGTCACCCGCGCCAACCTTTGAGCACCAACAGATACTAGGTAAATTATTCACCTTTTTGAATATTTACATAACAGAAAATGATTTGGGAGAATGTGTTTTTTCTCCTGTAGACGTTTACCTGGGCCATAATAACGTGGTGCAGCCGGATATCGTTTTTATCGCCAAAGAAAATCTTTCCATAATAAAAGAAGGCAGAATAAAAGGCGCGCCGGACCTGGTAGTGGAAGTTTTATCGGGCAATAAAAAGCACGACCTGCAGGTAAAAAAGCATCTGTATGAAACCTTTGGGGTGAAAGAATATTTCATCATCAATCCGGCTGATAAAGAAGTGATCACATATTATTCAGATGGTACGAAGTTTATTTTACAGGAAAGCAAGAAAGCACGGATAAAGTCGAAAATACTACGTAAAACGATCTCGTTTTGAATCCTTGACATAGCACATAATCGAAATTTACAAGCCCTTGCTTTAAAAGATATAGGCAGTAAACTGTACCTTTACGCGTTCAACAAATAGTGCACAGTGCCTGATAAGATCCTGTTATTACCCGATAATATTGCTAACCAGATCGCGGCCGGCGAAGTGATCCAACGCCCCGCCAGCGCGGTAAAGGAATTGCTGGAGAATGCCGTAGATGCAGGAGCTACATCCATCCAATTAATTGTAACAGACGCAGGCAAAACATTATTGCAGGTAATCGACAACGGCAGCGGTATGAGCGAAAGCGATGCCCGGATGTGCTTTGAACGGCATGCCACTTCCAAGATCCGCAATATCGATGATCTTTTTCATGTACGAACTATGGGCTTTCGCGGAGAGGCGCTGGCTTCGATTGCCGCTGTGGCACAGGTTGAATTAAAAACAAAACGACCGGAGGACGAAACCGGAACTTTTATTGAGGTAGCCAACAGTGTTGTGGTAAAACAGGAACCTGTGGCGGCGCCCAATGGTACCAGTCTGGCCATGAAAAACCTGTTTTTTAACGTCCCGGCGCGCCGGAATTTTCTAAAAAGCAATGCGGCTGAAATGCGGCATATTGTAGACGAGTTTACGCGGGTTACGATGGCGTATCCGCATATTAAATTCACGCTTACCAGCAACGGACAGCAGCTGATGCACCTGGAGCCGGGAAGCCTGGCAGCGGCGCAGGCGGGTCTGAAGCAGCGCATTGTACAATTACTGGGCAATAACTATAATTCAAAAATGGTGGCCGTTAACGACAATACGGCGTACATGAATATCCACGGTTTTACAGGTAAGCCCGAAACGGCTAAGAAAACCCGGGGTGACCAGTATTTTTTTGTGAACAACCGGTTTATCAAAAGCGCCTACCTGAATCATGCCGTGATGAACGCCTACCAGGAACTAATTCCCTCGGATAGTTTTCCCATGTATGTTTTATTTATCGATCTGGATCCCACACAGGTGGACGTAAACGTGCATCCCACCAAGCAGGAAATAAAGTTTGAAGATGAAAAAATTGTGTATGCATTTGTGCAGGCTGCAATAAAGCATGCTTTGGCGCAATTCAGTATTACCCCCACACTTGATTTTGACCTGGACGCTTCTATTCAACAATTACCTTCCGTAAGTCAGCCTTTTACCACAGAAAAAAAAGAGCAGATAACCGGCGGCTCTTTGTACAAAGGATTCACCCAGAAAAACCAGGCGCATTTTATTGAAAAGCCTTCTGCCGGGGAACTGAAAAGCTGGAAGGAATTTTATGAGCCGGTTAAAAAAGAAGAAGCCGTGTTCGACTATGAAAAAAGCGAACAGCAATACCTGGCCATCCAAAAAAAGAAAAGCGGCATTGAGATCGGAGAGGATACCCACCTGGAGCAAGTGCTAAACTCCTACATTATTATGCCGGTGGAACGCAGCTTTTTGCTGATCGATCAGCAGGCAGCGCACGAGCGGGTATTGTATAACCAGATGAAGCAGGCTGCTGCCGGAACACCTGTGGTGGTGCAGCAATCGATGTTCCCGGTTACACTGGAGTTAACACCAACGGATACGGTTTTATTAAACGAACTGCTGGCCGATCTGCTGCTGCTGGGCTACCAGATCGAACCTTTTGGCAACAACAGTTTTGTGGTGCAGGGCACCCCTGCCGACCTGGACGATACCGATCCGAAGCAACTGATCGATTTCACCCTGGAGCAATACAAACATTTTAACAGTGACATACGGGTTTCCAACAGGGAGAAGCTGATCCGCTCACTGGCCCGCCAGCGGGCAGTTAAGAAAGGTAACCGGTTAACTGAACGCGAATTGCGCGGGCTGGTTGCCGACCTGTTTCAATGCGAGCCTTACAACACTTCCCCCGACGGTAACCCTACCTATCTTGAATTTAAGCAGGAGCAGATTGAGAAGATGTTCGGGCGTTAACCTGAGAGAGACCCATAAGGTTTTCGAAACCTTATAGGTCTAAAAAAACCTCCCGAAAAATCGGGAGGCCTTTATAACCAAATTTAAAACACATCTCAGATTTTCACGCCCAGCGTCAGCACGATCCTTGAGCCATTCGACTTGATGTTTGCCGGATCAAAGCTGTTTCTGTTTTCAAGACGGTAAGGATAATACACATCTGTTTTAGCAGTGTACACATAACCAAGGTCAATAAAGAATCCACGGTTACGATAACCTACTCCCGCGGTGCCCTGGTACACATTTCCTTTTTCTCCGGCAAGGTCCTTGTAAGGGTTACCGTAATAAGCGCCGCCTACACGGGCCATAAAAGTGTTGAATTTTAATTCGGCGCCCAGTCGTGCATTTACGGCGCCCTTATATGCGTTACCAATTGCTGTATTCAGTCCGTCAAAATACGATACGTCGGAAGATCCGTTGTTGCTTGATACGGTCCGGAACCGGGACGACATATAATTTACGTACTCCACATCGGCAGTAACCAAACCCTTTTGGCTGGTAACATTATTCAGGTTCCCAAAAAGATAGGTGAAGCTACCCATTAAGCGATAAGGGGTTTGTAAGGCATAATCATAAACGGAGGCTTCGTTCGGACGGGATTCCACATCGTTCTTGCCGCCATTCTGCGGAAGGTTTTCGGTATTGGCCCATGCACGCGCATCGTAGGTATCTGTAAGCGTGTACCAGGTGGGCGAAATGGCCGAAAGCCCGACCCGGAAATTCTGAACCGGGGCAAATACAGCGCCCAGTTTCAGGTTGATACCCATGCCTTTTGTGGTCAGATAGTCGTCGAACTGAGCCGCATCAAATTGATTGCTTGCATTGCTGGTGGGGTCAAGCTCGTCAAAAATGCGTGTCGCCCGGTAGCGAAGAATGGGCATGCCCACGGAACCTCCCAGGTAAAGCTTGTCATTGAGGTTGGCTGCGCCACCTACCGCTATTTCAGTAATACCTCCTTCTGATTTCAATTGTCCGTGCTGCTGGATACCGGTGCTGGCAACGATCGCGTCGGCGGGTGAAAAATAATTGCCATTGCCGTCCTTGGTTACCCAGTTTACATCGTATGCCAGCTTGGTGTCATAAGTAGCCAGGGACCCGCCATCCCCCTGGATGCGCTGCAGGAACATATCGGCCATGGAACTTTTATGATTCAGCCCGTTGTATTCGATACTATTATTAAAATCTGCCACGCGGGTAATCCCAACGCTAAAGGCGGAACTTTTCAATGCACGGTCGCCACGGGTGGTATTGGCAAAAACAATACCGCTGGTGCCCAGGAAACCGCTTGTTTTGGAATCCTTCACTGTTTGACCGTAATAAGTAGCTTTATTACCGATAGTATTTAATCCGCCGGAGATAACGGCATCACCTGTTTTATAGAATCCCAGGTTGGCCGGGTTGGTAAAAAGGGTGGAGATTTCGCCTCCTATAGAGCCACTGGCGCCACCCAATGCCTGAACGCGCGCAGAGCCCTGCGCGGGGTACCAGGAATAACGTAAGGCGTCCTCAGGGGTTTGCGCTATAAGATAGTTTGCAGCGGTTAACAACAAACCTGCCAGTATGATTTTCTTCATCAATAGTAGTTTTTAATATTAAAATCTTCTGCCACTTCCGCCGCCACTGCTTCCGCCGCTGCTGCCACCACTACTGCCTGATGAGGCGGGTGGTGAATAAGAGGGCGTAGAAGGTCTGCTGTAATCGGTGGAACGGTTTACCTGTGGGGTATAGTTTTCAACGGTTCTGTTAGAAATAGTGCTTTGGCTGAAACGACTGCGCAGGGCATCGGATCTTCCCTGCGAACTGGAGTTGGCAGCGTTGGTATTAACGCTGCTGTTGGTGCGCACGCCGTAGGTACTAAAGGACTCACCATAATTACCGGTAGTTCTCCGGGTTGTGGTGGTGCCGCCGGACGTTTCTCTTAAAACACCGTTAGCATTGCTCAGTATTCTGCGGTCCGCATCGGCTTGCACGCCTGCGCCCCTTCCGTTCAGTATTGCCGCATTATAGGTGTTTAAATTCGTACGTCTTTGCTGGTAATTAACCCGGCTGCCTACAATAACTCCCGGTCCGTAACCATAGTAATAAGGGCTGCCCCACCATCCGGTGTACCAGGGATCGAACCAGCCGCCGCCCCAGCCAAAACCTCCATACCAGCCGGAGTACCAGGGGTTATAGTAACCGCCCCATCCCCAGGCATAGCCCAGGCCAAAGCCACCACCCCAGCCAAAACCGGGATAATAGGGGTTGTAATACATATTCCAGTAGCCCACGGGAGACCAGGGGCTGTTCCAGTAAAAAGGATCGTTCCAGTAATTCCAGTTGTTATAATAGCTGAAATTGTACCGGTTGCCGTAATAATACCAGTCATCGAGGTCGGACCATAAATAACGGTTGCGCACTTTCATCCGCAGGTAGCGGTCGTCATAATCTGCATATTCGTCTTCCTCATCACCCGATTCATAGGCGCGGTAACGCTTGTCATCCTGTTTGCGCACATTGGCATATTCATCAGCCGGGGGAGGGGGGGAATTGTATACATCGTCCGGCGTTTGCCCGGTTTTATAAGCGGTTGCGCAGCTACCCAGAAGCAGTGTAAACGCCAACAGAGAAAAAAGTGTTTTAAGATTCATTTTGGCGGTATTTAAATGTTCTCGTTTTCAATTTTTAACAGGCAATTGCAGTTAATTCTTAATGTTTTAGATATACCTTTGCAATTCTGTGTAAAGTTAAGTTAATAAATGACGTATCCCTTGTTAAATTGGATGCAAAATAAGTTGTTTTTACACAGATAAAGGACGGAAAAACTGCGGAAAACGCAACAAATTTATTTTTAATAGCAACACATGAGCAAGGAAGTTACTTCAAGAGCAGCGGATTATTCGCAATGGTATAATGACCTGGTAATTAAAGGTGGCCTGGCCGATTATTCTGCCGTACGGGGATGTATGGTTATAAAACCCTATGGATTTACCCTTTGGGAGCATATGCGCGATGCGCTGGATAAAATGTTTAAGGATACCGGCCACGTTAACGCTTATTTCCCGCTGTTCATCCCAAAAAGCTTTTTAAGCAAGGAGGCCGCCCATGTGGAAGGCTTTGCAAAAGAATGCGCTGTTGTTACACATTACCGGTTGAAAAATGACCCGGATGGAAAAGGTGTGGTAGTGGATCCCGAAGCAAAGCTGGAGGAAGAGCTGATTGTACGACCGACCAGTGAAACCATTATCTGGAGCACGTATAAAGATTGGATACAGTCGTACCGCGATCTGCCGTTGCTGATCAACCAGTGGGCGAATGTGGTTCGCTGGGAGATGCGCACCCGCTTATTTTTACGCACAGCCGAATTTTTATGGCAGGAAGGGCATACCGCACACGCAACGCGTGATGAAGCTGTTGAAGAAGCGCGCAAAATGCTGGATGTATATGCCACTTTCGCGGAAGAGTTTATGGCGCTGCCGGTGATAAAGGGTGTAAAGACAGCGAGCGAGCGTTTTGCCGGTGCCGAAGATACTTATTGTATAGAATCCCTGATGCAGGACGGCAAAGCATTACAGGCGGGAACCTCCCACTTCCTGGGACAGAATTTTGCAAAAGCGTTTGACGTAAAGTTCCTAAATAAAGAAAACCAGCAGGAATATGTTTGGGCCACCAGCTGGGGCGTGAGTACCCGACTGGTAGGAGCGCTGATCATGGCGCACGGCGATGATGAAGGGTTGGTATTACCCCCG
The DNA here is from genome assembly GCA_017744795.1 of Niabella sp. Taxonomy (GTDB): domain Bacteria; phylum Bacteroidota; class Bacteroidia; order Chitinophagales; family Chitinophagaceae; genus Niabella. Next base: position 2,305 of record JAGIAQ010000050.1, on the reverse strand, counting down.
CGGATCGCTCCTTTGCAGGTAGTGATCATCCCTATTTATAAAGGCCCTGAACAAAAAGACCTGATCGATGCCAAGGCCAATGAGATCCTTGAGAATCTGAAAAGCAAGGGCATCCGGGCAAAATATGACGACAACGATAATACCCGGCCGGGCTGGAAATTTGCTGAGTACGAGATGAAAGGCGTGCCAGTACGCCTGGTACTGGGCGCGCGCGACCTGGAGAACAATAAAATCGAAGTGGCGCGACGCGACACCCGGGAAAAAGAGACTATCAACCTGGATGGCATTTCCCAGTATGTAGACGGCCTGTTGATAAAAATGCAGTTTGAAATGTTGCAGCGGGCACGCAAATTCATGCAGGATAGCATTACCAAAGTGGATACCTGGGACGATTTTGTAAAAGTGCTGGATGAAAAAGGAGGCTTTGTATCTGCTCACTGGGATGGCACTGCTGAAACCGAAGAAGCCATCAAAGAAAAAACGAAAGCAACGATCCGCTGTATTCCGCTGGATAATCCGCAGGAAGACGGCGTTTGTATTCTTTCAGGGCAGCCGTCGAAAGAGCGGGTATTGTTTGCAAGGGCGTATTAACGGTTGCAGGTTACAGGTTTCAAGTTTCTGGTTTGTTTGACCACCTGGAACCTGTAACTTGTAACCCGTAACTAAAAGTTGCGGGTTTTAGCCACTTCTCCTTTTATATATTCTGAAATAGATTGTGTGGTGCTTCCGGGGGCGAATATTTTTCCGACGCCCATTGCCAGCAACTGTGCGGCGTCGTCTTCCGGAACAATGCCGCCGCCGATGAGCAGTACATCGTCCATCTGTTTTTGATGCATCAGGTCAATAACTTTTGGAAATACTGTCATATGGGCACCGCTGAGAATGCTAACGCCAATAACATCCACATCTTCCTGCAAGGCTGCATTCACCACCATTTCCGGGGTTTGGCGCAGGCCGGTATAGATCACTTCCATGCCTGCATCGCGGAGAGCGGTAGCGATAACTTTTGCACCACGATCGTGGCCGTCCAGGCCGATTTTAGCAACCAAAACACGAATGGGTCTGTTCATGCGCACAAATGTATGTTTTTAAGCTCATAGTCCATGGTCAATCAGGGCGAACGCATAAATTGGCTAAGCCACGAATGCACAAATAAAATGATTAATCTACCCGTAAAACAATGAACACGATAGCGCCGTCGGCGCATGGAATTCGTGTTTATTTTCTTTGAATAGGGTCAACAACTAGCTCATTCGTGTATTTGTGGCAATTTTTGAAATTTATGCGTCCGCCCTGACCCTAAACGGTCAATAAGGTCTTTTCGATTATTAAAGTTAAATTTGTAAAAAGCGAATAGCATGGCAAGCGTACTAGATAAAGAGATGTTTAATTATTTCACCCGGTTGAATGAAGCGGAAAAGAAATCCGTGGTACAAATGCTGAAAACTTTTTTAAAGGGTCGTCAACCCGCTCCTGAGCCTATCAGTATCGAGCAATATAATAAAGAGCTGGATGAAGCGATGGAAGACGTTAAAAATGGAGCTACTTATAGCCATGAGGAGGTGATAAAAATGGCAAAAGACTGGTGATAACAAAACGAAAAATAACCTGGACCAAAAGCGCCATCCGTCAGTTTAACGCAACGATTGAATATATCCGGCTGAACTCCCCTCAAAATGCAGAAAATGTAAAAGAAAGGATATTACAAAAGGTTGGAATGCTGGCAGACAATACAATTGTGCATCGCAAAGATCCTTATAAGAAAAACAACGATGGCCGCTATTTATATTTTGAAGTATTGAAATGCCGGATTGTTTATTATGCAGCTCCAGAAGAAGTTTTTATAGTCCGGTTGCGGCATACAAGTATGAAGCCAAAGAGTTATTAGTCTTTCCTACTTTTGAGCCATGAAGCAAAAAATAATTGCAGTGATCCCTGCCCGGTATGCCGCTACACGGTTCCCGGCCAAGCTGATGCAGCTGCTGGGTGATAAACCCGTTATCGCACATACCTACGAGGCCGTTGCAAAAAGTGGTTTGTTTGACGCGGTTTTTGTTGTAACCGACAGTACTGTTATTTACGACGCAATTATCGCCCTGGGCGGAAAAGCAATTATGAGCATCGGGCAGCATGAAAGCGGCACCGATCGTATTGCGGAAGCAGTGCGGGATATGGACGCAGATGTGATCGTAAATGTGCAGGGTGATGAGCCTTTTATACAAACAGAACCGCTCCAAAAAATTGTAGCCCTTTTTGATAGCCCGGAAGTTCAGGTAGGATCGCTGATGCGCCGGTTCCCCGACTG
>JAGIAQ010000004.1:53158-83772 GCA_017744795.1 Niabella sp. | reverse complement strand
CGATATAACCAACGAAGTATTGAAGGGACTCAACGATCAGTATGAAAAAGACAAAAAATAATTTGTAAAGAAACGTTGACCAAAGCCTTGCTTACTGCAAGGTTTTTTTTTGCCGGTTTTTTATAATTAAATCTTATTTTGGTCATTAAAATTAAAAAATGGCTGAAAAAGTAACCTTTAAACAATCGCTCAATTTATTTGACGGTACGATGATCGTGGCCGGATCGATGATCGGTTCGGGAATTTTTATCGTAGCTGCCGATATGACCCGGCAGGTAGGGTCTGCGGGCTGGTTGATCGCCCTGTGGGTTATAACAGGCTTAATGACTGTGTTTGCAGCCGTTACTTACGGAGAACTTTCATCCATGTTTCCCAAAGCCGGGGGCCAGTATGTGTATTTGAAAGAAGCCTATAATCCTTTATTGGGGTTTTTGTACGGCTGGAGTTTTTTTTCCGTTATTCAAACGGGCACCATAGCCGCTGTGGGTGTGGCTTTCAGTAAGTTTGCCGGTTATTTTATTCCGGCTCTTACAATGGACGAAAAGAATCTTTTGTTTCAGCTGGGGCCTGTAAAATTATTCCCCGCACAGCTGGTGTCCATTCTGCTGATTATTTTCCTCACCTTTATCAATACACGGGGCGTCAAAGAGGGTAAATTCATTCAGACCATTTTTACAGTTGTTAAATTGTTTTCCTTGTTCGGATTGATCGTATTCGGTATTTTATTGGCGGCTAAAGCCGATATATGGAATGCCAACTGGGCCAGCGGTTTTTCTATGAAATTTACGGAAGCGGTGAATGATCCTTCGGGTGCCAAACTGGGCTGGGCGGCTTTCAAAGAGCCGGCTACGATGATGGTGGCGCTGGGCCTTATCAGCGGAGCAATGGTAGGATCTGTTTTTAGCAGCGTGGCCTGGGAAAACGTAACCTTTATTGCCGGCGAAATAAAGAATCCTAAACGAAACGTAGGCCTGAGCTTGTTTTTGGGCACACTCATCGTTACCGTTATTTATATTCTCGTAAATGTCATGTATATCGCCGTGCTGCCAATGATTCCATCGGCAGGCAATGGCGCCGTTGCCTATACGCCTGAAGTTGCAACGCCCAATATTGCGTTTGCCGTGCAGGATCGCGTGGCAACTGCAGCAGCCTCCACTATTTTCGGAAATTCCAGTGCTGCAATTATTGCCATTATGATCATGATCTCCACCTTTGGGTGCAATAACGGTCTTATTCTATCTGGGGCACGGGTGTATTATACTATGGCAAAGGACAACCTGTTTTTGCCACAGGCCGGCACTTTAAATAAAAATGCCGTTCCCCAATGGGCATTATGGGCGCAATGTATTTGGACAAGCTTGCTCTGCTTGAGCGGACAATACGGGTTGCTGCTGGATTATGTGGTGTTTATTACCGTTGTGTTTTATATACTAACAATTGTAGGGGTATTTATTCTGAGAAAGAAACGCCCGGATGCAGAACGCCCCTATAAGGCATTTGGTTACCCGGTGATCCCAATAATTTACCTGATTATGGCGGGAACATTGGGCATTGGATTGCTGTATGCAAAAACAAAAACTTCGTTGTTCGGCCTGATTATTGTAATTATTGGAGTACCTATTTATTACTATTATGCTAACAAAATGAAAAACAATCCACTCCCTCCACAGGAAGCTGCGGAGTAGTGTTCTAGTAATTGAAAAGTAATGGATAGTGTCGTGAGATGTGAATCGACAAGTGGATGAATCATAAAGGAGATGTGAATCAATAGCCGGGAGACCGGAAAAGTAGGAAGTTGCTGTCTTTCAACTTCCTCTGATTTACCGCCTTACCGCCCAGGTACTTTATTTGACATTTCACGATGAACTTAACAAGTAGTATGAAACGAAGCATTTTGTTTTTTTCTTTAGTGGTACTTTCTTTTGTTGCCTGCAAAAGTAAATCCACCATGACTGCAAAGCAGTACAGCGATTCAGTGGCAGCTATGCAACAAAGCTTGGGGGAGCCGATCCGCACTGCTGAAAATGAGATCAAAAACTTTGGCGATAAAGCTAATTATGTTGGTCTCGCCGGCGTGGGCGGCAGAATGGAGTCATTGCTTCAAGGAAAGATTGATACTTTAAATAACATAAATGCTTCCTCCTTTACCGGCGGCGATGATTTTAAAATTGTTGTGATCCGGTATTTTGAATACCTGAAGGATGTGTACGGTACCTATAAAAAGATCGGCGATGCGCCAGACCAGGCTGCCCGGCTGAAAATTACGGACGACATGTATCAAAAATTGTCTGCCCAGCAGGATGTGGAGGAACGTATGAAAGCAAGCCAGACCCGGTTTGCAGCACTGAACGGTTTTATGTTTACAGAGCCCGGGCAGCCCCAGATCATTGCAGATTCTACTGCCCCCGTTCATTGATCCTGATACGCGCAAGTGCGCCTTAAACTGCCGGAGGCATCAATTGTCTTTTGTATAACTGAATCGTATTTTCAAAACCCAGATACAGCGCATCACAGATCAGGGCATGACCAATGCTTACTTCGTTCAGCCAGGAAATGCGTTGACTGAAATAGGCCAGATTTTTCAGGTCAAGATCATGACCCGCGTTTAACCCCAAGCCCAGGTTGCGGGCCCGTTCCGCTGCTTTTACATAGGGCGCAATGGCCTGTTCTTTATTTACAGAAAAATTCCGCGCATAGCCTTCCGTGTACAGCTCAATGCGATCCGTTCCTGTTGCCGCAGCGCCCGTTACCATTTTTTCATCGGGGTCTACAAAAATTGACACCCGTATTCCTGCTTTTTTAAAAACGCTGATGGTCTCCGTTAAATAATCTTTATGCCGAATGGTATCCCAGCCATGGTCAGAAGTCAGCTGGCCGGTGGCGTCGGGTACCAGGGTCACCTGGTGAGGCCGCACTTCCAGTACCAGATCAATGAATTTTTGCTCAGTGCAATTGCCTTCAATATTAAATTCGGTGGTCAGCAATGGTTTCAGATCGCGAACGTCCTGGTACCGAATATGGCGTTCATCAGGGCGGGGGTGCACCGTAATACCGTCGGCACCAAAGGCTTCTGCATCCAGCGCCATTTGCACCAGGTCCGGATTATTGCCTCCGCGCGCATTACGCAACGTGGCTATTTTATTTATGTTTACGGATAATTTCGTCATGCCGCAATGTACACTTTTTTGTACTTTTAATACGGAGCAAAAGAATACCACATGAACAAGCCGGTTTTACTGTTATTGCTGATCATAAGTGTTTTTTTACAAACAAATGTATCCGCCCAGGAGCAGGGGGCACCACTCTCTGCTGCAACGGTATTGAAGCAGGGCTTTGCCGAGGCAAAAAAAGATAACAAGAAGCTCCTGCTCATTTTTCATGCCTCCTGGTGTGGTTGGTGTCATAAAATGGATACCTCATTGAATGATCCATCGTGCAAAGCAGCTTTTGAAAAGAATTATGTGATAAAGCATCTTACGGTGCTGGAATCTGCTGCGAACAAACGTTTGGAGAATCCGGGGGCAGACTCTGTGTATGCGTTGTATAAAAACGAACATTCCGGGATACCTCTTTGGGTGGTATATGACAGCGCCGGCAAACTGTTGGCAACATCAATGCTACCGGATGGAAATAATACAGGCTGCCCGGCCAGCAAGCCCGAAGTAGACTATTTTATTTCCGTATTAAGAAAAACTTCCCGCATGAATGAGGGCGAATTAAAAGCTGCTGCAGCCCGGTTTCGCAGGAATGAAGCGGTTGTACATTAAAATAAGCGGTTACGTGTTAGTTGCTTAACACGCCTTCTTCCAACTCGGTGATCAATAATTCCCGGTTGTCGGTGATCCATTCAGGCATCGGAAGCTTGGAAGTCAGTTCCCAGCTATTTTCTTCTTTTGTAAGTCTGAAAAACAGGCGGTTGCCCCGTTCGTCAGCCGTGTCAACGTCAAAAACATAAGCACCGGCATTGTTATTTTTCCGGTAATTAAACTCCCTCAATCTGCCGTTAATTTTAATAAGACGGGTAAAGTGGACTATTTTATTAAATGAAGTATGCATAATTCAATTTCTATCAATTTCTGTGCTAAGTCCTCTTACTGAATATACATTTCAAAAACATTTTTTACGAAATATAATACCGCAGTAAGCGCCATTAAGCCGTCTAAAATAAAATAAAAAAGGTAATCATTCTTAGATTTTATTGCAAAGGGGTATAAAAAATAAGTGAACAAAGCCGGTAGGGAAAGAAAGATAGCAGTTGTAATTTCCTGAGAATAAATATATAGTACAACGGAACTGGCAAAGTTTAGTGCTATAAACAATGTGAAAAGAATTTTTATTTTTTTCATCGGAAGGATCGTTATCAGGCTTTTAACACCTGTTTGCTTGTCAAACTGCCGATCCCTGATATCAAATAAAATGCAGATGGCAAACAACAACGCAAACCGATTGATAACATAAATATAAAACGGTATTTCCCAGGACGCGTGCACGATAAAGAAAGGCAGTACTGCCGTTACATAGGTCCACATCGCCGCCAGCAAAAATGTTTTACCCAAAATGTATTTTCCCAGTTTTTTAAAAACCGGGTGCGGGAATTTTGGCGCACTGTATAGTAGCGTTAATCCCACTGCGGGCAGCAGGTAAACCCAATAATCGATCAGCTGCAGCAGATAAATTCCTGTTCCCACAGCGCTTACAATAAAGAATAACGCGTGTATTTGTTTGTGTTGCTTCAACCAGTCCGTACGGCTCGCCGTAATTTCTATATCTGCATTGGTTAGATACCAGTGAATACTATAGCTGGCCAATGTGGAAAAGGAAACGAATGCTACAAAATTCGCCGGCAATTTACCCAGGTTAAAAGAGGCGATCGTACAGATGCACATGGCAACGGCGCAAAAAGTGATGAACAAATTGCTGAAAACTATAAAATCGAAAACATTGCGTCCTTTTGTAACCATTGTAGTCCTTTTCTTCTGCAAACTTAACTTCTTTAACCGTTACAGATCTGTATTTTTGCAGCTTCTATTCATGCAGTTAAAGGATAAAATATTTTTAGTTGATGAGGGCAATTTCGGGGCCGTGGCCAGGGAGCTGTTCCGGTACCAATATGAGCATAACCGTGTTTACAGGAGCTATGTGCAGGCAATTAGGTGCGATGCAGATCGTATCAGCAAAATAGCAGACATACCCTTTCTCCCGATCCGTTTTTTCAAAACCCATACCGTTACAACAACCGACTTCCAGCCGGAAGTCTTTTTTGAGAGCAGCGGCACTACGGCAACTGTGAACAGCCGCCATTGGGTGAAAGAAACAGGACTGTACACCCAAAGCTTTATGCAAACATTTACCCGTTTTTACGGGCCGGTGGAGGAGTTTTGTGTATTGGGATTGTTACCTTCTTATCTTGAAAGGGGAAATTCTTCACTGGTCTTTATGGTAGACCACCTGATAAGGGAGAGCCGGCATCCGCAGAGCGGATTTTACCTCAATGAGCTGGAAACCCTTGCGGCAACACTGGCCGGTCTTGAATCAAGGGGGCAGAAGACCCTGCTGATCGGCGTAACCTATGCACTGCTTGATTTCGCCCGGCTGTTTCCTCAAAAGCTAAAGCATACAATTATAATGGAAACCGGGGGGATGAAGGGAAGGCGCAGGGAGCTGATCCGTGCAGAAGTACATGACCTGTTGCGCGACGGGTTTGGTGTGCCCGAAATACATTCCGAATACGGAATGACCGAACTGCTTTCCCAGGCCTATTCAAAAGGCGAAGGTATTTTTCAAACGCCGCCCTGGATGCGGGCAGTAATAAGAGAAGAAGATGATCCGTTGTCGGTTTCAGCAAAAGCGGGGAAAGGTGTTTTGAATATTATTGATCTGGCCAATATCCATTCCTGTGCGTTTATTGCTACTGATGATCTCGGGCAGGTGTATGAAAACGGGTCTTTTGAAGTGCTGGGCCGGATGGACAATGCAGATATCCGCGGGTGCAGTCTCTTAGCTCTATAAAATCTTTTGTTGCTATTAACAACCCATTGTTTTTCTTTGCAGGATGAAGAAAGGATTTTTATTTCTTTTATTTTTTAATTGTATCGGGGCAGTATCAAATGCGCAGGTCAGCCAGGCCGTTCAGGATTCGCTGGACAATGAGCGGCTGGCTGCCGCGGTTACTTTGTCGGAGGTGGTCATTAACAATAAGTTAAACGTGCCCAGTTTTATTGACAGGGTTAAAAAGGATACCACTTTTTATAAAGCCTTTAAAAATTTACGCGTGCTGAGCTTTTCCTCGCTGAATAATATTGTGATGAAGGATAAGCAGGGAAGGCAGATCGCTTCATTGGACAGCAAAACGCATCAAACCTACAGTGGCGGCTGCAGAACCATGACCAAGGAATACGAAAAGACCACGGGCGATATGGTGGACCGGAGCGGTGATTATAACTATTTCACTGCTGAATTATATGCCGGGCTTTTTTTTACGAACGGAAAGGTTTGCGGAGAAAATAATATTGTTGGAGCAGCGGGGCTGAACCCCAAAGACAAATCTGGTATTGAGAAAAGAAAGGAACAATTAAAGATGCTTTTCTTTAATCCCGGAAAAAGAATTCCAGGCATTCCTTTTATGGGTGAAAAGAGCAATGTTTTTGATCCGCGTATTGCAGATTTATATGATTACACTATCGACTATGTAATGTACAACGGGCAGCGCGCTTATAAATTTGAGATCAAGGCCAAACCGGGACTAACGGGCTCCCAACGCAATAGTATCGTTTATGATAACATGACTACCTGGTTCAATGATCATAACTTCGAAATATTGGGGAGAACCTACGATCTGAGCTACGATACCGGAGCCTATGATTTTAACGTACATATGGAAGTAGAGCTCACGCACGTGGGCCGGCTGCTGGTACCTAGCGTATTGCGGTACAACGGGAACTGGGATATCATTTTTAAGAAGCGGGAACGGGGCATGTTCACGGCAACTTTGTTTAATTTCAGATAATAAATTTGTATTTTCCCTTTTTAATAGTATTTCTATGAAATGGGGGCTTTTTTTGTTTTTGAGCTTTAGTTGCTTTTGGACGCAGGCGCAGGTTGCAACCCAATTGAAAAGGGCAATGGAAAGCTTTAATGCAGATGAACAGACGCAACACGCACTGGTTTCCCTTTATGTGGTTGATGCAGGTTCGGGGGAAGTGGTCTTTGACCAGAATAGTGATTTGGGAATGGCCACCGCATCAACAGAAAAAATTATAACAGCGGCAACTGCTTTTGCCGTGCTGGGAAAAGATTTCACTTACGAAACAAAAATCGGCATTATCAGTACGCCTAAAGGGAAAAGCCTGTATGTGGTGCCTTCCGGCGATCCTACACTGGCCAGCTGGCGATGGGAGGAAACAAAGGATGCTGTATTCCTGTCGAAGCTGAAAGCGGCAGTACAACAGAACGGCATTAAAGAACTGAATTCCATTATACTTTATACCGGCCAATGGGGCCAGCAGACCATCCCGGGGGCGTGGATATGGGAAGATCTGGGTAATTACTATGGAGCCGGCGCACAGGCCGTTAACTGGCGGGAAAACCAGTTTGACCTTGTGTTAAGATCTGGCGTGCCCGGAAGCCCGGTTACTGTTGTAAAGACAACGCCGCATCTCTATGACTATACAATTATGTCCCGGGCCGTGGCTGGGAGCGCTTCTTCCGGTGATAACAGCAATCTCTATTATCCTTCCATGGGTGCCAGAACCGGTATCCTTACCGGATCGATCCCTTCAGGAAAAAATGATTTTGTTGTTTCCGGTTCCCTGTATGATCCGGCAAATCAATTTGTAAGAACGATAATAGCGGAGCTCAAAGGAATCGTTCATTTTACTACTGATAAAGTTGTTACTACTGATCAGGAAGAAAAAAATGTGAACTGGGTGTTTACCAACCAGTCGCCCGGCCTTTCAAAGATCATCTATTGGTTTTTAAGAAAAAGCGTAAACCTGTACGGCGAGGCATTGCTGAAAACGATCGGCCTCAAACAAAAAGGACTGGGCACTACCGCAAACGGTATTGAAGCCGAAACAACGTATTGGAAAGATAAAGGTATTGACCCGGACGCCTTGCATTTGTATGACGGCTCCGGGCTTTCTCCTCAGAACCGCATTACCACAAAGGCGCAGGTTACCGTTTTGCAATACGCCCGGCAGCAACCCTGGTTTGCAGATTATTATGAAGCGTTTCCCTTGTATAACGATATGAAGATGAAAAGCGGCACGATCAATAGGGTAAAAGGATTTTCAGGGTATCAAAAATCCAAAGAAGGGAAGAACTATATCTTTTCCATGCTGGTGAATAATTATAATGGCAGCCAGCTTTCGTTGGTCCGGAAAATGTATAACGTATTAGATGTGCTGAAGTAGTTGCAAGTTACAAGTTTCAGGTTTCAGGGCTCTGCCTGTAACCAGGAACCTGGAACTTGTAACCCAAGAGAGCTGGTAACAGCGATTTATTGTTCTTTAAAAAATAATCATACAAAATTCAAATATGAAATTTAATCCATCAAGATATGCGGCTATGGAATACCGCAGGTGCGGAAAATCAGGTCTGAAATTACCGGCTATCTCATTGGGCTTGTGGCATAATTTCGGCGATGTGGATGATCCCAAAATTTATCGCAAAACGCTGCATACCGCCTTTGATGCGGGAATCACCCATTTTGATCTGGCCAATAATTATGGCCCCTCTCCGGGATCGGCCGAAGCCAATTTTGGTAAGATACTGCATACCGATTTTAAAAATCACCGGGATGAGCTAATCATTTCATCCAAAGCAGGGTACACCATGTGGGACGGGCCTTACGGCGACTGGGGCTCAAAAAAATACCTGGTTTCCAGCCTGGATCAAAGTCTGAAACGTATGCAGCTCGATTACGTTGATATCTTTTACCACCACCGGCCCGACCCGGGAACGCCGCTGGAAGAAACGATGACGGCGCTGGATCTTATCGTGCGTCAGGGAAAGGCGCTGTATGTTGGCATATCCAACTACCGGAAGGAGGAAGCTGCAAAAGCATTTAAAATACTGAAAGAGTTGGGAACTCCCTGTTTGATCCATCAGCCCAAGTACTCAATGTTTGAGCGCTGGGTGGAGGATGGCTTACTGGATCTTTTGGAAAAAGAAGGAGTGGGCTGTATCCCTTTCTCTCCACTGGCCCAGGGATTATTGACCAATAAATACCTTAAAGGCATCCCTAAAAACTCGAGAGCCGCAAAAAAGCATGGCTTTTTGCAAAAGTCAGAAATAACACCTGAAAGAATGCATCAGATAACCGCATTAAACGAAGTGGCAAAAAAACGCGGACAATCGCTGGCGCAAATGGCGCTTGCCTGGTTGCTGAAAGATAAAAGGGTGACCTCCGTTTTGGTGGGAGCCAGCAGCAGTGAGCAATTGCTCGATTCGTTACAATGCCTGAAAAACGAAAAGTTTTCAAAAGAAGAGCTGAGCGCTATTGAAAAGGTCCTGAAGTGAAGGACAGGTCTGTTAGCGGAAACAAAATATACAGCAGATTTTTGAAAACAGACAAAAAACATATATATTTGTGACAAATGACGTTTTATGAAAAAAGCTCCTAAGAAATATCCAAACCTAATGGATGAGCCGCTTTCAATAGTTTCAGATTTTGAGGCAATTTATGAAACGGCTCCAAAATCTTCAAAGAGAAGGGTCGCAATTGAAGATTTTACCTATAATCATTTTCAAAAAATTGCAGCAAAAGCTCCTTTTACATTAAATGAGTGGGCTGATCTGCTTTACATCAGTGAACGTTCGCTGCATCGCTATGCAAAAGATGACGGGGGTTTTAACGGGTTGCAAATAGAGCGCATTCTTTTGCTGGAAACACTCATTGACACAGGCAATGCCCTTTTTGAAAAAGAAGGTTTTCGGCAATGGGTCCAAAGCCGCCCTTTTTCATTGCACGGCGCCGCAGTAATGGAGCAGCTTACCACGCATGCCGGCATACAGGAAGTCATTGATTTGCTACACCGTTTGGAACATGGAATTCCTGCCTGATGATCTTTTACCGATTAGTAAATGAAGCTTACCGGGAGGATCTCTCGGGTTATGGTTCCTTTTTGTATGGTGGCAGATGGAACTCTAAGGGTTTATATGCGTTGTACGGAGCGGAACATATTTCACTTGCCGCTCTGGAAATTGTTGTTAATTATGACCGCGGCATGTATAAACTGATTCCCCGGTATTATCTGCTGACGCTTGAAGTTCCGGAAACGGAAGTGGTGCAAATTAGTAATGATGCACTGAAGAAAAAATGGACAGAGGATTTTTCCTATACCCAGTTTATGGGCGACCAGTTCCTGCGCCAGAACCGGCATCTGGTGTTAAGAGTGCCATCTGCAGTGATTCCCGAGGAATATAACCTGCTGCTAAATCCGCGGCATAAGGATAATGGAAAGGTGAAGATTATTGAGTCGAAACTCTATGGGTTGGATAATCGATTGTTTGGATAGAAGACCTGTGAGGTTTTTTAAACCTCACAGGTCTTGTTTTAAAACGCAACAGGTTTCAGGTTCAGACCCGTGCGTTCCTCCAGTCCGAACATCAGGTTCATATTCTGTACCGCCTGGCCGCAGGCCCCTTTTAATAAATTATCTGCAGCGGAATGTACTACTAGTTTAGTCCCTACTTTTTCCAGTTGTATCACTGCCTTATTGGTGTTAACGACTTGTTTTAAGAAGATCGGTGCCCGGCTAACAGAAGTGAAAGGATGCCCTTTATAAAAATCTTCAAAAAGCCGGTAAAGCTCTTCTAAGGAAAGATCGGTTGATATCGTAGAACTTACAAAAATACCCCGGGTAAAATCACCCCGCCAGGGCACAAAACTGAGATCGATCTCTGTGCCCGGCTGCAGCTGTTCCAGCGATTCGCCAATCTCACCCAGGTGCTGATGCGTAAGCGTTTTATAAGCCTGTATATTATTGGCCCGCCAGCTGAAATGAGAAGTGGCGGCCAGTTTTTGTCCGGCCCCTGTGGAACCCGTAATTCCCGTAGTATAAATTTCTTTTAGCATGCCCGTGCTGGCCAATGGCAATAACCCCATTTGAATGGTGGTAGCAAAACAGCCGGGATTAGCAATGTCGTGCGCTGTTTTAATGGCCTCCCGGTTCAATTCGGGAAGTCCGTAAATGAATGTCCGGTTTAACGAAGGTTGGGTGCGGTCTTTCACCAAACGAAAATCATTAGCCAGGTCGATGATCCTTACAGAAAGATCGATCGGTGTTTCCTGCAGGAAACGGGTTGATTCGCCATGGCCTAAACAGAGAAAAAGCACATCAATGTCCTGGGAAATCGTATCCGAGAACTTCAGGTCGGTATCACCGATAAGGTCCGTATGCACATCAGTTACCAGTTTGCCTGCATTGCTGCGACTATGAATAAATGCAAGCTTCACTTCAGGATGGTTGATCAATAAACGAATTAATTCGCCACCTGTATAACCTGCGCCACCAATAATTCCGGCCTTTATCATGCTTTTAAATTTAATGCTTATAATTTTTCACCTTTTACCAATAAAACAGTCTTTATCGATTGCTCTTTTAAATGTAAAATTTTCTTTCGTTCTTCGTCTTTCATAAAATCCTGAAAGTCGTGTTCCGTATCAAATTCAACAAAATGAATTTCATAGGGTCTTTCAATCTGCGTTTCAATAAAAGTATCTTCGGCAGGTCTGATGCGCAACAAAAGCCGGCCATTGTATTTCGATATTAAAGGAATTGCGATGGATTCAAACTGATTGAATGCTTCCTCTTGCCCGTCTTTTATATAGATCAACTGTGTTATATAAATCATAGAACGGATGCTTTTATGATTTATGCGTCCTTTTTGAAGAAACGCTTTTACCTCAGTTTAGTATTACTACAAATTTACACGATCATTGTTGGTTGAAGGTTGTGAGTAAACGAGAAATTCCAGATTTTCCACGCCTTCATTAAAAATCCGGTGTCTTTGTTGCGGTTGAATAGCAATGCCCTCATTGATTTTTATGATATAAAGCATGCCGTCAATTTCAAAATGGGCCATTCCCTTCAAAATGTAAAAGAACTGAACTGCGGTGGCATGCCAGTGCAATTGCTCACCGCTGCCAGGTGGAATGGTTTCCTGTTTAATTGAAAAGGAGTCATTATCTACTAATACTGCCGCTGAGCAATGAGACCCCCATGTATAAAAATGAAGCGGCTGTTCACCGCTTACTATTTTATTATCCCTTGCTGGCATGTTCTTTTATCTGGTGGTAGATGGAAGTTTGGTTGCCAAAAATCCTGGTAAACCCTTTTACATCATCACCGGTAAAGCTCCGGTTGGTTTCGCCGTAGCTGCCAAAAGCATTGTTCATTAAATCATAAGGGCTTTCTATACCCAAAACCTGGTAGCGGTAGGGGTGCAACTGCAGGAACACTTCGCCGGTTACATTACGCTGGCTGCTTTCCAGGTAGGCCTCAATGTCGCGCATTACCGGATCCAGGATCTGTCCCTCGTGCAGCCAGGTGCCGTAGAAAGAAGAGAGTTGGTCTTTCCATTGTAATTGCCATTTGCTCAGCACATGTTTCTCTAGTGCATGGTGCGCCTTAATGATCAGGATGGGAGCGGCGGCCTCAAAGCCCACGCGGCCCTTTATGCCAATAATTGTATCACCCACATGTATATCGCGCCCGATGCCGTAAGGGCCGGCAATTTGCTGTAAATGCTGAATGGCCTGAGTGGGGTGATCAAAAGTTTGATCATTTACTTTTTTTAATTCTCCTTGTTCAAATGAAAGTTTAACGGGTTCGGTACCTGTTTTTGTAACGGGGGTGGGCCAGGCTTCATCCGGCAGGTAGCCGTTAGAGGAAAGCGTTTCTTTTCCGCCCACGCTGGTGCCCCAGAGCCCTTTGTTTATTGAGTAGACTGATTTTTCGAAGTTCATATCCACGTCTTTGCTTTTCAGATATTCCACTTCTGAAGCGCGGCTCAGGTTCATATCGCGGATGGGGGTGATGATCTCGATCTCAGGCGCCATGATCTGGAAGATCATATCAAAGCGCACCTGGTCGTTACCAGCGCCGGTGCTTCCGTGCGCAATAGCGTCGGCGTTTATTTCCCGGGCGTATTTTGCGATATGCAGGGCCTGGCTCAAACGCTCTGCAGATACGCTTAGCGGGTACGTGTTGTTCTTCAGCACATTTCCAAAAACCAGGTAGCGGATGATGGAGTCGTAATAGTTTTTTACAGCATTTACTGTCTTGTGCGATTTTACGCCCAGCTTTTTTGCATGCTCCTCAATCTTTTTCAACTCCTCCTCGCTAAAGCCACCGGTATTCACAATAATGCTATGCACTTCATATCCTTTTTCATCGGTAAGATATTTTACACAAAAGGAAGTGTCTAAACCGCCGCTAAATCCTAATACAACTTTTTTTGCCATAGTATTATTTACTTATGATTTGATTTATAAATGAAACATATTCTTAAAAAAAGATTTCAATGTTCCGCCCCCGCTGCCGCCGCTGCTTTTATCTTTTTTCCGGAAAGCTTTTAAGAACTTCCATTGTTTAAAACGCTGCAGACGTTCCAGCCCGGTTTTATTCTCTTCAAAAAAGGCTTTGGTTTCTTCCGGCTCGTAATGATCTTTGGGATCATACAGCATAGCGGTGCACATGCAATTCTTCCGGTCTTTGCTCATAAGGATTTCATAGTTCACGCAGCTTTTGCATCCCGCCCAAAATTCTTCGTCCTGCGTTAATTCGGAATATGTTACCGGTTCGTAACCCAGATCGCTGTTGATCTTCATAACGGCCAAACCGGTGGTTAATCCGAAAATTTTTGCCTCCGGGTATTTCTTCCGGCTGAGTTTGAAGGTGGTATGTTTGATTTGCTTGGCTACCCCGCTTTTTCTAAAGGGAGGGGCTACAATTAAGCCGGAGTTGGCCACATATTCGCCATGGCTCCAGGTTTCGATATAACAAAAGCCTACCCATTCCCCTTCTTTAGTAAGGGCAATAACAGCTTTGCCTTCATCGATCTTTTTCTCAATGTATTCAGGGCTTCTTTTGGCAATGCCCGTTCCGCGGGCCTTGGCAGAAGATTCCATTTCGTCTGTAATAATTTTTGCAAACCGTTTATCGGCAGCTTCGGCTACCCTTACGATAATTTCCTGATTGTGATTGTCCACGATGTGTAATTAAAAGAATTGCGGGTCGACCAGTCCTGATAAGAATTTTAGCGGAGATGTTTCACTGACAGGGCCCAGGTCAGGGGTACGTCCTGTCAGCATTCAGGACAACGCATCGGTCGGGGAAAACATACCACCACGTCGAACCCTACCGCGTAGATCCCGGTAGTGATACTTGCATGAAATGCAACGTGTTTTGTATGTTTTAAAAAGTTATTCATTTAAAAACAAATTGTACTTTCGAACCACAAAAATAATGCAATATTGAATATTGTACGTTAATTTTTTATAACAAAACAAATTTTTATGGAAACCTTACCAGTTGAAAACCAAAAGAAAACAAACAATCGTTCAGGATGCGGCCGCTATCTGCTGCGGGTGCTGCTGGCAGTTATTGTGCTGGGAGGGTTTTATACGTACTGGCATTACTATAATGTTTTCGGCGATGGCGTAAAATCGGGCATTTTGAAAAACGTGGTACGCAAGGGGCAGATCTTTAAAACCTTTGAAGGAGAGCTGATCCAGGCGGGTATCAAAGGCGCGGTGGGCGGTGGTGCCCAGTCGAACAATTTTGTGTTTTCTATCGAAAGCAAACGTATTTATGATACCCTGGCAATGCACAGCGGCAAACGATTTGATCTGCATTATAAAGAATACCGTGGCGCCCTGCCCTGGCGGGGAAATACAGTGTTCGTGGTGGACAGTATTATTTCTATGAGCGATGCGGGCGTCTCAACGTATTAAAAGAAAAATAGCGGGTTTTTTGTGGAGGTCCGGCGGAGCCAGCTTTTGCCATTGAAGAATGGTTTTGGTTTTGATCGATTCATCCGGCGCCGTAATGTTTACCGCAATGCACAACCGCGTTTGCGGATGACACTGTTTTAACAAAGTTTCCAGCAACTGGTTATTGCGATAGGGCGTTTCAATAAAGATCTGGGTGCTGTTGTTCCGCTGCGATTCATTTTCCAGTTCCTTTACTGCTTTAATGCGTTGCGTGTTATCAATAGGCAGATACCCTAAAAAACTAAACTGCTGCCCGTTTAGCCCGCTGGCCATCAGGGCTAATAAAATGGAGCTGGGGCCTACTAACGGAACCACCGCAGCGTTTGCCTCCTGCGCAGCGGCAATCAGCAACTGGCCCGGATCGGCAACGCCGGGACAACCAGCTTCACTGATAATACCGATCGTTCTTTCCTGTTTTAATTGCTGCCGGAATTGCTGCAGCACCTGCTCTTCTGCTTTTTGAATACCAAACCATTCAAAATGGTCGATGACGATCTCTTTTTTTAGTTGTTTGAGGTAGCGACGGGCGGTGCGCTCGTTTTCCACAAAAAGAACGGAGCATTTTTCAATGGCTTCCAGGATATAGGAAGGCAATACTTCCAGGTTGTGCTCATGCAAATAAGTGGGAATCAAATATACCGTTGCTGCCATGGAGCAATGTTACGATAAAAATATTATTCGTACAGATCGCTAAAAGCGATAGCATAATGCTGCGAAACTCAAAGTTTCGCAGCGCGTAGTTACACTACGCCCTGTGCCAACATGGCTTCGGCTATTTTTACAAAGCCGCCGATATTGGCTCCTTTTTCGTAATTTATATGTCCATGGGGGTCCTTGCCGTATTTGAGGCACAATTGGTGAATGTCCTGCATGATACTTCTGAGTCGATTGTCGACCTCTTCCCTGGACCAGGCGTACCGTTGGGAGTTCTGTGACATTTCAAGCCCTGAAACCGCCACCCCGCCTGCATTGGCCGCTTTCCCGGGGGCGTAGAAAACGCCGGCTTTGTTGAAAGCTGCAATCGCTTCAGGTGTGCAGGGCATGTTGGCGCCTTCTGCCACACAAAAGCATCCATTCTTAATAAGCACTTTTGCATCGCTCAGTTCCAGTTCGTTTTGCGTGGCATTAGGCAGTGCTATATCACATCTGATCTTCCAGGGCCGCTCACCAGGGAAGAATTCGCATTTATATTTTGTGGCGTATTTTTTTATACGGCCGCGTAAATTATCTTTCAGGTCTTTTATGTATTCGAGCTTCGATTGGTCAATACCCGCAGGGTCATAAATAAAGCCTTCAGAGTCAGACATGGTTAACACTTTTGCGCCTTTTTCAATACATTTTTCAGCTGCGAACTGAGCAACATTTCCGGACCCGGAAATGAGCACTTTTTTTCCTACCAGCGTATCATCTTTTATTTTCAGCATTTCTTCAACAAAGTATACCAGGCCATAGCCTGTAGCTTCGGGGCGAATAAGGCTGCCGCCCCACTCATATCCCTTTCCTGTAAGTACCCCGTTAAACGCGCCGGTGATTCTTTTGTACTGTCCGAAAAGAAATCCTATTTCCCGTTTGCCTACGCCAATATCCCCGGCTGGAATATCGATATCATCCCCTACATGCCGGTACAACTCTGTCATAAAACTCTGGCAAAATTTCATTACTTCGTTTTCGGATTTGCCTTTAGGGTCAAAATCGGAACCGCCTTTACCGGCGCCGATGGGCAGGCCGGTCAGACTGTTTTTAAATGTTTGCTCGAAGGCTAAAAATTTCAGCACGCTGAGGTTTACGGAAGGGTGAAACCGGAGCCCGCCTTTGAAAGGCCCTATGGAGCTGTTCATCTGAACCCGAAACCCACGGTTTACCTGCACTTCGCCCTTGTCATCAAGCCAGGGAACGCGGAAAATTACTACACGTTCCGGCTCGATCAGTCGCTCCAGAATTTTACTTTTTTTGTATTGAGATTGCGACTCAATATAGGGGATGAGTGATTCTGCCACTTCGCTGACTGCCTGCAGGAATTCGGGTTCTCCGGTATTTCTTTCGTTTACTTTTTGGATAAAATGCCTGATGGTTTCGTTCATATTTGGATAAAGGTTGTTTTGCTATTCCCTGCGTGGACCAATGTAAATAATGGTTTCATTGTAAAATAGGGTTATCGCTGGAAGCGATAGAATAAAACTGCGAAACTGAAAGTTTCGCAGAGCGCTAAGTTTTGCAGCGCGTTAATACTGTGCTTTTCCGCCATAAGCCAGATCTCCCGCATCGCCCAGCCCGGGCACAATATAGCCCTTAGCGGTAATTTCGTCATCAATAGCGCCGCACCAGATCTTCAGATCGGGATGTTCGCGGGTTACATATTCTATGCCTTCTGTGCAGGCAATGGCTGCCGCAACATGGATCACTCTTGGATTGCCCACGTCCTTTAAATACTGGATGGTTTTTACCAGTGATGCGCCAGTTGCCAGCATGGGGTCAGAGATGATGAGGAACCGGTTATCCAGCGGCGGGCTGCTTAAATATTCTACATTAATGGTAAAGCTGCCGTCTTTGTGATGTTTGCGATAGGCAGAAACAAACGCATTATCGGCGCGGTCGAAATAATTTAAAAAGCCCTGGTGCATAGGCAACCCGGCTCTTAAAATAGTTGCCAGCACGGGTTGTTCCTGCAATAGTTTTGAGGGAGCAATGCCCAGGGGCGTTTCGATATCCACCGTTTCCCAAGCCATTTCTTTACTGATCTCATATGCGATCACTTCGCCAATACGTTCCAGGTTTCGCCGAAAACGCATCCGGTCGTTTTGTACGGCAATATTCCGGAGTTCACTCACCCAGTTACTGACCAAACTATGCTGTTCACTTAAATTAATAATCATGCTGCAGGTATTGAGGTTTAAAAATAACGAATTGTTTTGGTTCCAGGCTTCGAATCAGGGCGAACGCATAAATCTAAAAGCTGCCACCAATACACGAATGAATTATCTATTGTTGCGCCTTTGGCGCGCATTCGTGAATTCGTGGCATTCGACTATAGTAGTATAAGTATTAAAAACGCAGCATTTAAACAACTAGAAAAGTTTATGCGTTTACCCTGACTTCCGAATCCGCCGTCTGCCATTAATCCGCTATTTTTGATGCCTCTAAAATTTGATTATGATTTACAGGGCTATTGGTGTTATGAGCGGCAGCTCGCTGGACGGATTGGATATCGCTTTTGTTGAATTTCATGAAAATGGAGGAAAATGGCAGTTTGAGATCCTGCATGCCGATTGCAAAGCCTATACGCAGGAATGGAAAGCAAAACTGGAAAACGCCATAACATTACCTGCGCTCGAATATCAGTTGTTACACGCCGATTATGGTCATTACATCGGGCAACAGGTAAATGCTTTTATTGAACAAAATGCGCTACAGTATAAAGTTGCCGTGATCGGCTCGCACGGCCACACCACTTTTCATCTTCCGGAACGGGGCATGACCGGCCAAATAGGTGATGGGGCCGCCATTGCAGCCGAAACCGACCTGCCCGTGGTTTCGGATCTGCGGGCAATGGATGTTGCCCTGGGCGGACAAGGCGCGCCGATTGTACCGGTTGGTGAAAAATTATTGTTTAGTGATGACCGCTATTTTCTGAACCTGGGAGGCATTGCCAACCTATCGATAAAAGAAGCCGGTTCCGATTATAAAGCGTTTGATATCTGTGCGGCCAATCGCGTACTGAATATGCTGGCGGGGGAATTGGGAAAAGAATATGACACTGATGGCGATTGGGCCAGAAGCGGGAATGTTAATAATGTACTCCTGCAGGAGCTTAATGGGTTGGATTATTATAATCAGCCCGCGCCCAAATCATTGGCGAACGATTTCGGAACAGGAACAGTGTATCCTATTATCAAAAAACATGCAGGCAGCGTGGAGGACCAGCTGCGCACCTACGTGGAACATATTGTGCAACAGGTGGATAAGGCATTGAGCATGGATCCTGCTTATCACCGCGAGACCTACTCGTTGCTGGTGACCGGCGGTGGTGCGTTGAACAGGTTTTTAATGGAACGAATGGAAAATCAGCTAAGTGCGAAAGTAGTGGTGCCGGATGAAAACCTGGTACAGTTTAAAGAGGCGATGATCATGGCTCTTATTGCAGTGCTGCGCTGGCGTGAAGAAAATACGGTGCTGAGTTCCGTTACCGGAGCCCGGCGCGATAGCGCGGGTGGGGCTATGTGGTTGGGAAATGTGAGCTAAGATTCGGAAAAGAGAGGACTCATACGGGTTCGAACTTTCGCGGTTAAGTTTCACACGGCGGCACAGCGGAGCAACGGCGCGGCAGGAGGTTTGATTAAATCTGTGCAAATCTGAGAAATCTGTGAGACTAAAACAGTCGTCTACCCAAGCTTTGCGCTTTTGCTGTTCAATAGACTAATTTTTTCATTAGATAATATCTTTTTTGATATTATCAATACCTTTGGCCCATGGAAGTGAACGAAGCCTTGATTGATAAGCTGGCACATTTGTCGAAACTGACTTTTTCTGCTGAAGAAAAGACTGAATTTATGGGCGATCTTCAAAAGATGATCGGTTTTGTTGAAAAACTGAATGAACTCGATCTGAGGGATGTAGAGCCGCTGATGCACATGAGTGATGTTACGAATGTGTTGCGGGACGACACAATTAAAGGTTCCGTCACGCGCGACGAGGCTTTGCTGAATGCACCGGAAACAGATGGCGTTTTTTTTAAAGTGCCTAAGGTGATCAAAAAATAAATGGCGGATTCCATTATCCATATCAGCAACCTTGGTAAAAGCTACTTTATGGGTTTGCAGGAATTGCAGGTGCTGAAAGGCGTTTCCCTTAATATCAATAAGAACGAGTACGTGGCTTTGATGGGCCCCTCCGGCAGCGGCAAGAGTACGCTAATGAATATCCTCGGATGTCTGGATACGCCTACTTCCGGCACTTACGTATTGAACGCAAAGGATGTAAGTAAAATGGATGATAATTCCCTGGCCGAAGTGCGAAATAAGGAAATAGGTTTCGTGTTTCAGCAGTTTAACCTGCTGCCGCGGCTTACAGCTTTGGAAAATGTGGCTTTGCCGCTCATTTATGCGGGCATCCGGAAAAGTGAACGCAATGAAAAAGCCATGCGAATGCTGGAATTGGTGAATCTTACCGATCGCTCACATCACAAACCTAATGAGCTGAGCGGCGGCCAGTGCCAGCGTGTAGCGATTGCACGCGCATTAGTGAACGACCCGTCATTGATCCTGGCGGATGAGCCCACCGGAAATCTCGATTCAAAAACCTCCTACGAGATCATGGATATTTTTACCCGTATTCACAGCAATGGTAATACGGTGGTATTGGTAACCCATGAGGAAGATATTGCCCGTTATGCGCATCGTATTGTGCGGCTGCGCGATGGGGTGATCGAAAGCGATCGGGCTGTGGAGCGGGAAGTGAATAGGCAATGGTGAATCAATGCCGTTTCCTTAAGCGGCGGATTCCGGAGAATGCAGAATAAGAAATATTGAATAAGGAATATAGAAGGGTATTATTTTAGTGATATGCAGTGTTCGTTCTTTTTTGATGTTTTTTAATCGGGAAAGAAAGCATCTGAACGGACAGTCTTTGCATATTTCATATTGATAATTCAGTATTACTTTCTTAAAAAATACATCCCGATAAAAGGACAATCGAACTTTCTGGAACGGACGTTACTTAGAAGGATTTACGCCGGGCAGTGAAAGGGCAAATCAAGCGGAACGGCGGTTTTGACGCCGCCAGGCGGCTTTTTAAAAACAGAACAGCAGGAAGGCGTCATAACCAGGCCTGAAGCGCAGAGTTGACCGGTTCCGCCCCGGCCCGGCCGCGAAACAGGGGGCGGAATTCACCTTCCGGCGGAAAGAGATTTTTTGCTTACTTTTTTATTCCCGATTGATCGGGAAAAAAGTAAGAGAAGAAACAAAACAGAATGAAGGCATCAATAAAAATGAAAAGACAATATTAGCAATCAAATTTTGCAAAAGATGCTATACTGTCCTTTGTAGGGGCTATAAAAAGATCCGTTCCAAAAGCTTAAGGAAACGAAATTGAATGGTGAATGGATCGATAAACGTCAAACGTCAGACATCAAAACGTTAAATGCAATGACTTTTCGTATTTATACAAAAACAGGAGACAAAGGAACCACTGCCCTTATTGGCGGTACAAAAGTTTCGAAGGCTGATCTGCGTATTGAAGCCTATGGTACTGTTGATGAACTGAACTCTTATATCGGCTTGTGTAAGGATCTGCTCGCCGATACGCATTCAAAAGAAGTGTTGCAGGAAGTACAGGACCGGTTGTTTACGATTGGGGCGATGCTGGCACAGGATCCTGATAAGAAAACGAAAATGACTTTGCCCGATCTGCATGAAGAAGATATTGTATTGCTTGAAAAAGAGATCGATATGATGACGGAGCAATTACCCGAAATGAAATCCTTCATTTTGCCGGGGGGAAGCGTTCCTGTATCCCAAATACACATAGCCCGTTGTGTGTGCCGGAGAGCAGAGCGCCTGGTCATTCGCTTAGACGCAATTGCACCGGTTGAGCCTGTTGTACCAAAGTACCTGAACCGCCTCAGCGATTACCTTTTTGTACTGGCGCGTTATACCGGTTTGGTATCAGGGGTTGCCGACATTCCCTGGAAGCCGCGCGTGTCCTGATTTTCAGCGTTTTGTTTTTTAAGAAGGGTCTGTTTTAACAAGACTTTACAAGAAACGGCTGCTATGAAGCTGTTGATTGTGAAGAACGTTAAAAGTTAAATAAAAGCCCACAATGTTGGTTGGCATAAATATTGGTTCTTAGGAAGTATAATCCAAAATTTAAAAGAATCAATATGAAAACAACTTCAAAATTATTTTTCGCAGCAGCAATTGTAGCTTCCCTCTTTTTTGTTTCCTGTCAGCGAACGAAGGACGCCCTGGGGCTGGATACCATGTATAACTCCATATCAACCGGCCGGTGGGTTGCCTGGACCACCACAACCAACCCGGGCACCACAATGAATAATTTGCCTGCCGGCGGATATGTAAGTTTTAATAAGAACGGAACGGCATGGGCCTATGATGGCAGCGGTGCACAGATCGGTGCGCAGCACAATTATTCCATCATTGATACAAAAACAATGGTGTTTGATAATGTTACTTATAAGATACAGGAAAACTTTGCGGGGAGTTTTAAAACTTTAACATTAGTGAATGCCAGCGCGGGTGTAACCACTACACAGGCGTTTGCAAGATAAGTGCGCAATAATGCAACTATTTATAAAGAATCCGGTTTTCCGGATTTTTTTTATGCGATCACCCCATCTTTCATATGCAGTGTGCGATCGCTCAGCGTTGCCAGTTCTTCGTTATGCGTTACAATTAAAAACGTTTGTTGAAAGCGTTTTCGTAAACTAAAAAACAAGTCGTGCAACTCTCTTGCGTTGGCTGTATCCAGGTTGCCGGTAGGTTCGTCTGCAAAAACGATCTGGGGCTGGTTAATGAGCGCCCGTGCAACGGCCACGCGTTGTTGTTCGCCACCGCTTAGTTCGCCGGGCTTATTTTCCAGCCGGTGGTCTACCCCCAAAACTGCCAAGAGTTCTTTTGCTTTTTCCTGCACTTCCTTTTTTTTGCGGCCCGCCAGCCAGCCGGGAATACAGACATTTTCTATTGCGGAAAACTCTGGCAGCAAATGGTGAAACTGGAACACGAACCCGATGTTTTTATTCCGGAAGGTGGCCAGTTGTTTGCCTGTAAGGGAACTGATGGGTATTTCGTTCATTACAACGGTTCCTGAGTCGGGCTTATCCAATGTGCCAAGGATATGCAGCAGCGTACTTTTGCCGCTACCGGAGGGGCCTACGATCGAAACCACCTCACCTTTATTGATATCGATATCCACGCCCTTAAGTACGGGAATTGCACCGTAGGATTTGTGTATTTGTTTTCCTGAAATCATTAAGGCGTAAATATAGCGATTTTACCGGGGCGATAAGCATAGCGCACCGAAGGTGTTATGCAAGAAATCGGGCTGACAGGGGTAAAGTAATTTACCTGTAATTGGTTGATAAACAGTATCAAGTATTGATTCGTCTGTGAGAGGAGTTTATTTTTTCAGTAAGTGAAAATAAGTATTTGACAAGTTAGGGAATACAGTTACTTTTGCGGAAATTTTGAATCCACCTGAACCTTGCTTCAGGAGCACTGTTTAATATAAAAACCGAATGTAATATGTTTTGGACACTTGAATTAGCATCCTATTTAGAAGATGCCCCCTGGCCGGCAACCAAAGATGAACTGATTGACTATGCGATCAGAAGCGGCGCCCCAATTGAAGTGGTAGAGAATTTACAGGAACTGGAAGACGAAGGAGATGTTTATGAAACCATTGAAGATATCTGGCCTGATTATCCTACCCAGGAGGATTTTCTGTTTAACGAAGACGAGTATTAAATAAATTAAGCAAAAAGTTACAAGCTACCATCTGGTAGCTTTTTTTATAATCAATAAAAACATTTTGCCACAGAGATTCTGAAATGAAGAATCCGCAGGAGTTATAGTATAATTTTTACACGACCACCAAATGTAATGGGTTCTTCAGATGAGTGCTTTTTTAATAATTGACGGTAGCTGGAGAAGTGTTTTCTGAGATTCTGTGTTTCAGTGGCTTATTAACCACATCAAAATGATTATCCGCAGTTGCCATCAGCCGTACAGGACGGGCCTTCGGTAATTTCAAAAGGTGTTTCGGGGTTTTTTTCCCGCCATTCTGAAAAAGCCTTGCCGAGGGTTTGAGTAAATGTTTCAGCCGGTTGGGCGCCGGAAACGGCATACTTGCGGTCGAAGACAAAGAAGGGAACACCTCTTACACCCAGCTGCCGCGCTTCTTCAATGTCCGCATGAGCTTTAGCAGCATAGCCATCATTGGTTAACGCTTCGGTAACTTCACTTTCGGTAAGCCCGATTTCTTTTCCCAGTTCAGTTAAGGTAATACGGTCCGCAATATTTTTTCCTTCGGTAAAATAAGCTTTAAATAAGCGTTCTTCAACGGCATCGCCCAGTCCTTTTGTTTTAGCCAGCTGTATCAGGCGGTGCGCGCTAAAAGAATTTACCGTAGCGATCTTGTCAAAATGAAAATCAAGCCCCGCAGCCTTTGCAGACTGTGCTACCTGGCCCAGCATTTGTTTCACCCGGTCGGCAGGCAGCCCTTTGTATTGAACAAGATACTGTTCGTGATCCACTGTTGCCGTTTCAGGAAGCGTTGGATCCAGTTGAAAGCTTTTCCAGGTAATATTGATATTTGCGGCATCAGCAAATTTTTCAATTCCTGACTCAAAATTTCTTTTTCCGATATAACAAAAGGGGCAGGCAATATCGCTCCATATTTCTATCTGCATTTTTGCTGTATTCATGCGTATGTTTTTTAATTTTTTATTTAACCCTTCCGGGTAACACAGGCTATAACAAACAAAGAGGCCAATTTGTTCTTCCGGCCGAAAGCGCAGATGATACGCCAATCCGGGATAGGCTCACGGATTGCATGGTTCACACAGAACAATCAGCTTTGATCATCGGTCCAGCTCCATTTTCAGCTTTTCTTTCAATTCTTTTACCAAAGGATATTTCTCGATCATTTTCTGGTATTGCTGCACTGCCGTTAAGGGCTTGGGCTCAGAACTTTCATGCACTTCCCTGTTTTCTCTTTTTATAATATAGAATTGCAGCTGGCTATTAGAAAGTTTTTGCTGCAGGAATTCTGATGTTTCTGTTTTACAGCTTTCCACAAAACGATATTCTATGGCGTTGGCGGTATAAACATAAAAAGAGTTTTCGTCAAGTACTTTGAGCTGGGCCAGGTCAAAACTTTGCGCTGCTGAATTTTTGTTTTCTTTTAACTGAACAATAAAATCCTTCCATGCAGCATTCAATGTTTCCTGCGTAAGAGGAATATCGATCTGTTCTTTATTATTTTCCTTGAACTGTTTTCGTAATTTTTCAAGGCTGGCGATTTTCCTTGTGCCCGCCGGTTTGGGTTCCGCCGGAACAGGAGCCACCACCGGCGGTTGTTTGGGCGCTTCAATGATCAGCCGGGCGCCTTCAATGCCGGGTTGTTTGATCTCCGTTTTTTTTTCTGCTTTGGAGGGGTCCACCAGGATGGGCCGGATCTTGCGGAAGGGAACGGCGGTTGCTTTTTCAGCTATTTTTTTTTTATGCAGTGCCGAATCGCCTGCTGTTAATTCTATTGCCTGCTGCAGGTAACACAATTTTATGAGTGTTAGCTCTACATGTAAACGCTTATTGCGTGCAGCCCGGTAGCCGATTTCGGCTTCGTTTAAAATATTCAGTGCGCTTATCAAAATAGCGGGCGGAATATTTTTAGCGGCATCTATATAGCGCTGTTTAAAGCTTTCAACCGTATCCAGGAGTGCCACTACTTTTTCGTCCTTACTTACGAGCAGGTTGCGTATAAAAGAAGCGAATCCGTTTAATACAAGATCTCCTTCAAAGCCTTTCCGGTTAATATCGTCATACAAAAGCATGGCGCCGGAGAGGTCCTGTTGCAGCATAAAATCAATCAGACGAAAATAATAATCCTCATCCAGTATATTCAGATGTTCCAGCGTGTTGTTATAGTTCAGCTCCCCATTAGTGAAGCTTACGATCTTATCCATGATGCTCAGCGCATCGCGCATACAGCCTTCGCTTTTTTGCGCGATGGTCTGCAGGGCGGCCTTGTCGGCGGTTACCCCTTCTTTTTCACAAATGGCTTCCAGGTGCTCTACCGTGTCGTTAGTGGTGATCCGTTTAAAATCAAAGATCTGACAGCGGCTGAGGATGGTGGGTAAAATTTTATGTTTCTCTGTAGTAGCCAGGATGAAGATCGCGTAAGAAGGAGGCTCTTCCAGCGTTTTTAAAAAGGCATTAAATGCAGAAGAGCTCAGCATGTGCACCTCATCTATAATATACACCTTGTATTTTCCTGCCTGCGGCGCAAAGCGTACCTGGTCTACCAGTGTCCGGATATCATCAACGGAGTTATTACTGGCAGCATCCAGTTCATGAATATTCAGTGAAGTGCCCTGGTTAAAGGAAACGCAGGAGTTGCATTCATTACAAGCCTCTCCTTCGGGCGTAGCGTGCTCACAATTGATGGTTTTGGCCAGAATACGCGCGCAGGTTGTTTTACCCACGCCCCGCGGTCCGCAAAAAAGAAAAGCATGCGCCAATTGGCTTTGTTTGATCGCATTTTTAAGTGTTGTGGTAATATGTTGTTGCCCTACGACAGTATCAAAAGTCTGGGGTCTGTATTTTCTGGCTGAAACGATAAATTTATCCATTAAAAATCTCCTGCTTTGAGTAACAAATGTAACACAAATGGGGAAGGTTTTGTTGCGATGTGGAAAACGGGGGGAGATTCCAAGATGCTGTTATCCAGCTGTTTTTCGGGGTTACTGGTAGGATGATTAAGGTGCCGGATATCTGATGTTCCGGAATAGGTGAGCGAGAATGCTTGTTATTATTTTAGGAGCAATAATGGACGGCTCTTTTCCTTTTTTCAATGGTCAAAATAACAATTATTATTTTGTAAATAATTGACGTATATTATTTTGTGTGCCCTTTTTTTAAAAAGTGAAATTTTGAAACAGAAGTTGTGCAAACGTTTGCGTAGTTTTTTTTTTATTCAAATAATCTTAACATTACTTTGTGCCGACGCTTGTTAATAAACAATTGCTTGAAAACATTGTACCATGAAACCTCAGTTACTTAAAGTTGCCACAGAGCCAACGCGATCTTTTAGTTTGAGAAAAGATTCCGAACCCCATGTAAACAACCATTGGCATTTACATACGGAGTTGGAATTGATCTACTTTAAATCCGGGGAAGGAACACAATTTATAGGGGATAGCATCACCCGGTTTGAAAGCGGCAATGTTGTCCTGGTAGGGGCCAATCTGCCGCATTACTGGAGATTTGAAGATACTTTTTTTGAGGAAGATTCCCTGAAAAAAGCCGACGTGCGCGTGGCACATTTTTCAGAAAACTTTTTGGGCAGCGGATTCCTGGATCTGCCGGAAAACCGGGGAATAAGGGATGTGCTGGAGCGTGCCAAACGAGGCCTGCAAATAGAAGGTAAGGCCCGGTTGAAAGTAGCAAAAATACTGGAGCGTCTTTCCGGGGCAGCCGGAAGTCAGCGCATTTTACTGATGATTGAGGCGTTAATCATTATTTCAGGCGAAACTGAATGCAGGCAATTGTCTTCCGTGGGATTTAAGCCGGATGATTATTCTGACGAGAATGAGCGGATCCAGGCGATCTATGATTATTCCATTAAAAACTTTAAACGAAAGATCCGGCTGGAGGAGATTGCTGAGGTTGCCAACATCAGCCCCAATTCCTTTTGCCGGTATTTTAAATCACATACCGGGAAAACCTATTCTCAATTCCTGATTGAGCTGCGTGTGGGCCATGCCTGCAAATTATTGATAGAAACCAACACCTGTTTGAAACGATTGTGCTTTGAAAGCGGCTTCAACAACTTTACAAGCTTCCATAAATACTTTAAGGTTATCACAGGGCGAAGCCCACTGATGTATCAACGGGAATTTTTAGCCTGATAGCGAAAGGTGCCATTACTATAGTAATACAGCATCCGCTGTGCAGGTTTTGTAAATCGACCGCACCTGATTCCACCCTGGAAAGTCAGGTAATTGCCATTTATTAACCAAAAACGACAGCCACGGTTTCCCGGATATTCATTCCAGTTAAAATAAGTTATCGATATGCTAATTGAAGGCAATCGTCAGGGTTTAAAGTGCCTAACATTGCAACGGAAGAGACCATTTAAATCAATTAAAAAGATTTTTTAATGAAGACTATATTTCTAAACCTGAAAGGCCGCTTTTTACCGATCTTTCTTGTGCTGTTTGTTCAGATAGCATTACTGAATTTTATTGCTGCTCAGAATCAAGTGATCAGGGGAACAGTGTCGGATGGTAAGGGCGGCCCTCTCGCGGGGGCAACGGTTACAGTAAAAGGAACCAACCATGCAACAGCTACGGATGAGAAAGGTGGGTTTAGCATCAGCATTGCCAAAGGCCAGCAGCTTGAAATTTCTGCTGTTAATTATGAATCCGCATTGGTTGCTGTTAAGGACGCAGGCCCGGTTGCTGTTACGTTACGACCTTCGGAAGCCGTTTTAGATGATGTAGTAGTAGTGGGCTACGGAACCCGGAAACGACAGGATGTTACCGGTGCCGTGGCAAAGGCAGACCTGCAGCTTCAAAAGCAGTCGCCTAATTCTAACGTGATGAGTTCCCTGCGCGGAACAGTACCGGGGCTTACCGTTGGCCAGACCACCCGGGCGGGCAGTGATCCAACACTTATGGTGCGTGGACGCAATTCTATTTCGGGGACTACCTCGCCGTTAATTGTGGTAGACGGACTGATCTACCGGGGTTCATTAACTTCTATTAATTCTTCAGATATCGCCAGCATTGACCTTTTAAAAGACGCCAGCGCTGCGGCGGTTTATGGTTCGCAGGCATCAAACGGCGTGGTGTTGATTACAACAAAAAGCGGAGCAAGCGGAGTGGATAAGATCAGTATTGATTATAGTAGTTCTTATTCGATCCAGGAAATGACCAAAAAAAGTATGCGTCCTGCAAGCGGGGCTCAGTACATACAAAAGCTTGGCGACTGGTATCTTTCTGAAAGCCGGGATCCAAACGATATGACCAAGATGAGTCCTAACTGGGACCCCTCTACCAAACTTGCAGGTGTGGAAGCAGATAATTATAAGAATGGTTATGAAGCAAACTGGTGGAACCTGATGACCAATGCGCACCCCCGGATTCAAAATCATAATATCGGTGTAAGCGGCCGGTCAAAGAAAATTAAGTTTTACCTGGGGTATGGATATTTTGATCAGCAGAACCTGATCATGAATGATAATTATAGAAGGAACAGCATACGACTGAACCTGGAAGCCAAACCGTTTGATTGGTTAACCCTGGGCGCACAAACAGGATTATCAATTAATGATTATAGCGGCGTATCGCCCACCTTTTCAGATATTATGTTCCTGAAACCGTTCACACTGCCTTTTGATCCCAAGACCGGGCAAATGCTGCAGTTCTATGCACAAACTACAACACCCACAGCCCTGGAGATACTCCGGCGCTCAAAAGATCTGGATCGTAACCTGAATTTTACCGGCAACTTTTTTGTTAGCGTGGATATTCCCCATGTTAAGGGGCTGAACTATCGTGTAAACTTTGGTAACAACTATATCTACACCAATCGCTTTAATTATAATGCACCAACTGTTGAAGCAACGGCCTATAAAACCTACATGACGGATTATTTTCAGACATTAGATAACATTCTTACTTATAAAAGAGATTTTGGATTGCACGGAGTGGATGTTACATTATTATACGGTGCAGAACTAAACAAACACGACGGTACCAGCACTTCCGCAGGTGGTATTACTAATGGAATATTATATTATAACCGGCTGGATGTGGGTGACCCTGCACGGCTGACCGTTGGTCTGGATGGCACACCTTCCGGGTTTACATTACCCTGGCAGGAGCAGGCGGTTTACCAGATGGCAAGAGCATCGTATTCTTTTGATAAAAAATACATCTTAACCGGAACGGTAAGAAGAGATGGGTTTTCCGGTTTCTCGGAAAAAAACAAATGGGCGGTATTCCCGTCACTGGCCTTTGCCTGGCGCCTGAACCAGGAAGATTTTATTAAATCTGTCAAAGCCATTAATGACCTGAAATTAAGATTATCCTATGGTGCAACCGGTAACAGAACGGTTGGCCGGTATCAGACGCTTTCGCAGATGAGCGTTGGCTTAGCAAACGGCTATCTTTATGGAACCTCCGGCGGAGCGCAGCTTGGCTCCTATCTAAGTCAGTTGCCCAACTTTGACCTTCGCTGGGAAACCACAAAGTCATTCAATACCGGGGTTGATTTCGCATTATTTGACAACCGGCTTTTTGGCTCGCTGGATCTGTATTTTTCCAATTCGCAAAATCTCTTAAACTCCAGGGCTACGCCCACCATTACCGGATTTAACAGCTACCTCATCAATATCGGCAAGATCCAAAACCGCGGTCAGGAATTGAATATAACCGGAGTACCGGTACGTACAAATAATTTCAAATGGCAGATAGGGGTTAATTTCTTCCGGAACAGGAACAAGGTGCTGGATATTGATGGAACGGGGAAAGACCTGATCAACGGAAGCGATCCGATATTGAGCTATTTTATAGGCCAGCCCTACGGCGTGGTGTATGATTATAAAATAACCGGCATGTATCAGCTTAGTGATCAAATTCCAGCAAGTTTAGCGGCACAGGGATTCAAAGCCGGGCAATACAAGATCCAGGATCTGAACGGTGACGGCGTGATCACTCCGGCAGATAAGCAGATACTGGGCAAGTTAGATCCTTCCTATAGTATGGGTATTTCAAATAATATTCAATACAAGGCGTTCGAGCTAAAGTTCTTTATCAATACGATCCAAGGGGGTAAGAACGGATACCTGGGCGCACCGGGGATCATGCTGCAAAATCCGGACA
>JAGIAQ010000004.1:0-53148 GCA_017744795.1 Niabella sp. | reverse complement strand
TTTGTATATGATTACTGGACACCTAATAATCCCAACGCGCGTTACAGAAGCATTGCGGCTTATGTGGCTACCTTGGGTGAAAATTTCGGGCCTTATATGCAGCGTAATTTTATACGGCTGCAGGACCTGACCCTTACCTATAATTTACCCACCGTGCTGCTGCAGCGCTTAAAATTGGTAAAGGCATTAAGCGTATACGCAAATGCCCAAAACCTGTTTACGATTACCAAATGGGACGGATGGGATCCGGAGTCGAATCCATCATCTGGTCAGCGCTCCTCCCTTGGGTGGCGGATACCGGGAGGTTTGGGACTAGATCAAAACGGATACCCGGTAATGAAAAATTATTCCCTGGGAATTAATGTAACCTTTTAATGCAGCAACAGTAAATTTTAAAAAATGAAAAAAGTACTAATTATAAATCTTCTTTGTATCGGTATTATTCTGCCCGGGTGTAAAAAGAGTTTTTTGGATGAGACGCTTTTAGCTGTTTACACACCGGATAATTCGCTGCAAACGGCTACGCAGTTTCAGCAAGCCACCAATAACGTTTATAATGGCGTGCGGAATATCTATATGGGCAATATAAACCTCGATACTTATTTTGGATTGTACTACGCCACCGACTTCGCTTTTAACGCTACGGACTACGATCCCGCTGCAAAGCTGAATGCCTACAAGGCTACAATGGTGCCTACCTATTTTATTCCGCAGAATATCTGGACGGCTTATTATAAGATCATAACCAATGCGAACCTGATCATTAGCCGGGTGCCGCAAGCTACACAGCTGGCCGATGCAGATAAGAATAGCTTTCTGGGACAGGCATTATTCTTCAGGGCTTATTCCTACAATGTGCTGGCCAACCTGTTTGGTGGCGTGCCCATTGAGTTAAATGAATTGTCGCAACCCAAATATGATTATGTGCGTGCCAGCCGGGATTCTGTTTATCAGCAATGTAAAAAAGACTTGCTGCAGGCCATCGGGTTATTATCTGATATTAATAAGGTGGCAGATGGTACAGTCAATAAACAAATTGCCCAGCATTTGCTTACAGAAGTGCTGATCTCTTTAAAAGATTATGACGGAGCCATAGCGATGGCAACCAATGTGATCAGTTTTCCAGGATTATCGCTGATGACGAACCGGTTTGGGAACAGAGCCAATCAACCCGGTGATGTATACCGGGATCTGTTTGAATACGATAATCAAAACTATAGTAAGGGGAATCATGAAGGGTTGCTGGTGATACAATCTACGCTAAATAATTCGGCGTCAGTTGGTGATCAAACCGCATGGGCAATCGTTCCCAGTTTGACCGGTGTGCGCATTGCAGAAACGACCAGTAAAACCAAAATGCCGGTATTGTTCAATTCTAAATTTGTTGACAGTATTTCTTCAAATGGTGTGGGCTGGATCCGCCCTACTTCCCATTTCTTTTATGAGATATGGTCGCCGGGTGATATCCGTAATTCGTCCTATAATATTGTCCGGGATATCCGTATCTCAGGTGTGCCCGCCACATCGCCGGACTATGGAAAATGGTATGTAAAAGATGGGTATAAAGCCAAAGTGCTTCCCGCAGATTTCAGAGATACGATCCGTAATTTTTATCCGATCATACGCAAGACCTCGCCATCGGCAGGTGATTTTGTAGCGGTTGCCGGTCCGGCTATATTAAGCAATGCGACCAATCCGTTTGGCGGGATCCTGCTCAATGGCGCCTCCCGGCTGTTCTTGCAAAAATATATGGCGCGTCTGGCGGAAACGTATTTATTAAGAGCAGAGGCTTATCTGGACAAAGGAGCAACCCAGCAGGCGGCGGATGATATCAATGTATTGCGGAACAGGGCACATGCGGCACCCGCGTCAGCAGCGGATATGAATATTGATTATATTCTGGACGAACGGTTACGTGAACTATATCTGGAAGAGTTCCGGGCGGTAACGCTTACACGGCTGGGGAAATTGTATGATCGCACCCAACGTTATAATCCAAAGTCCGGGCTTACGATCGAACCGTTTCATAACCTGTGGCCCATACCGGCAGTTGAGATCACCCAGAATACGGGAGCGGTATTGACGCAGAACCCGCAGTATTGATTGTAGTGAATGGTTCGGATAATGGTGCATATACAAACCTGATTCGTTGTTTTTCGGACCATTTTTATGTCAATAAAACGCACGTAAAATAGGGGAGCGAAGCGATCCGGAACTTTATTTAGCAGAACAGGCGGGGCAATAGCCCCGCCTGTTCTGCTCTCGCATTATTCCTGCCCGCAAAAAAAAATGATCTCATTTCGCCTCTGACGCCACTATGAAAACGTTATCGTAACATGCCAAAATTATTTAATTCTGAGCCAAAAGCCGGGTATTCCAGGGGGAGAGATGACGCTATTATTGCAGCTTGTGCAAACGGTTGAATTTTAAATTGCTTTTATGACAGATTATTTAAAAAAAACAAGGGAAACCTTGACCAAGATTATTGCTTTTTGCCTGTTCCTGTTTTGTTTTTCCGGGGTGCTGCATGCGCAGAGTATCCGGATCAAAGGTATCGTAAAAGGGGAAAAAGGCAACCCTGTTGCCGGCGCCACTGTTCTGGTAAAAGGCAGCAGTGTGGGGGTTAGCTCCGATTCGGCAGGACGTTTTAGTATTCAGGTACCTGATGCTCAAAGTGTATTAACCTTTTCCGCTGTAGGCTTTACACCTCAGGAACGCCCGGTGGGCCAGGACCGCCAAATAACGATAACGTTAAAAGAAACGCTTTCTGATTTAGATGATGTGGTGGTTATCGGATATGGAACCCAGCGAAAGCGGGATGTTACGGGTGCTATATCTTCTATCAGTTCCAAGCAAATTGAAGAGCGGCAGCCTGTCAATTTATTTGATGCCTTGCAGGGGCAGGCAGCGGGTGTTTTGGTAACCAACGACGGTGGTGGTGCCCCCGGAGCAGAAGGATCGATCCAGATCCGTGGCGCCTCTACGCTTAATAGTGGCAACGGCCCCCTGTACCTCGTGGATGGTGTGATCACTCCTGATGGATCCAGCATCAATCCGATGGATATTGACAAGATCGAAGTGTTGAAAGATGCGGCTTCGGCGGCCATCTACGGTGCCCGGGCGGCTAATGGTGTAATCATTATTACTACAAAAAAAGGGAGAGAAGGCAAGCCAAGGATCGACCTGAATTATTCCCGCGTTTTTGGAAAGTTGGCGCACAAACTGCCGCAGAATAATTCGGCTGAAGTTCGTGAGTTCAGAAGAATACAATCCGCTAACCCGAACGGGGGAACCGGAGGGAACGTAGATTCGCTGAACCCTGGTTTTAACTCCGATAATGATCTGCAGCAACTGCTGCTGGGCAATCTGGGCGACCGGCAGCAGGTAAACCTGGGCGTAAGCGGCGGACAAAAAGGGCTGAGCTATTACACGGGGATCAATTATCTCAATGACAAGTCGATTATATTGAACAGTTATGTAAAAAGGGTACAGGTAAGAAGCAATATAGAATACCAGGCTTCGCCCAAATTGAAATATGTGAGCAATATTTCGCTGATGTACCAAACGGGTAATGAAGTGCCGCTTTCCAGAACCGTCGCAATTGCTTTTGACCGGCCGGCCTATTCACTGATCTACTATCCAGATGGGTCGTTGACGAGTTATATTGGTTCCAAGCGGAACCCGGTGGCAAATGCCATTTACGAAACCAATAAAACAGACCGGTTTGCGGTGCAGTTCAGTAATTCCCTGCAGTTCCGTATTACCAAGGACCTGTTGTTTACGAATACGTTTAATGCGATGCTGAACAACAGCCAGAACACCTCTTTCTCTCCGCGTTATGTTTCAGCCAATAAAGATCAGAATAACGGGTCCAACGATATGCAAAAAGTATTCTCGTGGGAATATCAGTCTTTTCTTAACTATAATAAAACCTTTGGCGGTGTGCACAATTTACAAACAGTGTTAGGGATTAGTGCGGATAAGGATCGTGCCGACCGGGCGCATTCCGAATACGCCAATGTGGTAAGTGATGATATATTTGTTACACCACCGGCTTATATCACCTCTTCTAAAACCTATACGGATGCCAATGGCAACGCGGGCGCCAGCATGTTTGCAAGAGCCAACTATAGCTATAAAGGAAAGTACACGCTGGCGGGTATTTTCCGTCGGGATGGGTCTTCCCGGTTTGGCAGTGATTCGAGGTATGGTAATTTCTATTCTGCTTCCGGCGGATGGCGCTTTTCCGATGAGTCATTTATGAAATGGGCCAAAGGTGCATTGTCGGATGGCCGTTTCCGGTTTGGGATCGGACAAGTGGGTAATGATCGCATCGGATCAAGCGACTTCATGAACAAAATAACATTTGCCGGAAGTTATGCGGGGGTTGGCGGTGCGTACACTACGCCTACTTTTGGAAATGAAAAAGTGCATTGGGAAACAACCATACAGAAAAACGCTGGCTTGGATCTGACCTTTTTTAATGGCCGGTTAACGTTCACTACAGATTACTATATTAAAACTACAAAGGACCTGCTGTATCCGAAAAATCTTCCGGCAGAAACCGGGTTCGATACGGTAAAGATCAACCTGGGCACACTGGAGAATCGCGGGCTTGAGTTCTCCGTAAGGGGTACTCCGTTTCTCGCAAAAAGTGACAAAGGCGTAACCTGGGAAATAGGTGGGAATATATCTTTTGAGAGAAGTATCATTAAAAAGCTGGGCGATGGAAAACCTTTTATCCTGGCTAACAAATGGTATATAGAAGAAGGCGGCAAAATTGGTAATTTCTTTGGCTGGAGAAATCTGGGCGTTTACGCATGGAACGAATCCAACGCATATAATGATAGCTGGCAGCAACTGACACTGGTATTGGGGGCAGACGGAAAGCCCTTGTATGAAAATGGCGCACCTGTTTATAATTTTAACGGGCAACGCTACACCGGCTATGTGCATAGCATGTATGATCCTGGGGGTAAGCTGCGTGGCGGAGATGCCATCTGGCAGAATATAAATGGAGACAGTCTTATTGATGACCGGGACCGGCAGATACTGGCAAATGCACAACCCAAGTTTTACCTCGGGATCACCAACAACCTTACCTACCGGAGGTTCTCGCTGTTTTTCCTTGTGAATGCATCGTTTGGTTCTCACGTATACAATGCCTTGCTGTTTAACCAAAGTTATCCCTCCAATACAGGAGCCGGAAGCCCTGAAATGGTTTACAATGTATGGCGGAAACCGGGCGATATAGCCAAATATCCCTATTATCCGGAAGCAAAGAACAGGGGTAATCAAAAAACGGATGCCAATAGTTTATTTATCGAGGATGGCTCTTTTATAAGATTGTCCAGCCTGCGGCTTTCCTACCTGTTGCTGCCCCAGATTGCAAAGAAAGTATTCATGAGGGGCGCTACCATTTATGTGTACGGAAGCAACCTGCTTACCTGGACGAATTACCGGGGCTATGATCCGGAGTTCAGCGCCAGCAACGTGTTACAGCCCGGTTATGATAATGGGAAGTATCCTAAAAGAAGGGAGTATGGATTTGGAGTAAATGTTAACTTTTAAAAAGAGTAAAATGAAAAAACTGAATTATATAATCCTAATGTGCAGTGTACTGATCCTGTGCAACAGCTGCAGTAAATTTTTGGATCAGAAACCGCAGTCGCAGGTGCCTCAAAATGAATTTTATAAAACACTTTACGAAGTGAACGCTGCTGTGGCCGGTATGTATTCCGGGTTTCAGCAGGAAATGATCGGTGAAGCGCAATACAAGGAAAGAGCCTTGTACTGGGGCGATTATCGCTCCGACAATTTCGATCGTTTTTTAAGCTATACTACTATTGCAACCACAGAAATAGCCATGAATGCATTGACCACAGACAACGAGTTTTCCGACTGGTCCGGTCTATATACGGTTATCGGAAGGGCGAACGCTAATATTAAACACATACCGGCTGCTGCTACTTATGACAGCCGGATAACTCCCGATATTATTAATAAGGCATTGCTGGAAAGTTATGCCATGCGGGCACTATGTTATTTCTATATTGTGCGGGTATGGGGCGACGCTCCTGTTTGGACCACGCCTATGGAAAGTTTAACAGATACTTTGGAAAAACCCCGTATCCCTGCTACTACAATAATTGATCAGCGAATTATACCCGATCTGACCCAGGCGTATAGTATGATCACAAAAAATCAAACCGGATCTGCATGGACCATTAGTGAAGGGTCTATTTGTGCCATGTTAGCAGATGTGTATATGTGGAAACATGACTATGCCAATGCTATTGTATGGATCAAAAATCTGTTTAAGGCCAAAGGCCCCACGGGTGTGGCATACGCAGGTGCCAGCGGTACCAATCTTCAGCCGCAGGCAAGCTGGAAAAATATATTCACAGCGCCCAGTGCCAGTATTGAAACGATCTGGAGCATTCATTGGGACTTTGCAAAAAATGATTGTGCTTGTATGGTGACCTCATGGACGGCCAATAACAAGCCGATGGCTATGGATATCGATTTGTATAATAGCTGGGTAATACCACAAACAGTGGCCTCCCCCACAGCCGTTGATATTCGCCCCAAGCAAACCATCGATCCTTATTCGGCAAATAATGACGCCACAAAGTCGAACCGCGACCGGTTTATCAAGTGGTATGCTTCTCCGGCGAATCCAACCAAAGCAGCCTCGGCCACGGATCTGGCGCTCTATTATTATAAAGAAGCGCCGGTGTATTTGCCCGTCTATCGTTTAGCGGACATTTATCTGTTATATGCAGAGGCGCTCAATGCCACCAACGACCAGGCTAATGCGTTAAAGTATCTGAATTATGTTCGGGTAAGGGCAGGGCTTCCGGCTTATGTGCTGGGTACTGCGCCGATCCTTGATCAGGCTTCAATGGCGGATGCGATCCTGAAAGAACGTCAGATGGAGCTGGTAGGGGAAGGTAAAAGATGGTTCGATCTGGTGCGGACCGGAAATGTGGCCAGAATAATGGATCCTATCCTGAAAAGAAGACAAATTTCGGCGGGAGCGGCTTCCGCGGACGCTACGGGCTTTGGCGATCCAAGAAGAATATTTTGGCCAATTAACCGGAGCGTGCTGAATGCCAACAGCAAACTGGTGCAGAATTCCGGCTATGGCGGATAAGTAATATCCCGTCTATTGCAAATAATAAAATATCAACAGATGAAAATAGTTAAACGCTTTATCAATAGTTTTCTCCTACTTGCTGTAATTGCAACATTTTTGCCCGGCTGTAAAAAAATGTTGGGGTTAAGCCTGCAGCAGAATTATGATTATCATAAGCAAACGCTTGATCCGAACATCAACATGACGGCCAAACAATTTTTGCTGAACCGGGCCGATGGAACACCTGCGGCGCCTACTGACACTGTGTTCCGGTGGATGAAAAAAGGACTCGATTATTGCGGATTCGATCTTTCAGAATACGAAAAGCCCGGACGGACTTTTATATTCCTGCACAATGATGCCGTGCGCGGCTTCAACACCTCAGGGGTGATGGACAAGGGGTTGTTTTTTACCTTTCCGATTGTGGTTACAGATGCAAATGGCAACCCGCTCATCAATGCTACAACCGGCCTGCCACAAACCCGCCCGGCTACCCGTTGGGAAGATTATTCTAAAGAAACCGTGAAGAATTTCTTTTTGTACCTGATCGGAACCTCCGTGTATAATTATTACGATCTGAGTGCTGTGAACAAGTCAGTGCAATCCTTATTGCCGGCCAATACCGTTGCAACAAAAGAATCTCTGCTGGGCTATTGGGATCCCTCTCAGTCGGCCTTTAATCCGGCTGGTGGAAATGGATTCGACCCCCAGGGGATGTTTACGCTGCGCATTCAGAACAATGCCGATATCGCACCTATCGTATTTAATGATCACACTAACAGCCGGTCTATCGGATACGTAGCTACCAACGGGGTGGTGCATGTATATGGATTAGCATTGTATCCGTCAAAGTAAGTTACACAGATCAGGAGTAGCAAGAAGGTCGGGTATGAGATATATAACTTCATCGTGGCATTTAATAGTGAATGCTACGGTGAAGTATTCTTCTTAATAGAAAAGTTAAAGTGGTTAAATATTAAAATTGAAAAAGAGACTCTATTTTATCACGGTATTGTTTTTGAGCGGCATTGTGCTCAGGTCTTCTGCCCAACAGGCTACCCGGTTAATCAGCAACTGGCAGTTTTTGAAGCAGGACCTGGGGGGTGTCTGGGAAGCGGTGCGACCGGTAAAAGAAGGCAATCCCGAGTCGGTACCCTTATGGACAAAGGTGTCGCTTCCGCACTGTGCGAACGAAAGAGATGCGGTAGATCCCGATGTAAATTATTACGAGGGGCCAATGTGGTATAAAACACAACTGACCGTTAAGAACCCTTATGCTAAAGGCAGAACGTTGCTGCATTTTGAAGGTACGGGACAAAAAACGGAAGTGTATGTGTACACCACAAAAGTGGGTGCGCATGTAGGCGGGTATGATGAGTGGACAGTTGATATTACGGATGCGGTAGAGGCTTTTGAAAAACAGGACAGCCTGGTAAAACAATTTAAAGGGAAGGTCCCTGTTTCCATTCGCTGCGATAATTCGCGCGACCTCGAAATGCTGCCTTCTGATCTTTCTGATTTTAATGTGTACGGAGGATTGTATCGTTACGTGAATCTTGTATATGAGCCGGCGGTTTATGTGGATAAGGTTTTTGCGTTGCCGACGGTTAGCAATAAAACCGGGAATCTGAATGTAAAATTAAACATAACCAACCCTGATCAATTAAAGAACGGCATTGTGCAGTTAAGGTTGTTGGATCCGCAGGGTAAAGCGCTTCAAAAAACAGAAAAAAAACTGGAGACCTTTGACGGCACTTTCACAATCGGAGATCTTTCGGTTAAAAATCCGCAGCTGTGGGCGCCGGAAACACCTTCTTTGTATAAGCTGGAAGTGACACTTAGTACCAGCGCCGGCACGCATACAACCGTTACGCCTGTTGGGTTTCGTAATTTTGAGTTTGTAAAACATGGCCCGTTTTTATTGAATGGGAAGCGATTGTTGTTAAGAGGAACCCATCGTCATGAAGACCATGCGGGAGTAGCCGCTGCTATGACAGAAGACCTGATGCGACAGGAAATGATCGAAATGAAGGAGATGGGCGTGAACTTTATCCGCCTGGGACATTACCAGCAATCCCGCATCATTTTAAACTTATGCGACAGTCTGGGCATCCTGGTATGGGAGGAGATCCCCTGGTGCCGGGGTGGACTGGGAGGCGCGGTATACCAGGCCCAGGGGAAACGGATGTTAACAAACATGATCGAACAACATTATAACCATCCCTCGGTGATCATCTGGGGGTTGGGAAATGAGAACGATTGGCCGGGTGATTTTCCTGAGTTTGATAAAGAAAAGATCCGCAGGTATATGAAGGAGCTGAACACCCTGGCGCATACCCTGGATGCTTCCCGTAAAACCGCCATACGGCGTTGCGATTTTTGTAAAGACATTGTGGATGTGTATTCTCCTTCCATCTGGGCCGGCTGGTACCGGGGCATTTACACCGAATATAAAGAGGTGACAAAAAAGGAATTCGACGAGGTAGATCATTTTTTACATGTGGAGTGGGGAGGCGATAGTCATGCTGGTCGTCATTCCGAAAACCCCGATAAAGCACTGCAAAATATTAAGGCTACCGGCGCTGCCGACGAACGTTCGGGCGATGCGTCATTGTATGGCGGCGCGGCGCGTGCGTCAAAAGATGGTGATTGGAGCGAAACCTATATTTGCAATCTGATCGATTGGCATTTAAAAGAGCAGGAAACCATGCCCTGGCTCACCGGCACCGCACAGTGGGTGTTTAAAGATTTTTCTACGCCTATACGGCCCGATAATCCGGTCCCCTATATGAACCAGAAAGGCATAGTGGAACGGGACCTTACAAAGAAAGAAGCTTATTATGTCTTCCAATCCTATTGGACCAGCAAGCCAATGGCGCATATCTACGGGCATAGCTGGCCAGTGCGATGGGGGAAAGAAGGAGAAGAAAAGATGATCAAAGTGTACTCCAATTGTGAGGAAGCAGAATTATTTGTAAACGGAAAATCCTGTGGCGTTAAAAAACGCAACAGCCAGGATTTTCCCGCAGCCGGTTTGCGCTGGAATGTGGGGCTGAAAAAGGGGGCCAATATCGCTTATGTAATTGCAAGAAAGGGAAGTCAGGTTGTAAGAGATACCATTAGTTTTGTGTACCAAACGGAACAATGGGGGAAGCCTGCAAAAGTAAAGCTTGAAAAGGTTAAAGAAGAAGGCGGAACTATTACCCTGGAGGCGAAGTTGTATGATGTTCAGGATAATCAATGTCTGGATGGGGCCAACTGGATCCGGTTTGGTTTAACAGGCGATGGTACTTTGTTAGATGATTTGGGTACTTCTTCCGGATCGAGGCTGGTGCAGTTGTATAACGGACGCGCCATTATCCGTATCAAAACCAATGGTGGTAAATCGGTTGCCAGCGCTAAAGTAGAACAGCTTCCGGTGGCATTTCTAAATTTATAAAGCAATGATCAAAAAAATATTACTGGCGGTATTTTCTTTTGCGGGTGTTGCGGTAGCTGCACAGCGATCGCAATCATCACAGGACATGAAGTTGTGGTATACAAAACCCGCTTCAATATGGGAGGAAGCACTGCCGCTGGGCAATGGGAAAACGGGAGCAATGGTATTCGGAGGCGTGGGCACAGAGCGTTTTCAGCTGAATGATAATACCCTTTGGTCGGGTGCGCCTGACCCCGGCAATACTCCGGGCGGCCCGGCAATACTGGCTGCTGTTCGCAAATTGGTTTTTGCGGGGCAGTATGATAGCGCAGCAGCTGTATGGAAAGGTATGCACGGGCCTTATTCGGCAAAGTACCTGCCAATGGCCGATCTGTGGCTGAAGCATAAAGGCGCGGATACCGCTGCCAGCGATTACTATCGTGAACTGGATTTGCATAACGCAACCGCTACGGTAAACTTTACATTGAACGGAGTGCGCTATACACGTCAGACGTTTATCAGCTTCCCGGATAAAGCCATGGTGATCCGCATTACAGCTGATAAAAAAAATGCGATCAGCTTTACCGCTTCTCTTAGTAGTAAGCTCAAATACAAAGTGGCCCTGAATGGAACAAACGGACTGCTGCTGAAAGGCAAGGCGCCAAAGTTTGTAGCCAACCGGGCCTATGAAAAAGAACAGGTGGTATACGATGACTGGAACGGGGAAGGGACCAATTTTGAAGTGCAGGTTAAAGTTGCAGCGCAAGGGGGAACTATAAGTGGGGCTGATGATCAACTAACCGTTTCGGGGGCGAACGCTGTTACTATTTACCTGACCGATGCCACCAGTTTTAACGGCTTTGATAAATCACCCGGTAAGGAAGGAAAAGATCCGCATGTGGAGGCTACCGCAAGGATGCAACAGGTTCAGGTGATCCCTTTTGAACGGCTTTGGCAAAATCATATAACCGATTACCGGCGTTTATTTGACCGGGTATCTTTTACAATTGACAACAGATCGGCGAATGCGAAGCTGCCCACCAACGAGCGGCTGAAAGCATTTGCCAAAGCTCCCGATGATTTTGGGCTGCAGACTTTGTATTACCAGTTTGGCCGTTATTTAATGATCGCTGCCTCCCGCCCGGGATCACAGCCTACCAATTTGCAGGGGATCTGGAACGATCAGGTACAACCGCCCTGGGGCAGTAATTATACCGTTAATATCAATA
The DNA here is from genome assembly GCA_017744795.1 of Niabella sp. Taxonomy (GTDB): domain Bacteria; phylum Bacteroidota; class Bacteroidia; order Chitinophagales; family Chitinophagaceae; genus Niabella. The sequence goes on along the minus strand of JAGIAQ010000004.1, from coordinate 41,363 downwards.
CGGAAATGAATTACTGGCCTGCGGAAAATACCAATCTTTCTGAGTGTCATCAGCCCCTGTTCGATTTTATGAAAGAGCTTGCAGTGAACGGTGCGATCACGGCTAAAACAAATTATGGTATCACAGAAGGCTGGACGGCGCACCACAATTCTGATATATGGGCAAAAACATCACCACCGGGGGGGCAGGGGTGGATCGACCCCTCTGCAAAACCGCGCTGGTCCTGCTGGCCTATGGCCGGTGGCTGGTTCAGCACACATTTATGGGAACATTATTTATATACCGGGGATGAAGCATTTCTCAGGAATACCGCTTATCCTTTAATGAAAGGCGCGGCGCAATTTTTACAGCATTGGCTGGTAAAGGATCCGGCTACCGGCTATTGGGTAACCAACCCTTCCTCTTCACCCGAAAATACGATGAAGGTAAATGGTAAGGAGTATGAAATAGCCATGGCCAGCACAATGGATATGTCGATTATCCGGGAGTTATTTACGGATGTGATCAAAGCAGCGGCTGTTTTAAAAACCGATGCAACTTTTGCGGCAACGCTTTCCGCGATGAAAGAAAAATTGTATCCCTTTCACATCGGTCAGTATGGCCAGTTACAGGAGTGGTTTAAAGATTGGGATGATCCCAAAGACCAGCACCGGCATTTATCCCATTTATTTGGGTTATATCCGGGGAGCCAGATTACGCTAAGCGAGACGCCGGAACTGGCCGCTGCGGCCAAACAATCATTGATCTTTCGGGGTGATGTAAGTACCGGCTGGTCGATGGCCTGGAAAATAAACTGGTGGGCACGTTTGCACGATGGCGAACATGCTTATAAAATTCTGAGTGATGCCTTTAACTATATTGACCCGCGCGAAAAACGGGCGGTAATGGGCGGCGGGGGTGCCTATCCTAACTTGTTTGATGCGCATCCGCCCTTTCAGATCGATGGGAATTTTGGCGCTGCCGCGGGCATGACGGAAATGCTATTGCAAAGTCATGAGGGGTATTTGTTCCTGTTACCAGCATTGCCCTCTGTATGGAAGAAAGGAAATATCAGTGGTATAAAGGCCCGGGGCGATTTCAACGTATCCATCGATTGGAGCAACAACAGGTTAAGCAAAGCGATTATTTATGCTGAAAAAGGAGGTGTTTGCCGGCTGCACACACTGCAACCGGTAAAAGTGCTGGAAGTTAAATCTGCAGATGCATCAGGTGTTGTAGACAATACACTGCTGACCCATTATGGTAAAACCTTCTATGATAATAATACCCGGAAGGGACTGGTGGAAGTGAATCAGACGAAAGGATATACGATCGATTTTAAAACGGAAAAAGGAAAACGGTATACGATCGTGCCCTTGTAGAAGTGAATAGGCAATAGTGAATAGTCAATAGGCAGGAAACATTCACCATTGACCATTCACAATTCACTTGCAAACAATGAAATTTTATTATGATCTATAAAAAAGTTCTAACGTTTTTTCTACTCGTTGTGTTAAGTAAAGCAGACGCCCAGCAGTTGACCTGGCAACAGGTGGCGCCGGGTGTGTGGAAGGGGGTGGCCGGACAGCCGGAAAAGTATGATTTAGTTAAGGCCTCCGGGGCCACTCCTTCCCTTACTGCTTTACAAAAAATGGGAGAGGCATCCTTTCCTTTAAAACAAGAGGAAATACAGGCTACGCTTACCGACGGAAAAACGTATTTGCGGTTTCCCCTTACGGAAAAGGAGCAATTATTTGGCCTGGGTTTAAATTTTCAAACCGTATACCAGCGCGGCAAGATCCTGCAATTACACATGGACCATTATGGCGGAAAAGACAATGGAAGAACCCATGCGCCGGTTCCTTTTTATGTGTCCAGCGCGGGGTACGGCGTATTTATTAATACGGCGCGATACATTACTGTATATGCCGGTACTGCCGTAAGGAAAAACAGCGAACATCCACCAGTGGAAAAAAACCGCAATGAGGATAAAAGCTGGAGTTCACGTCCGTACTCGGATGCGGTTGAAATACTGGTACCTGCTGCTGGTACTGAAATTTATGTATTTGCCGGCCCTACTGCTTTGGATGCGGTACGGCGCTACAACCTGTTTAATGGTGGCGGAGCCCTGCCACCCCGGTGGGGACTGGGTTTCACGCAACGTGTTAAATCATTGTTCACTTCCGATGAAGTAAAAGCAGAAGTGGATTCGTTTCGTTTAAAAGGTTACCCGCTGGATTTTGTGGGATTGGAACCCGGCTGGCAAAGCCGCGCTTATCCCGGCACCTTTGAATGGGATAAAAAACGTTATCCGGATCCTGCCGGTTTTGTAAAGGAAATGTTGAAGAAAGATATTCGGCTCAATCTCTGGATCAATCCTTATGTTTCCAAACAGGCTTCTTTTTATAAGCAGATCGCTCCCTATACGGGATCGCATACGGTATGGACTGGCGAAGTGCCGGACTTTACCATTCCCGAAGCGAGAAAGATCTTCTTTGGCCAGTTAAAAAAAGACCAGGTGGATATTGGTGTAAGCGGCTATAAGATCGATGAAGTGGATGGCTATGATTACTACCTGTGGCCGGATGTGGCGCGCTTCCCCGGTGGACTGAGCGGCGAGCAAATGCGGCAAACCTATGGGGTGCTGGCCATGCGGTACAGCTTGGATCTATTCAAAGAAAAAAATGAGCGTACTTACGGATTGGTACGCGCTTCTAATGCGGGTGCCAACACCTATCCTTATGTTATTTATAATGATTATTATAATCATGAAGATTTTATTACAGCGCTGATCAACAGCGGTTATATTGGCGTGTTATGGACACCGGAAGCGCGTGCTTCCAAAACTTCGGAGGAGTGGATCCGCCGTTTTCAAACGGTGATCTTTTCGCCCATGGCGATGATCAATGCATGGTCCAGCGGCACCAAACCCTGGTCATATGCAGATGTTGCAGCACCCATAAAGGAATTGGCCCTGCTACGGATGCGCATGATGCCTTATTGGTATTCGGAGTTTGCTAAATACCATTATGAGGGAACACCTGTGTTCCGCGGGATGAGCCTGGAGCCGGGGTTTGAGAACAAAGCAAGTGCTACGGTAAAAAAGAACCTGGAAGATAATCCCTACCTGGAAGCCGTTTCCAAAGAAGTAAAGGATCAGTATATGGCGGGGGAATATCTGCTGGTAGCGCCTCTGTTTACCGGGCAGCAATCAAGAAAAGTGATCTTGCCCAAAGGAAAATGGTACGATTTCTACACTGGAGCCTATGCCGGGGATGGGGAGATCATTACGGTTACACCCGGCTTGGATAAGATTCCCGTATACGTAAAAGATGGAGGTATCATACCGATGATGCCGCCGCTATTGCACGCTCCTGAAAAAGGACAACAGGTGGATCTGGAGGTGAGGGTGTATGGAAATAAACCCGGTGCCTATAAATTGTACGATGATGATGGCGTTACAATGGATTATGAAAAAGGCGCATTTGACTGGCGTACCATCACCATCAGCAAAGATGCCCGGAGGAAATTAAAAGGCTCGGTAGAAGCGGCTCATAATAAAGCGGTCCAGTCTTATAACAAAATAACATTCCGTTTTATGACCGCTCCGTAGGAGCGTAATATTTAGTAGCTCCATAGGAGCGCAATATCTATAGAAACATGAAACAGATTTTAACGGTCATATTTACGTTGTTGGTTTTGCCCACCGCGGCGCAACCAAAAATGGCCCGTTTTTACGATCAGGCCGCGCAGGTTTTACGCAATAAAGTGTTAGCAGCCGCCGATCAGGCATTGAAAGAACCGCCCATAACAGTAACCGCTCAAACCAGCACACGAAGTGCCGGCGGCCGGCATGATTTTTTTAGCGAGGGCGATTATTGGTGGCCGAACCCCATGAGTGTGGATAGTCCGTATATTCAAAAAGACGGGATGACTAACCCGGATAATTTTGTAGCCCATCGCCTGGCGATGATCCGTTTTAGTCGCATTGTTGGGGTGCTGGCTTCGGCATGGCGTATTAGCCAAAAAGAGATCTATTTAAAAAAGGCAATGGAACATTGCAGGGCCTGGTTTGTGGATACGGCTACTTTAATGAATCCAAACCTGTTGTATTCGCAGGCGATCAAAGGAAGAGCTACGGGCCGGGGTATTGGTATTATTGATGCCATTCAGTTAATGGAAGTGGCACAAAGCCTGTATATCATGCAGGATGCGCCGGGTATGGACCTGCCGGCGTTGCAAAAAATTAAAGACTGGTTTACGCAATACCTGCAATGGGTTACCACGCATAAATATGGTATTGATGAAATGAATGCGGCTAATAATCATGGTACCTGCTGGACGATGCAGGTGGCCTGTTTTGCAAAGTTCACTGGTGATAAAAAATGGATGGACTTTTGCAGTAACCGGTATAAAACGGTATTGCTCCCCAACCAGATGGCGGCGGACGGCAGTTTTCCTAAGGAGCTGGCAAGGACCAAACCTTATGGGTATTCCCTATTTAACCTGGATGCGATGGTGACGCTCTGCCAGATCCTTTCCACAAAACAGGATGACCTGTGGACGTATCAAACCACTGATGGACGGTCTATTAAAAAAGGGATCGCTTATTTATATCCCTATATCAATGATAAAACAAAATGGCCCTTTAAACAGGATGTCATGTACTGGAACGATTGGCCCGTAGCCCAGCCCGCACTGGTGTTTGGCGCCGCGGCATTTGACAACCAGCAATGGATGGGCACCTGGACAAGATTGAACCATTTTCCTGAAGTGGAAGAAGTGATCCGCAACCTGCCGGTACGTAATCCGCTGATATGGATGGAACGGTGATGTAAAATCAGCCTCGTAGAGGCGGCTGGTCGGTAGCCGTCGAAATCGATATAGTTATGAAAGAAATAGCAATTTTTATTTTATGCCTGTCTTCATTCCTTTCCGGTGTTGCGCAGGTTAAGGGTGATGAGGACAAGGATATGTTTAATAAGGAAGGCAACGCCCGCGATGCCAAAGCGGTGAATGATGCGTTGAACGGCTGGTGGACGGCCTCCATGAAAAATCATGAGCAGCGCATTCAATGGTGGCGCGATGCTAAGTTTGGCATGTTTGTGCATTGGGGTATTTATTCACTCGCCGGTGGCGAATGGAAAGGAAAAAAAGTAAGCGGCTATGCAGAGCACCTGATGCGTAAGGAAAAAATTACGCGTAAGGAATACCTGGGGCTGGCGCATCAGTTTAACCCGGTAAAATTTAATGCCGATGAGTGGATCGCTGATGCCAAAAATGCCGGCATGCGCTATTTTATTATTACGGCCAAGCATCATGATGGCTTTGCTATGTATCCCTCAGCAGTTTCTGATTTTAATATAGCAAAACAAACACCGTTCAAAACCGATCCAATGGCCGCGTTAAGCGCTGCCTGCAAAAAGCAGGGATTGAAATTCGGATTTTATTATTCACATGCCTTCGACTGGGAACATCCTGATGCGCCGGGAAATGATTGGGAGTATAAGAACCCCGGAGGTGATCTGCAATTGGAAGGGGGCACGAACTGGTATAACCTGCATCCTGACTTATTAAAGAAAGCTCAAAAATATGTGGATGAAAAAGCGATTCCTCAAATACTGGAATTGATCCATAAATACCACCCGGATATTTTATGGTTCGACACGCCGCATAAATTACCGCTGTCTGAAAATATCCGCATCCTGGAGGCTATTCGTAAAACCGATCCGAATGTTGTGGTGAATGGGCGCCTGGTGAGAAGTTCTGAAAATAATTTTGGCGACTATAAGAATACCGCCGACCGGCCGGCAGAATTTTATCCGGTAGCCGGCGACTGGGAAGCGATTCCCACCACCAATGAAAGTTACGGGTATAGCAAATTTGATCATTCGCATAAACCTGTTGGTCACTTTATCCGGTTGCTGGCAAGTGCGGCAGCGAAAGGCGGCAATTTGCTGATGAACGTGGGCCCGATGGGTGATGGTGAAATAGCACCGGAAGACCAGGTGATCTTAAAAGGCATTGGCAGCTGGATGCAGAAAAACGGTGAAAGCATTTATGGAACGCAAGCCACTCCATTGCCTATGCAGAGCTGGGGCGTTAGTACAGCAAAGCCTGGAAGGTTATACCTGCATGTATTTAATTATCCTGCCGATGGAAAACTGTACGTAGGTGGATTACTATCTGCTTATAAAAATGCGTACCTGTTAACTGATAAAGCCAGGTCTTTAAAAATAAATCGGGTCAATAAAAAAGATATAGTTATTGAACTTCCAAAAACAGCACCGGATACGATAAATACGGTGGTCGTATTGGAGTTGACAGTCCCCGAACAATTTGATTCGGTGCGATACCTGGCGCCCAACATTCCGTTGACGCGGCTGTTGGCATTTGATGCAACACTGACAGGCAAAGGGTTTGGGTTTGGTGACGGGAAAACAGATCGGTATTATGTAGATGGATGGAAGTCGGCAACACAAACCATCAGCTGGGAGTTTAGAAATGAAGCAGATGCCGACTACCACGTGGTACTAAAACGAATCCGTGGCACGAATACCGGCGGTACCTGCAATATTCTGGTGGACGGAAAGCCACTGGCCAAAGAAATGATTGAGCCAACGACGAAAGGAGAGGAGATTGAAGACCGGGAATTAGGCAATATTAAATTAAAGCCCGGTGTGCATCGGATCATGATGCAGCCGGAGGTTATTACGAAGCAGGAGCTGATGCGCCCGCTGGAACTGCAACTGATAAAAAAATAAGAAGATGAAAAACAAGATCTTTATAATAACAGCCGCATTTTTATTTACCGGTGCAGCACAAGCGCAACAACTCAATATTTCGGCAACATTCCGGGACGCGGAACAGCAGACCAAAGTAATGCTGGCTGAAATAGATAAAGCCAAAAATGGATCAAAGGAGCTGGTGTCGCCACGGACCATCGAAAAGGATCAATTGCGGCTGGTGAAATCCGGCGACTGGACCTCTGGTTTTTTCCCGGGAGAATTATGGTATTTATATAAGTATTCCAAAAACCCGGAATGGAAAAAACAGGCGGAAAGCTTTACGGCAAACATTGAAAAAGAACAATGGAATGGCGGTACACACGATATGGGCTTTAAAGTGTATTGCAGTGTGGGCAATGGTTTCTGGCTTACAAAAGATGCGCATTATAAAGAAGTATTGATTCAGGCCGCTAAATCATTAAGTACCCGGTTTAACAAAACGACCGGCGTTATCCGTTCATGGGATCATAGTAAACAAAAATGGGATTACCCAGTGATCATTGACAATATGCTTAACCTGGAGTTGCTATTTGAAGCCTCAAAACTTACAGGAGATAAGACGATGCAGAATCATTTTCGTCCGGATTATAGTTCTTATCATGTGGTCGATTATGATTCTACAACAGGGAAGGTAATTAAAAAAACCACCCACCAGGGCTATTCAGATGCCTCTGCATGGGCGCGGGGCCAGGCCTGGGGCTTATACGGTTATACGATGTGCTACCGCGAAACAAAGGATTCGAAATATCTGGATCACGCTGAGCATATTGCATCTTTCATTTTCAATCATCCCAACCTGCCAAAAGACCTGGTTCCCTATTGGGATTTTAACGCGCCGGGCATACCCAATGAACCGCGGGATGTTTCGGCCGCAGTAGTTATAGCTTCCGGATTGCTGGAACTGAGCACCTATAGTAAAAAAGGCAGTTATTACAGGGGACTTGCGGAAAAAATACTGACGAACGTTACCAATAAATACCGGGCGCCTGTGGGGAAAGATTTTGGTTTCATCTTGTTACATAGTACCGGTTCCAAACCATCGAACAGTGAAGTGGATGTACCATTGAGTTATGCTGATTACTATTATCTGGAAGCGCTGCTGCGGTTGAATAGCCTTCGGGAGGGGAAAAAAATATTCTAGGCTAAAATTATTGAACACAAAGCAAATTTTCGACAGCTTTTCATCCGAAATAAATAAGTTATTTGTGTAATTAGCGGAAAGCCGCTGCCTTCTTACTAATAATAAACAGTCATATGAAAAGTTTTAAAAAAACAGGTACAACGGTTGCTTCCCTTGCCCTGCTCGTATTTGCCTGTGGCACCAAAAGCCCGCTCAGCAAGGAATTAACGGGCCTTAACCCTGTTGCTCAATCGGGATCGGTGAACACCGGCATCTATAAGGTAAGCCTGGCGGCACCAACGGTTGCAGATAATACGGTGTGGACTTATACAATTACAAAAAGTGATCAGGCGAAGAATATTGGGTATTTTATATTGGACCTTGGGAACCTGGGGGCCGACGGACCAACTTTTGCAAATGTTGTGTCGGCTAAAGTGAATGGAGTAGATTGGAGGGATAAGGTAACTAACACCAACGGGAACACGGCCTGCACTATTGCCTCTGAGAATTTTGTCAAAGTTGATGGGCTGGGTGCAGCGGATCAATATATAATTGAACTGAAGCTGGATACTATTTATTCCCGCGTACCAACCACCGGCTGGATCAAATCCGGAACCTCCTGTACACAACAGGTTATGGACGGGCCGGGTTATCGCGGATATCAGCTAACTTCAGCTATGGAATCGAATGCTTCCCTGGAGGGCAAATTGTACAATGACATTAATACGTACATGAAGAGCTTTGGATTCGACTATACAGAAAATCCTCACTGTTCAGGCGGTTACGGAGGCCATCCGGATGGTGTGCACTGTGAAGCCGTACAGGATCCTTATTTCAATAAATATGTTTTCCGGTTTAATATTCATATCGACCCCATTATAGACGGAGACCGCTGCAATGCCGCTACTGTTGACCGGCAGCGTAATGAAATGAAGTCCGCCACCAATAATACCACCTGGGCGAAAGTGCAGGGGAACTGGGATGAATGGCAGATATTGGAGTGGAAATTCAAACTGGCACCTGGCTTTCAGCCCACTTCCAGTTTCTGTCATATTCACCAGCTAAAGGCACAGGATGGTCCTAATAACGGTAGTCCGTTAATCACCATCACTCCCCGTTCAAACAGCAATGGATCCAATAAACGCATCCAGATCATTCATTCCGTTGACGGCGCCAGCACTGGTAAAGGAACAATTGTGGATAATATTCCTTTAGCTGATTTTGAAGGAGAATGGGTACAGGTAAAAGAAGAAATTCATTATACCCACAACGGTTCGTATTCCTGTAAAATAGTAAGGGTACGTGACGGTAAGGTATTACTTGATTTTAAAGATGATAATATTGATATGTGGAGAAAGGGCAGCTCCTATATTCGCAACAAGTACGGCATTTATCGAAGCCTTGCCGGAGGAAAGCTCAATCAGAACCCGGTAGGACAAAGTCCGTTATTGAAAAATGAATCGCTGTGGCTGACGGATTTCAAAGTGTATGAAAAGAGTCCAAATTCCAGCCCAACAACGGTGCATGATTAATTATCGGGAGCCAATGGTATTAAAATCATTCGGATGAAAAAATATATAACAGTTATTTTATTCTTGCAGTTTTCATTGCAGTTGTTTGCCGGTTCCATAACCGTTGCTTCTATTGATGAATTGCAGCAGGCCATTAACCGGGCAAGGGCTGGCGATGAGATCGTGCTTAAGAATGGTGTGTATGCCGCCGGCGCAAATATTACGATTGCCTGCACCGGAACAAAAGCAAAGCCGATCCTTATAAAGGCAGAGACCATTGGTAAAGCTGAGATCGCCGGGATAGGAGGGTTTGAACTGGTAAAACCCGCGACCTATGTGGTCATTAGCGGATTTAAATTTACGCATGCCGCTTCCAAAGCGCGCAGCACTCCCGGTACTTCCTTTTGCCGCTGGACGCACAATGTTTTTGAAACGCCGGGCAAGGGAGAATATCTGACCATTGCCGGTAATGATCATGAGATTGATTACAATACCTTTCAGAACAAGAACTCCATGGGGCGGATATTGGCTATACGCGGAGAAGGAAAACAGATAGCAGAACGGCTGCATATTCATCACAATTATTTTTATAACTTCCCGGATCAGGGCGGTGCAAATGGTGCCGAAACCCTGCAGTTCGGATTAAGCGGCTTCAGCCTTTCTACCAGCAACAGCGTTGTTGAGTATAATCTTTTTGAAAAGTGCGCAGGGGAAAATGAGCTCATCTCTGTAAAAGCGTCAGGTGTAACATTACGTTATAATACGATCCGCGACTGCCCGGCACAATTTACCCTCCGCCATGGCAACAAGTGCCAGGTCTATGGTAACTATTTCTTTAATACTCCTGGATTGCGGATTTATGGCGATGATCATGCTATCTTTAGTAACTATTTTGAAAACTGTAAACCGGCCATCACCATTGGCAATGGCGATGGGGAAGTAGCTGACGGTGCACAACTGACAGCGCATGACCGACCGGATCGCGTATTGATCGCTTTTAATACACTTGTGAATAATGGCGAGAACATTATATTACAGGCCCGGAAAAACGGAATGGGCGCCACGGCTATTACTGTTGCTGATAACATTGTTCAGGGCGGGCCAAAGGCTGTTTCCCTCCTGGGGGATTTAAAAGACCCGGTATGGAAAAACAACCTGTTCTTCCAGGTAAAAGAAGCAGGCGATATTCCGGCCCCGGGTTATCAACTAAAAGATCCTATGCTGGTTAAAGATGCCGCGGGAATTTACCGGTTGGCAAAAGGAAGCCCTGCTATTGGCAAAGGTGATGCTGATTTTCCGGTAGTCACCGTTGATATGGATGGACAGCCGCGCAATGGAAAATGGGATATCGGCGCGGATCAATATAGTAATGAAAAAATAGTGGTGCATGTTTTAAATGCAACAGAAGTGGGAGCTACGGTTAAATAAATTTTGTAAAGAATAGCCGGAAAGCCGGAACGATTTTGTTTTTCATTGGTTTCGTAGTTTGGCGTTTTACCGCCTTCCCGGCCTAAAACCACTCAGCGGCCAGTCATATAGCTCCGCTAGGAACGGTAATATCTATAAAAAAATATACAAATGAAAAGAATTGCATTATTTATGCTGGCAGGCCTGTTGGTGCTGGCAGCAAAAAGCCAGACAGCAGATAAGGATGCCCGCATGAAATGGTGGCGGGAAGCGCGTTTTGGCATGTTCATCCATTGGGGCGTTTATTCGCAATGGGCCGGTGTTTATCATGGGCATCAGCAGGCGCGCGGCGGCGCAGAGTGGATCATGAACCGCTGTAAGATACCTGTGGCTGAATATCAGGAGCGTGCTAAATCTTTTAATCCGGTTAATTATAACCCCGATGCGATTGTAAAAATGGCGAAAGATGCGGGAATGAAATACATTATTATCACCGCCAAGCATCACGATGGATTTGCATTATTTAAATCCAATGCCAGCAAATGGAATATTGCAGATGCTACTGCGTATGGCAAAGACCTGTTGAAGCCGTTGGCCGAAGCTTGCAAGAAATACGGAATAAAGCTCGGGTTTTATTATTCGCAGGCCCAGGACTGGAATAACCCGGGAGGAGCCGTTGCCCGTAAGGAAATGCGCGAAGGCTGGCCCAACCCCGATTCGGCAAAAATAGACGCGTATACAAAAGCGCATAATGGCCACTGGGACCCGGCTCAGGAAACAAAAACATTTGATCAATACATTAATGATGTATCCGTGCCGCAGGTAAAGGAAATTTTAAGCAACTATGGCGATATTGCTGTTTTGTGGTGGGATACGCCTACTAACATGACAGACGCCGCGGCCCAAAAGTTAAAAGATGCGTTGAAATTGCAGCCTAATATCATTACCAATGACCGTTTGAAGCGACCCAATTTTCCTGGAGATACAAAGACACCCGAACAAAAGATTCCAACCCAGGCGGAACTGGACGGAACCGATTGGGAAACCTGCATGACCATGAATGGCAGCTGGGGCTATAAGAGCGGGGACCACAACTGGAAGTCGACAGAAACACTTATTCATAACTTAGTAGATATTGCATCCAAAGGCGGTAACTATTTGCTGAATATCGGGCCCAAAGACGATGGAACGGTTCCGGAAGAAAGCGTTGAGCGCCTGGCGGCCATTGGCAAATGGATGCAGGTGAACAGCAAGGCGATCTATGCCACACATGCCAGCCCGTTGCCGGATTTATCCTGGGGACGCTGCACCATGAAAGAGGCAGGGGCCAATACGCAGCTGAATTTATTTGTTTTTGATTGGCCGGCGGATGGCAAGCTGGTGGTGCCGGCGCTGCAAAATAAGGTGATCAATGCAACGCTGCTGGTGAACGGAAAAGCGTTAAAAGCGAAAAATGAAAATGGAGCTATAACAATAGCGCTGCCTGCAACAGCGCCGGATAAGATCGCTACAGCAGTACAGCTGGTAGTTGCAGGCCCTGTGGCGAACGTAAACGGCAAACATTCACAAAAAATGAAGACCGGGGCATTGGATTAAGCCTGGCTGTCTGTTTATATGAAAAGAAATTGTTTTTTGCTGTCGCTGCTATTCGTCGGTTTTGCGGTAGCTGCCGCCGATATAAAAGTGACCGACTATGGTGCTGCAGGTGATGGCATTACTTTAAATACCGTTACGATCCAGCAATCCATTGATGCGTGTAATGCAAAAGGAGGCGGGCGTGTTATTTTTCCTGCAGGGCATTATGTATCCGGTACCATCTTGTTAAAAAATAATGTGACGCTTCTGTTAGAGAAGGGTGCCTGGATTGTCGGGAGTACAGATATAAATGATTATACCAATCCCGATCCTTTTAAAGACGGATTGGGTGTAGATGTAGGCTGGGCCCTGGTTGCAGCCGTTGACGTAAAAAATATCGGGATTACTGGTCAGGGCGGCATCGACGGACAGGGATCGAAATTAAAGGAGCGCCAGATTCTAACCGACACACGCCCGGAAAGTCAGCGCTGGGGCCGCCGCCCTTTTCTGTTGCGCATAGTGCGATGTGATGAGGTACTGATTAAAGGCGTTTCATTGAACTATTCAGCGGCCTGGACAACGCATTATTTTCAAAGCCGCAACCTGCAATTAGAGGACCTGAAGATAAGGAGCACCGGCGTGGCGCATAATGACGGGATAGATATTGATGGTTGCCAGGAGGTACGGATCCGTAATTGCGATATTGTAAGTGGCGATGATGCTTTGTGTTTTAAAACAACCTCCAGCAAAATGAAGTGCAATAATATCACTGTTAGCGATATAAAGCTGAAAAGTAACCAGGCAGGCATAAAGATGGGAACGGAATCAATGGCAGGTTTTGAAAATATCAGCATCGCCAATTGCTATATTTATGACACAAAGAATGGGGGTATTAAATTATTGTCTGTTGATGGAGCGCAAATCCGGAATGTTACTATTTCGGATATTAAAATGGATAACATCCGTACGCCTATACTATTACGCCTGGGCGCCCGCTTAAGTGTATTCCGTAAGGGACAGGATATACAGCAAAAAACAGGATTGTTTGAAAAGCTGGTATTGAAAAATATAAACGCCGTATCTGCCGACACTACGCAGCTGAAAGCTGCCACAGGTATTCTAATTACAGGTATACCCGGACATAAATTATCCGGGGTTACATTAGAAAATATCCGGATCGAATTACCGGGTGGCGGCACTGCTGATGAGGCAGTTGCGGAAGTGCCTGAAGCCATTGATAAGTATCCCGAAGTAAAAACTTTTGGCCCTGTAATACCGGCCTATGGTCTCTGGGCGCGACATGCAGGTAATATTAATATAAAGAATCTGTCCTTCCTGTTGCGCAACAGTGATGCACGTCCGGCTGTATGGATGCAGGATGTGTCCGGGCTGCGGATGGAGGCGGGTGGGTTCCCGGCAACAAAGAATGCCGCTTCTGTTTTTGAAATAAAAACATCGGGCGCTGTGGTGATTGAAAGATCAAAGGTTGGGGCCGGTGCGGAAGTTTTTATAAGAACAGATGCGCAAAGCAAAAGGAACATCAGCTTAAAAGAAAACCAGCTTCCTTCCGGGATGAAAAAAATATAACGGATTGAAGAAGCATTGAGCGGTAATATCTGTCTTAATAGTATTTCTGTATTTTAGTTGACTAGAATTATAATAATGAAAGATCAAATTAAAATAAAGAGTTGGATATTGCTTTCCCTGGTGATGTTAGCCGCATTCATTTGCCGGGCACAAACAATTACAATTGAGAAAGATACCACCTGGAAAAAATTCAGAAAACACAGTTTTACAATAAACGGTTTTGACGCCTGGTATGTATCTCCTTTAAAACCAGCTGCAGGTAACCCCTGGGTGTGGCGGGCTTATTTCCCGGACTGGCATACCGATATGGACAGCATATTACTGGAGCGTGGTTTTTATATTGCTTATGTAAAAGCGCCCGATCGGTTTGGTCACTATACTGCTATGAACATCTGGGATGATCTTTATAAATACCTCACCGCTCAAAAACAGTTTGCGACGAAACCCGCGCTGGAGGCGGTTAGCCGGGGCGGACTGTATGCTTACGCCTGGGCTAAAAGAAATCCATCCAAAGTAAGTTGTATCTATGCCGAAGCACCTGTATGCGATTTTACCAGTTGGCCGGGGGGCAGGGGGAAAGGTAAAGGATCAAAAGCTGATTGGGAAAAATTACTGAAAGTATTCGGCCTCACGGAAGCGCAGGCTCTGGAATATAAAGATCAGCCGAAGGATAACCTGGAAACGTTAGCGGCATACAAGGTGCCTATCCTGCATGTGATCGGATTAAAAGACAGTATTGTTCCTTATGCTGAGAATACAGCGCTCCTGGTTCAAAACTATATTAATGCCGGCGGCCCGGCTGCTGTAGTTCCCATGACAAGGGGCGCACAGGAATTGAACGGACATCATTTTACAATTGAGCAACCGGAAAAATTAGCTGATTTTATTTATGCTAACTGTGTGCCCGTAAAAGTCGCCCTGCCAGAGGAGCGGTTCATTCAGTCCTTCGGAAGTTTAAACAATGTACTGGATCGGATCCGGAAAAAACAAACCGTTACAGTAGCTTTTTTGGGCGGCTCTATTACCAATATGACGGGCTGGCGCGACCGGGTATGTACCTGGCTGGCCCAGTGTTATCCTGCTGTTCATTTTAACTTTATTAATGCGGGCATTCCTTCCTTGGGCAGCCTGCCGCATGTATTCCGGTTGCAGCAGGATGTGTTGGATAAAGGCCCGGTGGATCTGTTATTTATTGAATCGGCCGTAAATGATTATGTGAATGCTACTCCTGCTCTTACACAGCAGCGGGCATTGGAAGGGATCATCCGGCATGCGTTGACAGTTAATCCTTATATGAATATTATTATGATGGGCTTTGCTGATGAATTTAAACTGGCAGATTATGCGGCCGGAAAAATACCAGCAGAAATTCAGCTGCACGAGCGCCTGGCGCGTTATTACCAGCTTCCCTTTATCAATCTGGCAAAGGAAGTGTATGAGCGCATTCAAAATAAAGAGTTCTCCTGGGAAGGCGATTTTAAAAACCTGCACCCGGCTCCTTTTGGGCAGGCCTTGTATGCGAATGCGATTGAAACTTTATTAGATAAATCCTTTAACAAAAACGAAACTCCGGCTCCGGCAAAAACGGTGTTGCCCAAAATGCTGGACACAAAAAGTTATGTCGATGGCTTCTATTTACCCGTAGAAAAAGCGGTTTTAAAGAAGGGATTCATATTGAATGCCGCCTGGACGCCTAAAGATGGGGTGTCTACACGGCCGGGTTTTGTAAATCGGCCTGTGCTGGAAGGCGTGGCGCCGGGAGCAGCGCTGGAGCTCAGTTTTAGCGGAACAGCTATTGGCATTGCTGTTGTTTCCGGGCCCGATGCGGGCACGATCCGGTATTCCATAGATGGAAAAGAGCCCGGGACGATCGATTTGTATACGCAATGGAGCAGCGGCCTGCACCTGCCCTGGTATGTATTGCTGGAAGATGGCTTATCAAAAGGCCCCCATCGGTTAAGCATCACTATTGCTGACGAAAAGAATACTCGTTCAAAAGGGAACGCGGTTCGGATCGTTCATTTTTTGGTAAGCCGTTAAAAGAAAAATAAAACTTAGCTATGCGAGGCGTCTCGCCTCGCATAATTATTCTGTCGCCTTAGGAGACAATTAAAAAAAGATATGAAGCGAATTTTATTTATAGTATGCTTTGCTGTTACCTGTTTTGCAACAGGAGCACAGGGTATGGAGGAAATGTGGGACAGTACCGCATCAAAAAAAGAGCACCCGGATATTCAATGGTTTAAGGATGCGAAGTTTGGATTGTTTATCCATTGGGGGCTCTACTCTAAGTTGGCGGGAACCTGGCAGGGAAAGAATTATTATGGCAGCGGTGAATGGATCATGAACCAGGCAAAAATACCCGTGCGTGAATATGAGCAGGTAGCGGCAACTTTTAATCCCGTAAACTTTAACGCAGATGAATGGGCGCAACTGGCCAAAGACGCAGGTGTAAAATATATGGTCATAACCGCCAAACATCATGAAGGCTTTTCGATGTTTGATTCTAAAGTGACCCATTTTGATATTGTAGACGCCACGCCCTATAAAAAAGATCCCATGAAAGCATTGTCTGAAGCTGCGCGGAAACGGGGGATACAATTCGGTTTTTATTACTCACAGTTCCAGGACTGGCATGAGCCCAACGGCGGCAGAAATACCTGGGATTTTGATGAATCAAAAAAAGACTATCAGCAGTATTATCGGGAAAAAGCCATTCCGCAATTGAAAGAACTACTGACGAATTACGGTCCATTGGGCATTGTATGGTTCGATACGCCCGGGGGCATGACGAAAGAACAAACGCAGCGCTTTATAAATGAACTGCGGAAGCTGCAGCCCAAAAGTTTATTCAGCAGCCGGGTGGGGCAGGGGCTGGGTGATTATAAAGATTTCGGTGATTCGGAAGTTCCACCCGTGCCCATTGCCGGTGCCTGGGAGTCGATCTATACGCATAATGATTCCTGGGGCTATATCGCGCATGATATGAATTTTAAATCGTCGGATGAGATCATTAAACTCCTTGCCAATGTAGCTTCAAAAGGGGGAAACCTGATGCTGAATGTGGGGCCTGATGGTCTTGGCAATATACCGTATTATTCAGTAAAGTATCTGAAAGCAACGGGTGAATGGCTGAAAAGAAACGGGGAAAGTATTTATGCTTCTACTGCCGGGTTTATCCCGGCGCAGCCTTGGGGCGTTACCACAGCAAAGCCGGGCAGGTTGTTTTTGCAGGTGCTGAATCGCCCGGCGAATGACACGGTATTAGTGCCGGGCTTTATAAATACGGTATCAAAGGTGTATGCTTTGGATGGGAAAATGAGGCTTCCGTTTGTAAAAAAGGGAACGGATCTTTATGTAAATATGGCGACTGTTAAAAATGTGCATTGCCCCAGCACCGTGCTGGTGGTGGAATACAAGGGCGCTGCGTCTGCGTATAATGCTACGGCCCCGGTAACGGTTTCGGCCGCGTTCGAAAATAATATGATTGACGCCATTTTTGCAAAGACAAATGGCAATGCAAAAGTGCAATCGCTTACCTACAGTCATTATTTTGGTGATTGGAAACACACTACCTGTGTAACAGATATGCTAGATCCCGGAGATGCTGCCGGATTTGCTGTGCGTATTACCGATCCGGGTGATTACAAACTGTTACTGGAATATGCCTGCCCGCAGGAGAGCGCCAACCAGGAAGGCAGCTTGGAAATAGGGGATAAAACCTTTTTGTTCCGCACGCTGCGTACATCAGAATATGACCATAAAGCACCGCTCCTGTTTATAAAACACCCGGTTGCTATTTTTACTGTTGCAAAGCCGGGGATCTATCGTATTGTGGTAAAGCCTTTTAAGCAGGGAAAAGAATTATTCAAACTGAAATCAATTATTGTCGAACCGATAAAATAAAAACGGGTGAGCACGTTAAAAGGAATATTGTTATTTTGTTCGTGTGCGTAGATATTTAAAAAGTTATGAAAATGAAATGGAAGAATATTTTTTATGCACTGTTGCTGTTTGTTTGCAGCGAGACCCAAGGCGCTGTAAAACTCCCGGCCATCATCGCCGATAATATGGTTCTGGAACAACGCAGCACGGTTACGCTCTGGGGTTGGGCCGATGCGGGTGAAAAAGTGCAGATCACCTGCAGCTGGAATATGCAACCGGTAAGTGTTACAGCGGATAAGGAAGGAAATTGGAAAGCCGCCGTTAAAACAAGTGCAGCAGGCGGCCCTTATACCATTACTTTTAAAGGACAAAATCAGCTCACGGTTCAGAATGTTTTGCTGGGAGAAGTTTGGTTGTGCTCGGGTCAGTCGAACATGGAGTTTCCCTTAGCAAAGGGAGCCGGCTGGCGAACAGGTGTTTTCAACTACGAACAGGAAGTGATAAAAGTTACCGATCCGATGTTACGCTTGTTTACAGTGAAACAGGAAATAGCCGGAGCGCCGTTGCAGGATGTAACCGGCAGCTGGGATGCCTGCACACCGCAAAGCGTGGCGGGTTTCTCCGCAGTGGCCTATTATTTCGGACGTGAACTGCGGAAGGCAACGGGTTTTCCCGTGGGTTTAATTCATGCTTCCTGGGGCGGTACACCTGCAGAATCATGGGTGAGAAAGGATGTACTTGCTGCCGGCAAAGATTTAGCACCGATTTTGGAACGGTATGAATCCAATCTTAAAAACTATCCCAATGAGCTGAAGCAATATGAAACAGCGCTGGAGCATTGGAAACAGGATTCTGCCGGAAACAAAAAACCTGTAAAGCCAATAGATCCACTGAAGAACTCAAAGTCCCCTACCAAATTATATAACGCCATGATACACCCGCTGATCCCTTTTTCAATTAAAGGGGTGATCTGGTACCAGGGCGAATCTAATGCCGACAGGGCTTACCAGTACCGTGAATTATTTCCTGCATTAATTAACAGCTGGCGCAAAGAATGGGGATCCGATTTTCCGTTTTATTTTGTACAGATCGCACCACAGTATAAGCAAAATCCCGAGATACGGGAAGCGCAGTTGCTCACCTATCAAAAAGTTCCCAAAACAGGAATGGCCGTAATTACAGATGCCGGGGATTCACTGAATATTCATCCGCGCAATAAAGAAATAGTGGGCCAACGCCTGGCCTTATGGGCATTGGCAAAGGATTACGGGAAGCAGGTAGTCTATTCGGGTCCGATGTATCAGTTGATGAAGCGGGATGGGAATAGAGTTAAAGTTTACTTTTCATTTGCAGGTGATGGACTGGTGGCTGGAAAGGAGGGGCTTACCGGTTTTACTGTTGCCGGTAACGACCGGAACTTTGTTCCTGCCGAAGCGCATATTGAGGGAAATACGGTAGTGGTCTGGAGCAACAACGTGAAGGAGCCCATGGCCGTTCGTTTTGGCTGGGTCAATTTTCCGCATGCAACTTTGTATAATAAAAACGGGTTGCCGGCTTCTCCCTTTCGAACAGACGACTGGCCGGGTGCGACTATTAATCAGAAATAAAAATCGGCATTTAAATATGAACACATAGATATGAATATAGTGAAGTTGTTTAAACTTTTTATAGAAAGAATGTTGAACCTGGCTTTCCCGCTGATTTTAAGCAGATCTAATGCACCGCTGATATCCGCAGATTGATTTTCTGCGAAAATCTGCGCAAAAAATCGGCGTTATCTGCGGGAGATGCAATGAAATTTGAAAGCCTCAACGAGATTAAATTCTATCTGTCTATGTGGTTAAAAACAATTTAAAAATAATATATGAAAGTAGTTCACATTTTGCTCGCAACCGCTGTTGCCGCTTTATCCGGCAGCGCCCCGGTTTATGCGCAATCTTCAAAAATCGAAGCATTTAAAAACTGGCCACAGGGAACTTCGCCGAAAGAGATCGGAGACCGGATTGCTGCCCGGTTTGTAGCATCGCCACATGCCGGTTTTAATACGGTGCGTCCGCCAAAAGTGATCATTTATCCCGAAACCTGCACCTGGTATGGCGCCCTGATCTTCGCAAAACAGACCGGCAATAAAATGCTGACAAAACAATTAGCAGAACGTTTTGAACCGTTATTCGGCAGTCAGGATACATTGATCCCTGTACCGGATCACGTGGACTATACCGTGTTTGGCGCGGTGCCTTTGGAATTATATATGCAAACAAAAGACCCCCGTTATTTGAAAATTGGAAAATCAATAGCAGATAAACAATGGGGACCGCCCGAAGGAAAACGCGTTACGGCTGACTCGCGTCGTTTTTATGATAAGGGGTTGACCTGGCAAACCCGTTTGTGGATCGATGATATGTTTATGATCACCGCGGTTCAGGCGCAGGCCTACCGTGCTACCGGTGATCAAAAATATATTGACCGTGCCGCTAAGGAAATGGTCTTTTATCTTGACTCGCTGCAACAGCCTAATGGTTTATTTTATCATGCACCGGATGTACCCTATTACTGGGGCCGTGGAGATGGCTGGATGGCCGTAGGAATGAGTGAATTGTTGCGCTCACTGCCTAAGAACAACCCGAACCGGGAACGGATCCTGGCAGGGTATAAAAAAATGATGGCTACTTTATTGAAGTACCAGGCTGAAGACGGCATGTGGCGGCAGCTGATCGATGACCCAAATTCATGGAAAGAAACTTCTGCCACAGGCATGTTTACCTGCGCTTTTATAACGGGGGTAAAAGAAGGTTGGCTGGATCAAAAAGTATATGCACCAGCGGCATGCAAAGCCTGGCTTTCCCTGGTCAAATATATCAATGCCGATAATGATATTACGGATGTATGCGAGGGGACCAACAAGAAAAATGATCATCAATATTACCTGGATCGCAAACGTAATACCGGCGACCTGCATGGTCAGGCCCCGTTGCTGTGGAGCGCGACAGCCTTGCTGCGCTAGGCATCAAGACCTATAAGGTTTTTAAGATCTTATAGGTCTTTTCTTGCTTTAAGCTGTGCGGCATATAACGATTTTGGTTCCAATCCATCCTGATTTTGCCCTTCCCATACACCGTCGGGTCTTCCTGCCAGCCTTCCGGGGGCTTTTTGCCCCTTAAGACCGATACAATAGTTTGTTCCGGATACCCAGGGACTTTGTACAGTAGCCTTTTTTGCCGAACAATTCCAAAGGATCTGGTTGACGCCCGACCATCCGTGCCCGCTGCCCCAATTGCCCCGGTCCTGGATATTGATTTCTCCATCCGTAACTATGTTGTCATATAAAGTCCCCATCGCCCAGCGGTGGTGCGGACCAATGTCGGCATGGGTAACAGATGCGGTACAATTATAAAAAACATTGGGCCCACAAACTTTTGCACCGGTTACATAATCATGCCGCCCGTCTTTTGCTTTACAATTCATGAAAAGGTTTTGCTGGCCACTGTTGTTAAAAGAGTAACGGCGGCCCCCGGTAATGATCGATTTGTGATCAAAGCAATAACAATCTGTTACGGTTATGTTTTTAGCCAGTCCGCCCAGGTTTACACAGGAATAGGCAAAGTAGCGTGCAGTTACTTTACGAACCCACCCGTTTTCAATTTTATTAAACAACACCGCATCCCAGGAATGCTCTTCGGAAGTATCGGAAGTATAAGCAGAAGCACAATACAGATTTTCCACACCTACATTTGCTATCCGGCCATCAAAACCATATTTATAAATTTCAGCAGTATTATATTTTGATTCCATTGCCATTACCACCGGATTGTCTGTGAACACGGTGTTGCCGGATACTTTTGTAACGATCCGTTGAAATTTAAAATCATATTCGGATGCCTGCCATTGTTTGGTCCCGGGCCGCGTTTCGATTTGGTTCATCTTCAGGTCTTCGATCCATTGCTGTTTGGCCGCCCAGTGAATAATGATAGCATCGCCTGGTTTGTAGCCGGCAGCATTGGCCACTGTAAAGGATTTGGCACCTACCGGTACATAATCGTCAGTAACAACTGTGCGGGTATCTTTTACTTCCTTGGCATCGCCCGTACCTGAAACGTTGATCAGGGCCCTTTTGTCATTTCCTTCTGCTACTAATATGGTTTCATCGCCTTCACCACGCAATACAATTCCGCTGGCGCGGATCTTAATATTGTCCGGGATGGGGTAGGTTCCTTTTTTTAATAAAATGGCTCCGCGAAAGGCATCCGGTCCCACCGGTTTTTTTGACAGTGCATCAATAGCATTTTGTATTGCGGTTGCTGCATCGGGTCCGGGTGCGATCGTTTGAACGACCCGAACATCCGGGATGGGAACATTTCCTGTTTTGTATCCTACGCGGCTGAAATCGGGCAGGGTATTGCCGCGCTCATCAGGAGTGTAGTGCAGACTGCCGTCGGGGTTGACTTGCACAAATTTTGATTGCCATTGTTTGGTATGAATAAAGGCAACAATTGTAACAGCCAGAACCAGTACTGTAGCGGTAAAAGACAGGATACGCATAAATGATTTTTTTCAGAAGATAATATTCGAAAAAAATCAGCATATTTTATATGGATGGGATAAAATAGCTTAGTAGTTGGCTATTATGACCTATAGCTATCCGCAAGATCCGGTTAGAAGTAATGTCGCCGGAAAGACGCAAAGGCGGTAAGTTGGAAACAACATCTTCCCGCATTTCCGGCTTCCCGGCAACCGTCATTTCCAACCACCCCCCAAACTTGAGTAAAGTGCCACAATAGCCTGTAATTGTTCCAGCTTATCGTTGATGCTGCTTAACTGCGCCGCCAGCAGGCTTTGCTCGGAGGTGAGCACATCAGTATAATTTGCCTTGTTGGAATACTTTAATAATTGCTTGGTAAAGGAAACGGCTTTTTCAAGATTCTCCAGTTGTTGTGTGCGTGCGGCTTTTTTATCGGCCGCTGCCTGGTATTGATACAATGCATTAGATACTTCCATGCCGGCCGCTAACATGGTTTTCTGAAAATCAGCGGCGTATTCCTTCTGCTGCGCTTTGGCTACGGCTATTCGCTGCTTGTTTTGCCCGTTGCTGAAAATGGGCTGTACCAACCCCCCGATAATATTGGCCAAAAAAGAAGACCCATTAAAAAAATTGTTGATACTGGTATTATAAAGTCCTGCCTGACCTGTAATGGTAAGGGAAGGGTAGAAATAAGTACGCGCCACATTTACCATTTCAAAAGCATTGCGTAACTGGTACTCCGCCTGCTGCACATCGGGGCGGTTGGCCAACAGTTGCGCCGGTACACCCGTAGCCAGGTTGTTAGGAATGGGTTCGTTCGATAAACTATCCCGCTCCACTGGTCCGGGGTTGCGACCGATAAGGTTAGAGATGAGGTTCTCTGTTTGCCGGATGTTTTGTTTGATATCCGGGATGGTTACTTCTACTGAATATTGGTTGGCGGCGCTTTGCACTACGGCGGCGCCGGTAACCACATCCCCGTCTTTTAAAAGCTGCATCGTCTTTACATCTTCTTTCCGGTTTTGAAGCGTGGCCTGGGTCATACTTAGTTCCGCGTCATAGGCCATCAATGCGTAGTAGCTGGAAGCGATATTGGCTACCAGCTGCGTTTGTACGGCTCTTTTGTACGCATCACTTTGTAAGAAGGCAGCGAGTGCCGCACGTTTCAGACTCTTTAATTTACCCCAGATATCTACCTGCCAGGAGGAGCTGAGGTAAAGCTGATCTATTTGTTTGGCGATATTCTGAACGCCGGAAGGTTTGTAAAACCCCGCGCTGGCATTGCCTTGCAGCGAAGGCAGGTAGGCCAGGTTGGCCTGCGTTAAATTGGCCCGAGCTGCATCCATTCTTGCTTCGGCTACTTTTAGGTCCAGGTTATTATTTAACCCTTCTTCAATCAGCACCTGAAGTTTGGTGTCAGTGAACAACTGCTTCCAGGGAAGCGTTGCAATGGTGGCGGTGTCGTTGGTTGCCGGACTCCGGTACAACTGGTCGCTTATATTTTTTGAGGAGTTGTAGGGCTGGGTAACCTTACAAGCGGGAAGCAAGGCCATTGCTAAAATAATTCCTGTGAGTTTATATATTGCGGTTGCAGGTTTCATTCCTTGATTTATTTTGTATTGCTCGGTTATGCACTAAAGCTGAAGTGAGTGACACAAGGAAGCTGATAGTAGCATTACTGCCGGCTAAAAAATATTACTTACTGTTATTTTCAGGATCGATAATCAATTCCCCGTGGGCATCATATTTATTTGTTTTTATTTTTTCCTGCAGGCCCTGGAAAACAATGTAAAGCGCCGGGATTACAAATACCCCCAATACGGTACCAAACAACATACCGCCGATGGCTCCTGTGCCAATAGAGCGGTTGCCATAAGCGCCTACGCCGGATGCAAAAATTAAAGGCATTAATCCCAGGATGAATGCGAACGAAGTCATTAAAATAGGCCGCAGCCTTGCTTTTGCGCCTTCAAGAGCCGATTCGAGCAGGCCCATTCCGTTCAAACGGCGTTCCAGTGCAAACTCCACAATAAGGATGGCATTCTTTGCCAACAGGCCGATCAGCATGATCATGGAGATCTGCATATAGATATTATTGTCGAGCCCAAACAATTTTGCAAATACAAAAACCCCCGTTAATCCCACCGGTAAGGAAAGCAACACGGCAAAGGGCAACAGGTAGCTTTCATATAAAGCGCTTAACAACAGGTACACAAAAACCAGACTTAAAATAAAAACATAAATGGTCTGGGATCCGCTATTTTGCTCTTCGCGGCTGATACCGGAATATTCAAAACTATAACCGGGCGGCAGTGTTTTTGCCGCTTCTTCCGAAATAGCCTGTAAGGATTGCCCCGTGCTGTAGCCGCTATTGGGTGAGCCGTTTACTGACATGGAATTATACATATTGAATCGGGTTACAGATTCAGGTCCGTAAATTCTTTTCAGCGTAATGTATTCTGCAATGGGGTTCATGGAGCCGTCTGCGGCACGCACCATAATATTATTAAGTCCTTGTGTGCTGGCGGTATAACTGGGCGCTGCCTGCAGGATCACCTGGTATTGCTGACCAAACTCATTAAAGTTGCTGACATAAGCACTGCCGTAAAACACGCCCATAGTGCTTAGTATAGTGGTAACGGGAATGCCGGCATCTTTACATTTGGCGACGTTTACGGATAAAAGGTATTGGGGGAAATTGGGGTTGAACGAAGTGGCGGCATATTGGATCTCTGGTCGCTTGCTCAATTCGTTTAAGAAGTTTTGTCCCACCTTATAAAATTCAGCCGTGGAATGTGCAGCGCGGTCCTGCAGCTGAAAAGTGAAGCCCCCGCTGGTTCCGAAGCCGGAAATAGTAGGCTGCTGCATAAAGGTGATCTTGGCGCCGGTAATAAATGCTGTGGACTGAATTAATTTTTTGATCAGGTCCTTGTCCGAAACACCCGGTCTTTCATCCCAGGGTTTCAGACGAATGATCACCATGCCGTAGGAGCTGCCGCTGCCGGCAATAAAGTTACGACCCATCATACGCATGGTAGCCGCCACTTGCGGCAGTTTATGCACCACGCTGTCTACTTGTGCATCCACTTCCCGCACGCGCTCCATGGTAGAACTCGGAGGAAGGGTTACGTTTACAAAAATGGTTCCCATATCCTCACTGGGCACAAAACTGGTAGGCGTACTTTTCATCAGCAGGAAAAAGGCCGCTGCAAAAATTAAAATGATTCCAAAAACAAGCCCGGTTCTTTTTGCCAGGTAGTGCACGCCTTTGGTGTACTTGCCTACCAGCGCGCCATAGCCGGCATTAAAGGCGGTTCCAAAGCGTTTTCCCCAGCTCATCTTTTCCCCCTCCGGGGTATCCTGTATATGGGCCGGAGGCTTTAAGAACATCGCGGCCAGGGCCGGACAAAGCGTTAAGGCGTTTAGTGCGGAGATCATAATGGCGATGGCCAGCGTAATACCAAACTGGCGATAAAAAACGCCTGCCGACCCCGTAACAAATGTAACCGGCAAAAATACCGATGCCATTACCAGGGTGATAGAAATAATGGCCGGTGCAATTTCGTGCATTGCGTCGATGGCCGCCTTTCGCGGCGAGGTGTAGCCATGTTCCAGTTTGGCGTGCACGGCTTCTACCACCACAATGGCATCATCCACTACGATACCAATGGCCAGTACCAGCGCAAACAGGGTCAACAGGTTTACACTGAACCCGAACAGGTAAAGAAAAAAGAAAGTGCCGATGATAGAAACCGGAACGGAAATACCGTGGATAATAGTAGAACGAACGTCCTGCAGGAAAATAAGGATCACCAGAAATACCAGCAGAAAACACTCCACCAGGGTATGCACAACTTTGGTGATGGAAGCGCTGAGGAAGGTGTTGATATCTACCAGGTAAATAAACTTAACACCATCCGGAAAGGCTTTGGCGGCCTGCTCCACCACGGTTTTACAATTAATGATCACATCGCGTGCATTGGATCCGGGGGTCTGACTGATCGCAATACCCAATGAAGGTTTGCCATTGGTGGCAGTAGATCCGGTATAGGTCTGCGCACCCAGTTCCACCCGGGCAATATCTTTCAGGCGCAGGTATTGGCCGTTGCCCATCGATTTAATAATGATATTGCCGAAATCATCAGTGGTAACCAGCGTGCCGGTATAGGTGATTACATACTGAAAAGGCTGGTTGGAGTTTTGTCCGAACACGCCCGGGGCCGCATTCACATTTTGTTCTGCAAGAGCAGTGGACACATCCGCAGGGGTAACGCCGTAAACCGACATCACATCCGGCTTTAACCAGATGCGCATGGCATAGGTCATTACATTTCCAAAAACGTTGGCGCCGCCCACACCGTTTACCCGCTGCAGCTGCGGAATAAGATTGATAGCGGAGTAGTTCTGTAAAAAGGTTTGATCATAATCTTTTTTATCCGAGTAAACCGAAATGATCAATACGTTACTGGTTTGCTGTTTCCGTACAGTAATCCCGTTTTGTATAACGGATTGCGGCAATTTACCGGTGGCGGCGGAGATCCGGTTTTGTACGTCTACTGCGGCCTGATCGGGATCACGGCCTACATCAAAAAAAATGCTGATGTTGGCAGATCCTTCATTGGTAGCGGTAGAGGTCATGTAGGTCATGCCTTCCACGCCATTTATCTGCTGTTCCAGCGGAATGATAACGCTTTTTAAAACCGCATCGGTATTGGCGCCGCTGTAGGTAGCGTTTACCTGCACCGTGGGTGGCGAAATGTAAGGGTATTGTTCAATAGGAAGTTTTAGTACTCCTAAGACACCCAATAATACGATGAGCACTGATATTACTGTACTCAATACAGGTCGTTCTATAAATCGCTTTAACATCAGAGATTATTTTGCAGGGTGGCTTTTAAATTATAAAGACTATCTGTATTTACAGGTTTGGGAATTACAACGGTGCCATCTTTGAGATTGAAACCGTTCAACACAATGCGATCGCCTTTGTTCAACCCGTTTTGAACAATCAGGTATTGACCGTCCGGAGTGGCAGTGGATGTAATAGCTGTACCGATCACCTTATTATCAGAAGTGAGTTTATATACCAGGCGCTTGTCCTGCAATTCAAAACTGGCGCTTTGCGGGATCAGCAGCGCCGCGGTTTCGCTCCGCGGGATGCGTACGGTGGCGCTGGCGCCGTTTTGTATAACGCCACCGGGATTGGGGAAGGTACCTTTAAAAGTGATGGTTCCCGTGGCGGTGGTAATAGAGCCGCTGGCGGTTTCAATCTTGCCGGGTTCACTGTAAAGCGTTCCGTCGGCAAGAACAAGGTTCACCGGTGGAAGGCTTGTTAGTTTTTCCTGCATGGTACCGCCCGGGTGCCGGCTGGCGAACCCCAATAGCTGTTTTTCATTCAATGAAAAATAGGCATATATGTTGGAGTTGTTTGATAAGGTGGTAAGGGGATTGGAAGTAGTGCTGCTTACCAGCGCGCCGATCTTATAGGGGATCAGGCCAATAACGCCCGATTGCGGGCTGCGGATAGTAGTATAGCCGATATTGGTAAGGGCATTGGCCAGCGTTGCCTTAGCCTGCGCCAGAGCCGCCTCTTTGGCTTTTAAGGTGTATTGTGCTGATTCTAATTCATATTTGCTGATAATGTCCTGCTGCACCAGTGGTTTTGTTTTTTCCACGTTCATTTGTGCCGCGCTTACATCGGCTTCGGCACTTTTGATAGCGGCTTTGGCTGTAACCACCTGTTGTTCATATTGGGGATTGCTGATCTGGAAAAGCAATTGTCCTTTTTTTACTGCGGCTCCCTCCGGAACATAAATTTTTTCTAAATAGCCATCCACCATGGGGCGGATCTCTACCACCTGTTGCCCCTGAATGGTAGCGGGATAATCATGATACGTGGTGGCCGGCCGGGGCGCAAGGGTCAGCACGGGATAGGGCTTGGGCGCGTCATCTTTCTTATTGTCTTTATTTTTACCCTGGGTGCAGGAAGCGAATAATGCACTGGTCAAAATGACGATACGAATACCTTTCATATTGTTTAATAGGTAGTTTAATTATTGTAGGGCCGTAAATTTCTACATTTATAGGACGCTAAAAGGAAGGAAAACTGTCTGTGGGCAAAAACTATCGTTAAAAGACCGCCGGGATCGACGTTTCTTCGAAAATTAAGAGGTTTCAAAATAAAAAATAGTAAGGAGTTAAGCGGCATTAAGCCTTTTCTTAACACAGAATCTTAATGTTTAAAATAACGCCGGAGGCGATAGAATAAAGATGCGCGGCTGCAAGCCCCGCATAGCCCGGTTGGTAGGCAATGGTGATAATAGGTTAAAAGACAATTTCTTACCGCATTTCCGGCTTCCCGGCAACAAAAAAGAGCAGCCGGTTACAGATTATAAGTGGCCCCGATCTCCGGAATTAACAGTTGCTTTCCGGCGTCTTCAAATAATTTCCGGGCTTTTTCATGATCGATTTTGATATATCCAAATGTGTCGAAATGAACGCCTATAATATTATTACACTGAATGAAATCACTGGCTTTTACAGCGTCCCGTGCATTCATCGTAAAATTGCCCCCAATGGGAAGAATGGCCACATCTGGTTTGGCATAATGAGGAACTAATTGCATGTCCAGCATTAAACTGGTATCACCGCTGTAATAAAAACTGCCGCCGGGAGCAGTAAGGATAAATCCGCCGGCCGCACCTGCATAGCTGCCGTCCATAAAGCTGCTGCTGTGCTGTGCCTGCATTAAGGTAAGCGTACCAAAATCAAAATCGTAGGAACCGAAGTTCATCGGGTGCACATTCGTAACGCCCTGTAGCTGCAACCAGGTGACGATCTCAAAATTGCTGATCACCAGGGCGCCGGTTCTCTTAGCAATGGCTACCAGGTCGGCCGCATGATCGCCATGGCCGTGGCTTACCAGGATGTAATCTGCTGCAATGCTGTTACTGTCTATGTTTTTTGCTAGTTCATTCCCGGTGATGAATGGGTCGAATAAAAATTTCTTACCACTTAGTTCGATCAGGAAACAGGACTGGCCGTAAAAAGTAAATTTCATTGCTGTGCTATTTTAAGCAAAGCTAAGAAAATAAAAATGGGTATTACTGTGATGCCCAGGGCGAACGCATAAATTGGCTAAGCCACGAATGCACGAATAAAATGATTAATCTATTCGTAAAACAATGAACACAAATAGCGCCGGCGGCGCATGGCATTCGTGTATTCTGTACAACTAAATTGTTTTATCCACAGGGGAAACAGAGCTTTGACACAGAGAACACAGCGCCCTGCTAGTCAATGGGCTGCCTCTGTAATCTCTGTGTCTTCTCTGCATTATTCTCTGTGGTTTACCTTTACATTTCGTTGTATCTTTAAATTTATGCGTCTGCACTGATGTATTGACGGTTCAACATAAGTTTCTCGCAGAATGCGCAGAGGATGTAAGTGTAATCCTTAAGTAAACGACATTGATTCACTATTCTCCATTCACTGTTGCCACAGAAACACTGAAAGACTCTGTGTTGCTGAGCCTCTGTGGCTTTCCACATCCTATTGCAGCACCGGGTGCATTTTAAATTCTTTTTCCCGGTCAAAATTATATCGGTAGGTACACAGCCTGCGGCTGAGATAGGTTCCCAATGATTTTGCAACGTTGATCATTTTTGGATTAAACTCTCCGATCCATTGCAGTTCGTTCTGATCATAAAGGGTATTGCCCACTTTGTACCCGTCCGGGCCAACCCGGTAATCCTGGATCACCTTGCCACCCTCCACGATAAAATAGGCATCGGCCCCCTTGGCCTGAAATTCCGGCACCAGGCCGAAAACAATGCCTACGAATTTTTTATTGGGTCGCGTTCTTTTATACCAGAGGAATTTTAGTTTGTCGATCAACCCGAATTTACCGTCGAGGTATTTGAACCATTGGTTGAGATCGGGCAGGTTGAGCCAGATCCCGATCGGTTCTTCTTTATAATAGAGGAACCAGCAGATCCGCTCGTCCATAACCGCTTTCATGCTTTGGAACAGTTTCAGAACGGTGCGCTCTTCCATTTGTTTTAAGCCACCATGCCCCGCCCAGGCTTTATTATAGACGATCGTAAAATCCCTGGCGTATTTTTTCAGATTATTCTTTTGAATGGTGACAGCTGAAAAATTGGGGTCCTTTGCAAGCGCATCATGCCGCGCATAAAACTTATCCTGTAAAAGATTCTTTGCATTGAGACTAAAACAGGCCTGGTAGAAAAACGGCTTAAAACCATAGTGCTCCAGCAGGTCTTTGTAATAAGGCGCGTTATAATTCATGCAGTACAACGGCGGCTCAAAACCTTCTACCAGCAGGCCCCACCATTTATCACGTTCCCCGAAATTAATGGGACCGTCCATGGCCGTCATTCCCCTTTCCTGCAGCCAGGTTTTAGCGGTATCGAGCAAAAAATCGGCGGCGGATTGATCGTTAATACAATCAAAAAAGCCGATCCCGCCCACGGGGCCGTCATCACCCTTGGTTTTGTATTTTTTGTTGACAAAAGCAGCAATACGGCCGATCAGGTTGCCGCCGGCATCTTTGAGTATCCAGCGGATCGCTTCCCCAAACCGGAAGGCTTTATTTTTTGCAGGATCAAATACGGCAGCCACATCTTTATCCAACGGGCGAATATAATTAGGATCCCCCCGGTTGATCATAACGTTAACCTGTAAAAATGATTTCGCCAGCCCCGGCGTGGTTACCTCAATAATATTCATGCTACAAATGTCGGATGTTTGACGTTTGATGTCTGATGTTTGCCGGATAGCGTTTTGCCTTCAGCATTGCGCGTCTGGCATTTAGCCTCCGGTCGCCCTCCGTAGACTATCCGCTTTTCTTTTAAGCTTTAGTTCCAGTTCCTTTGCTTTGATAGAATCTTTGATCTGCTGCAAACTATCCCGGATCGCCTTTTGACGGGTGTAGGTAGTGCCCACACTGTTAAGGAACATCTTCTTTGCTATTACCGCATCATGCCCGTAAATATCCTCCCTGAAATTTAAGGCATCTTCATCGTCTACCCAAGCCGTAAAATACGTGATCAGCACGGGTATTGGTTTTCTTACGCGCACGTATTTCTCTTTGTAGCTGTGCATGGCTGAATCTATTTTGTATTCATCCCAATGAGTGGAGTCATCCAGTACATAAGCCGCAAATTTTGCCGGTTCCTGCAGCCGGATGCACCCGTGGCTAAAGCTGCGTTTATCCTTATTGAATAAGCTTTTTGCCGGGGAGTCATGAAAATAAATATTATAACTGTTCGGGAACAGGAACTTCACCAGGCCCAAAGAGTTCCAGGGGCCGGGTTTCTGGCGTACCTGTCCGTTCAGGATCTCCATATGGTTCTTGTCGAGATAGGCGGCGCTGGGATGCCCGTGCATTTCTTTTTTTACAATGCTGGTAGGTACGTTCCAGTACGGGCTGAAGACCACCGTTTTTAGAACGCCGGTGAATACCGTGGTATTATTACTTTCCTTACCCACCACCACATTCATATCCCATGCGGGGCGGCCGTTCTCATACACGTGCATTTTATACTCCGGGATATTTACCATGATGGCGCGGCCGGAGTCCCTGGTTTCTGTGGGGATCCAGCGCATCCGCTCCATATTGATCAGGATCTGCTGGATCCGTTCATCGATGGAAACGTTCACATCCTTTAAAAATGTTTTTCCCGCGGTGCCGTCTTCCTTATAACCATATACTTTTTTAATAGCGTTTACGGCATCCGCCAGTTCGGCATCATAAGTGTTCGTAAACGTGCTGTCTTCTCCTTCCAGGAAACCTTCTATTTTAAGGCGTTTTTTAAGGGCTTTAACAGAGGGATCCTTAAATCCGGTTTTCATCACTTCTACAGGGCTGTTTACCCTTGGCCAGCCCCCGGCATCTTTTATGGCCTTGTATTTCTGCAATTGCTGGCGCAGTTTTTTATACTGCGGGTTTGTAGGGGCGTAGGCTTCAGAGAACTGTCCCTTTCCTGCAATAGCCGAATCCAGCATACCTTGAAGCGTTAATTTCTTCTTGGGGATATACCATTCCAGCGTTTTCATATCAAAACCGGGATCATAGGCATATGCATGATCGGCAAACAGGTAAAAATATTTGGTGAGCGAAAGCTCCAGGTGCTGGTAAACAGAATCATTCCGGATCCGCAGGCTGTCTGTATTAATAATCGACTCCATTTTAGCTGCCAGCGCCTTATTGTAAACAGTGGAGTCTTTTGAATAATTAAGGTAGTTTTTCAGCATATTCCAGAAGGAAACCGTATGCTCGGGAACGCCCTCCGGGGAAAACCAGGCGTATTGATAGTTGCGGCTGTTGTAAAAACTTTTGATCCGGTTTACCAGGGTGTCACTCAGTTTTGCACCAGATAAATAACTGTTAACCAATGAACTGTCGATAAATAACTGGTTAAAGGCATTAGCGGTGTCAATGGTGACGTCCACCTTGGTTACCGGTTTTTCGATCCGGATCACTTTTTCTTTTACTTTTTTTTCTTCGTGTTTACAGGAAACAACAGCAAAAAGGGATAAAACAAAAATTGCGGTCAGTACGCGTCGAACAACCATAGGATAAAGAGATTATTTTTAATTGGTTAGCAGAATATTTATACAAAAATAAGTGAGCGGAACAGATATTTGATATTTTTTCCACAGCTTATTAATAATTATTAATTTGTTCTTAATAATTCTTGGGTTTTAAACGAATAATACAGCTTTAAACCTTACTTTTGCAGCCTCAAACAAAACCTTATTTCAATATTTTATATGGCAAACGCAGGTAAAGTAAAACAGGTAATTGGTGCGGTTATCGATGTACAGTTTGATGGCACGCTTCCTGAAATTTATAACGCATTGGAACTCACCAAAGAAAATGGTGAAACATTGGTGCTGGAAGTGCAGCAGCATTTGGGTGAGGACAGTGTTCGTACCATTGCGATGGACGGTACCGAAGGGTTGGTACGGGGCACAGAGGTGCGCGATACCGGGAAAGCCATTACCATGCCTGTTGGCGAAGGTATTAAAGGCCGTCTGTTTAATGTAACGGGTGACGCTATCGACGGGTTGCCTGCTGTTTCCAAAGAAAATGGCCGTCCGATTCACGCGATGCCGCCCGCCTTTGAAAACCTGAGCACCGCTACCGAGGTTTTATTTACCGGGATTAAGGTTATTGATCTGATCGAGCCCTATGCAAAGGGTGGTAAGATCGGGTTGTTTGGGGGTGCGGGAGTGGGTAAAACCGTACTGATCCAGGAATTGATCAACAATATTGCGAAAGGCCACGGTGGATTATCCGTATTTGCAGGTGTGGGCGAGCGTACCCGTGAGGGAAATGACCTGATGCGTGAGATGATCGAGGCCGGCATTATGAAATATGGCGAAGCCTTCAAGCACAGCATGGAAGAAGGCGGCTGGGACCTGAGCAAGGTAAACCAGGCGGAATTGTCTGAATCCAAAGCTACTTTCGTATTCGGGCAAATGAATGAGCCCCCCGGAGCCCGTGCACGTGTGGCCCTGAGCGGATTGACCATTGCCGAATATTTCCGTGACGGAGATGGTGA
Source organism: Niabella sp. (assembly GCA_017744795.1). Classification (GTDB taxonomy): domain Bacteria; phylum Bacteroidota; class Bacteroidia; order Chitinophagales; family Chitinophagaceae; genus Niabella. The sequence goes on along the minus strand of JAGIAQ010000004.1, from coordinate 7,404 downwards.
AGGTAAAGGAAAGGATATCCTGTTCTTCGTAGATAATATCTTCCGTTTCACCCAGGCGGGTTCTGAGGTATCAGCCCTGCTGGGCCGTATGCCTTCTGCGGTGGGTTACCAGCCTACACTGGCTACTGAAATGGGATTGATGCAGGAGCGGATCACTTCTACAAAAAGCGGTTCTATCACCTCCGTACAGGCGGTGTACGTACCTGCGGATGACCTGACCGATCCGGCGCCGGCAACAACTTTTGCCCACCTGGATGCTACTACCGTATTAAGCCGTAAGATTGCGGATCTGGGTATTTACCCTGCGGTAGACCCCTTGGATTCTACTTCACGGATTTTGATGCCACAGGTAGTGGGTGACGCGCATTATGAAACTGCCAACAAGGTTAAAAGAATTTTACAGCGTTATAAAGAATTGCAGGATATCATTGCCATCCTGGGTATGGATGAATTAAGCGATGAGGATAAAATGACCGTGGCCCGTGCCCGTAAGGTACAGCGCTTCCTGTCGCAGCCTTTCCACGTTGCTGAAGCCTTTACCGGTTTGAAAGGGGTATTGGTGCCCATCGATGAAACCATCCGTGGCTTTAATATGATCATGGACGGCGAGGTAGATGAGTATCCTGAAGCTGCCTTCAACCTTGTTGGGAATATTGATGACGCGATCGAGAAAGGAAAGAAATTACTGGCGCAGTCTTAATTTGAAAATTAGGAAATGTGCTAATTTGAAAAGAGCACATTTTGCATTATGAATTTTCAAATTTTCAAATTTTCAAATTATATGACATTAGAAATATTAACTCCCGAGAAAAAAGTGTTTACCGGCAATGTGGATGGCGTGCAGCTGCCCGGTATTTCCGGTTCTTTTGAGGTGCTGGATAAGCATGCGCCAATGATCGCGGCGTTGAAGGAAGGGAGACTGAAGATCCTTAATCAAAAAGGAGAGCCCGGTTTTTTCCAGATCCAGAGCGGTTTTGTGGAAGTGCTGAATAATAAAGTGATGGTCTTGATTGAGGGCGCAGCAGCAGTATAACGCTCTTTAATAATATTGTATTAAAGCCGGTTGAATTTTCAGCCGGCTTTAATTTTTTACTGAAGTTGTTTAAACTTTTTATAGAAGCAATATTGCATCTGGCTTTCCGGCTGATTTTAAGCAGATCTAATACACCGCTGATATCCGCAGATTGATTTTCTGCTGACATCTGCGCAAAAAATCGGCGTTATCTGCGGGAAATGCAAAGGATACTGAAAGTGTAAACAACTTCAATATTTATTTCTTCACCACCAGCGTTCCCGCCAGCTTATCGTGCAAGCCCTGGCGTTTGTCATCCCATAATACCATCAGGTACCCGATAAACAGGATGATAGCAGAAAGGTATTTTGCAAAAAAGCGACCGGTGGCATTTAAGAAGCTTATAGGTTGTCCGTGGGTGTTCGTTACTTTTAAACCAAGCGCCATCTTTCCGAGCGTGGCCTGTTTTGGCCCTGATTCCATAAAGGCAAAATATAACCAGTAAATTACCATAGGTACGCCCCGGGATCCCCATGACCAGTGGTACATGCTTATACCGGAATCAGAGGCTATAACAGTTCTGTCCAAAAGATCAATCCCCAGCAGCGAAGCGATAATAGACCAGGCAATGCCAATGATAAGGCCGTCTATAAGTGCGGCTGCAAGGCGTTCCCAGAAGCTGCCATATTGCACCGGCACTAAATCGTTAAACAGGTTGGATTCGGTCTGCCCCGAAGCGCCATAGTTTGGATCAGTCATAAGTTTACAGTTTGAGTATTAAAATATGATACCACTTTTAAAGATATAAAAATAGTTGCACACGCGGGAACGTATACTGTTTTTGTTTCTCACAGATTCGGCAGATTTACACAGATTCAATCAAACCTTCTGTGAAAATGCGTGGAATCTGTGAGCCCCCTTTTAGAGCTTTTGGAAGCAACTCACCGCGTCGTTGCTCCTTTGCGTCCTTGCGTGAAACATTAACCGCCGCAGGCGTTTGTGAGAGGGCGCCTAATTCATACTTTTTCTCACGGATTTCGCAGACTTGCACAGATTTAATCGAATCTTCTGCTGCGCCGTTGCTCCTTTGCGTCACCGCGAGAAATATTAACCGCGAAGACATGAACCCTTTTACCGGGGCTGGAACCCACCATTCCCTGTTCTCATTTGCTGGTCAGCATAACCAAAAACGGTTTGCAATAAAGCTGTTTTTCTAAAGGCAAGGTTGGTGCGTATCTTTTCTTCTTCGCTGGCCACAGACAGGAACAGGGCGTCGATGGCCCGTCCGGCAATAAACTCGTTCAGGTTGGGCTCCAGCTTTTTGCTCAGGAATGGGATGGCGTTATAGGCCCGGGCCAGCGTTTGATAGTCGGCATCAGCGCCACTGGTGCGTACGGTATTATCCACGATCGGCCGGAACTGGCTCATCAGCTCAGGGCTCATTTGCGCCTTGAAATATTCCGTCGCTGCATGCCGGTTATTGGTCAGCAGGAGAGAAGCTGCATCCGTGATGCTCATATTTTTTACCGCGCTGAGGAAAACCGGTTTGGCGGCAACAACTGCCTGCCCCATGGCATTTGTAAATTTTGCTGTCATTTTGTTTACGACAGACGATAATCCCAGGTCCCGCAGCGTATTTTCTATTTTAGCGGCATCGCCGGGAAAAGCAAAGCGTACCAGCGGATTGCCCTGGTTGGGGCTGGCAAAGGCATTAAAACCACTGAAAAGCCCCTGAGTCAACGCTTCCCGTAAGCCTGCGGCCATTTGTAATTGCGATAATCCATTGGTAACCGACTGCAAACTGCCGCAACCGGAGAAAAATAAGGACAATGCCACGGCTGCCGAAAAAAGTAAACGTTTCATAGAAGATTTGAAAATTTGAAGATTTGAAAATGTGTGAAATTGTCCCTGAGACCAGAAACCTGGAACCTAATTCAGTCTTGGGTCGATGGGCGCATTAATGATCAGTTCGTAATCGCCACCCAGATGTTTTAGAATATCCTTCCACAGTTCCCGCTCATCGCGACAAAAAACAAAATCTTTTCTGGCTTTGGCTACGATCCAGGTTTTTTCTTCCATTTCCATGTCAAGCTGTGCCGCGCCCCAGCCGCTGTATCCGAGGAAAAAGCGCACTTTTGCCGCCTCAATTTTTCCGGTTGTCATCAGGGAGGCCAATGTTTCAAAATCGCCGCCCCAATAAATACCATCCGTAACCTCTTTGCCTCCGGGAATCTGGTCGGGGTACTGGTGCAAAAAATGAATACTGTCCAGTCCTACCGGCCCGCCTTCGTAAATGGGAAAACGCTGGCCCTCCATTTCCGGTATCAGGTCGCCGATCGTTTGATCTGTTTTCCGGTTCATTACAAAACCAACGCTGCCCTCCGCATCGTGCTCGCATAAAAAAACAACGGTCCGCACAAAATTCGGATCGTTCAGGTGCGGGTTTGCAATTAAAAAAGTTCCGTTTGCAGGTTCCATTTTTCAAATATAGGATAAAATAAACGCTAAATGCTTAACGCGTAACGCACAACGCCAAACGCTGGTTAATGACCGTAACAGGCGTTCAGCATTGGGCATTACACATTAAGCGTTCGTTCCTACAACAACACGTTAAATATTACCGCTGGGAAGCGCTGCCCTGTTACAGTTGGGCTGCTATGATTATATTTGCTGTGTTTAGCTAAAATTTTGTGAGAAAACTATTTGTACTTATCATCGTTTTAATCAGCCTGTCCCTTTTGGGCATTATTTTGCTGCAGGTTTCCTGGCTGAAGAATAATGTTATTTTAAGGGAAGACCAGGTGCGTCAAAAGATCGATAATGTGTCGAATATTTTGCGCGATGAGTTAACGCAATATAAAATGCAGTTCCTGCCGCCGGCGAACGATGCGCTCGGCATAATACCGCCGTTGCGCATGGCCAATGAACTGTCGAAGCGAAATACCATACACGCACGTCTGAATCAGGCGGAATTGAGCGACCGGATTCAGAAAGCGCTGAACCGGGTACAGTTAAACGATGTAAAATATGAATTTGCATTGCTGGCGAAAACGCCCGGCCCGTTTGACCAGGTTGAAAAGCAATCGTTAAATTTTGAAAAAGCCAGCATGGATACCGTCAGCAATTACCGGCCGCCCATGGCGGCTATTATTGCCAACAACGGATCGTCGTTTGAAAGTCCTCCCGATGAGTTTTTATATATCATAGTGCTTAATTACAAAAAGATCGTGATGAAATCCCTTACCGGGAGCATCATACTTGCGATCTTATTTACGTTGGTGATCATCGCGGCTTTCTTTGTAACGGTGTACACGATGCTGCGTCAAAAGAAACTGGGTGAAATAAAGAATGACTTCATCAATAATATGACGCATGAATTTAAAACACCTATTGCTACGATCTCATTGGCTGTTGATGCGTTGAAGAATGAAAAAGTGTTGTCCGATAAAACAAAAATGTCCTATTTCAGTGGTATTATAAAAGAAGAGAACCAACGGATGAATAAACAGGTGGAAGCCATCCTGAAGGCTTCCCAGTTTGAAAAACAGGAAGTGGAGCTGGATAAGGAGCCGCTGCACGTGCATGAGGTGATCCAGTTGATCGCCGATAAATTTTTACTCCAACTGCAGGAAAAAAGCGGAAGGGCAGAATTGAACCTGCATGCTTCTAACGACCTGATAAAGGCAGATGAAGTGCATTTCACCAACCTGGTCAATAACCTGGTAGACAATGCCGTGAAATACTCGAAGGATAATGTGCCCGTTCTCCTTAAAATAGCCTCACAGAACGCCGGGGGCAAGCTCGTATTGCGTTTTGAAGATAATGGTATCGGGATGAGCAAGGAAACTCAGAAAAGGGTCTTTGAAAAATTCTATCGAGCACATACGGGTAATCTACATAACGTAAAAGGGTTTGGACTGGGGTTGAATTATGTAAAATCAGTAACTCAATCGCATGGTGGCACCGTAAAAATTGAAAGCACCCTGGGCAAAGGGAGCACCTTTATCCTTGAGTTTCCGCTGGATACATCGGGGGAAGGATAATGGTTCCAGGTTGCAGGTTTCAAGGTTGATTTGCGTTCCGCATTGCGCGTTTGGCGGTCTGCGTTCAGCATTTACATTGCCCAACTGCTTCACGCCTCACGTTTACCGATCCATTGATTATTCACTATTTACCTGTTGACTACTTGCCGCCTGCTGATGCTCCGGATGCCATACACTGCTGAAGTCGCCGATTACGGTAACGGCGCTTTTAAAATCAAGGTGCTCTATTTTTAATAAATGGATATCTTCTGTTCTTACTTTCCGGTACATGGGATGAAGGGTGCCTCCTTTGGCGCCAGCGGGCTGATCCGGTTCATACTGGTACATCGCGTCTACAAGCGTGCCTCTTGGATACATAATACCCGGAACGCCCTTTCCCCTGTAGTCCAGGTCTGCCGGGTGTTCCAGTCCCAGGGTATGACCGTATTCATGGGCCGCAGTTGTAGAGCCTTTATATAAATTTTCCAGTTTAAAATAGCCGGTATTGCAACCCAGCCCGTCTACAAATGAGATATTACCCATTACATATTCTTCAATCCGGAAATAATTATTCAGAGGGTTGTCATTAGATAATATTTCCACCGGGTCAATGCCGGGCGCAAAAGCAGCGGTTATTTTAAAACGAACCCTATAGGCTGCATTTTTTATAAAAGCCGTTCCATTAGGCTCATTCCACATCGTTTCAATCTCGTCCCGTATCTGTTCGGTAAGCGCTTCCGTTGCCGCATTACCATAAGTGATGATATGCGAGGCGATGACGAGCTGGTTGTTATAGAATTCTATTGTTCCCATGTTGGCTATTTGTTTCAAGTTACAAGTTACAAGTTTCAGGTTGATCCCTGTAACTTGAAACCTGTAACCCAAAATTACGTAGGTTTGTTTTATGACAAAGAAGGAACGATACGATTTTGTGCTGCACTATTTTCAGGGGCATATGCCGGACGCCGAAACAGAGCTGGTATACGATAGTCCTTACCAGTTGCTGGTAGCGGTAATTCTTTCTGCCCAATGCACCGATAAACGGGTGAATCTGACGACACCTTTTATTTTTAAAAAATACCCGGATATTTCTGCTTTGAGCAACGCTTCATTTGATGAATTGTTCCCGTTGATAAAAAGTATTTCCTACCCAAATAATAAAACCCGGCACCTTATAGGGATGGCGCAAAAAGTACTAACCGATTTTAACGGTCAGATTCCTATGACGGTGTCTGAATTGATAACCCTGCCGGGTGTTGGCAGAAAAACGGCAAATGTCATTACTTCTGTTGTGGATCAGCAGCCCAATATGGCGGTTGATACCCATGTTTTCAGAGTGAGTAAACGCATCGGCCTGGTGCCCCAGAAACTAACCACACCGTTGGCGGTGGAAAAGGAACTCATAAAAAATATAAACCCTGAGCTCATTCATATTGCACATCACTGGCTGATCCTGCACGGTAGATATGTATGTACGGCAAGGGCACCAAAATGCGCGGAATGCGGGTTGCAACAGGCTTGCCTCTATTTTCAGAAAGCATTAAAAAAGGAAGATCTTTCTATTAATTGATCCTCCGTTTGCTACGCCTGCTTTATCGAATAAAACATGGGTTACGCACTCATTGCCTGAAGAAATTTATTTTTTTAGTTTAAAAAATGATGGTAACATTGTTAGGCAATAACGATTTTGCAGGGTACTGTCGAATGAAAAATAATATTCCCTGATTCCATTGCTTTTGTAAGATCGTTTTAACAGGCTTTATCCTGAAGTATGTGCTCTGGCCTCGATGACCGCCCGATAACTATTAAGAGCTATACTTAGGCTAAAGTGCTCATTAAACTAAAAATATACATGGGGTTTGTATATAGCGGCTTGTTTATTGAAGTAGTGAACAACAGTCAGCTACAGCGTAAAAAAATCTAACGGTAAGTGCTGTGCATTTTTGTGTAGCGCCGTTCATATTGTGATACAAGTGTTGACTCAAACGAGTTAGGGATTCGTTTGCCGTTTACAAAGGTATATGCTGTAGTCATAATGTTTACATACATGAGGTAACGTGATCCCTTGCGCTATATTCTAACGCCTTCTAAAGCGTAAAATCAACTTTGAACAATATGAGAAGTACAATCCACCTTCCAAAGTCTGGGAAAGGGATTTGGTCGCCATTGAAGTATTGCTTCATGGCAGCGGCCATCGAACTTTGCCTTGTTCCGGGCATAAAAGCACATGCAGCTCCCGGGATTTTATTTCAGCAAAAGCAAGTGACTGTAAAAGGTAAAGTCACGAATGAAAAAGGAGAGCCGTTGCCCGGAGTAACCGTTCAGGTGAAAGGCGCACAGACGGCTGCCGTAACGGATGAAACCGGTGCC